>NZ_LKDV01000020.1:0-80633 GCF_001401875.1 Pseudoalteromonas sp. P1-13-1a | reverse complement strand
TACATGGATGTAAGTCATTAGAATAACGCAGGAGCAGTTATCGAGCCCACTAGGTTACAAACCTCGCGCCGCGATTTAATCGCCCCTAGGTTGAACAAATTTCAATCCGCAAAGGTCAACACGCCCTAGTTTTTAGTGCCCATGTTTTTTGTAACTCCATCAATGGCGATTGTTTCTATGCCATTTTCATCAAAATTAATCACTATGCTTGCGTTATTACGAGTAAAAAAGTAACTGCGGCCATTGAGCTCAATCACGTAATTGCCTTTTACGGGGTCTTTCAATTGCTGCTTTTTTAGACTGACAGTATGTTTACCTATATGCCATTCAAACGTTTCAATAAAGCCATTATTAAACTCTTGTACCCACACTTGGCTATCATCTTTAGCTAACGTGATTGCCACCGAGTATGAATTAGGTAATTGCGACATATCGTAGCTTTTATTTCCTATTGTAAATTTACCCAGTTGCTGCTGCCATGCAAACCCAAAATTAAATGGTTTTTCTATGCCTGTGGGGTAACTCACCGCGCCTGAGCCTTTAATTGTAAAGTCGGCCAATGCGCTGGGGCTAATGCATAATAAACTGATGGTAAAAAGTGTCGCTAATTTATATTTCATACTATGACTTTTTTATATTTATAATTTGAGAGTAAAACGGAACATTCGCCTTAACAAGTGGTTATGTTACACTGAGTTAACTTTATACTGGTAAGACCTTCTCGTGAACTTATATATTAGACTTCTTTTATTATTTTTTAAAATTAAGCGCAACCGTGACTACCAACAGTTACTTGATACGGTAGATATTGATTACAAAGCACTACCCACAGATTGCGATATAAACCTGCATCTAACAAATTCGCGTTATTTGGCGATGATGGACTTGTCGCGCACCTGGATGATTGAGCGAATAGGCTTATTAAAACAAGTAATGAAGCGCCGTTGGTTTCCTATAGTTAATGCGACAGCCATCACTTATATTCGCGATATTAAACCTATGCAGCGTTATACCATCAGTACCCGGCTGGTGGGGTGGGATCATAAATATTTTTACATTGAACAAAAATTTCATTCTGCGCGTGGCCTGCACGCTATAGCGTATGTGCGTGGTGTGTTTAAAAACAAAAAAGGCATAGTTTCTATTGAAGAAATGCTTGAAGTAGCCGAGTTTGATGGCGTGGCGCCTATTTTACCCGCTGAAATTATGCATTGGAAAGAAATGCTTGAGCAAAAAAAGGTGAATAACCTGCCTAAATAATTTTCATAAAATAAGGCCTTTCGGCCTTAAACACATAGAACATAGGCACTGCACACTTAACTAAAAGTTGTACCTTACACCAAACATAGCAACGACTGGGTCAAGCTCAACGGTTGATGTAAGGGCTTTTGCTCCGTTTGCATACACTGTGGCATCGGTATCTATATCAATTATTGATACCATAGCATGTAGCCCCCAATGTTGATCGATTTTATAGTTAGCGCCTACTTGTGCTATAAAGCCAAACGAATCATCGAGTTTTACTTCAACATCATCAGTACCTAGGGTTGCTTTTAGCGCTTGTGAAGGCTGCTCGTCAAAAAAGGTGGTGTAATTTAACCCTACACCAATAAACGGTCGTAGCGCGTAACTGGTATCTAAAAAGTGGTATTGCGCAACCAATGATGGCGGAAGCTGTTTTATGTCGGCAATCTTACTGCCCGCTAGCCCACCCGCGCCATTTACATCGTGCGAAAACGGCGTAGCGGCAATAAGTTCTACCACCCACTTATCGTTAAATGCATAGTCGATTGTAATACCTAGCTGCGTGTCAGAGTCGCCTTTAAGGCCCAGTGTTGGCGCTTCGTTAATGGCCGAGCTGCTGTTATCTGGATTTACATTAATAGCGCCAACATTAACGCTTAAGTTAGCGTGTGCCGTAGGGGTCATAGCTAGTAAAGAGGTAAGTAATGCAATGCTGATTTGGGTTTTCATGTTGTGCTCCAATAACTACTTTTTGATTGCCGCTATTATTACAACCTCCGAGCGTTAAAAACCTGTTCTAGATCAAAGTTTCAAAAATGTTTGAAGCATGTGAATCCTTTTATTGATTTAGATTAAAGTTGCTGCAAAAAGTATTTTAATTAATTGACACTGCTATGTATTTAACAGTCATCGCACTGTATTAACTTTGCCATTATTTGGTCATATTAGCGCGCTTTAATAATCTCTCTTATGGTTATTGAGTGTGTTGTTATGTCTTTTGCAAAAGTATCGCAAAACAGTGTAAGTAAACCTTTAAGCGCGGTGGTCAAAAATACGCAAACGCTTATTAGGTTTGAATCTGTAACGCCTCACCAAGGCGGTGCCATAGATTGGCTTAGCAATGAGTTAGCTGCGCTTGGTTTTAACTGTGAGCAGTTTATGTGTGAAGACGTTACCAATTTAATTGCCTACATTAATTTTGAGCTAGAAGGGCCTTGTGTTGCGTTTTCTGGGCATATTGATGTTGTACCTGCAGAGCCGGGCAACTGGTTAAGTCCGCCTTTTGCCGGCAATATTATTAATAATGCCGTGTATGGGCGTGGCGCTGCTGATATGAAAGGTGGCGTGGCGGCTATGCTAGGTGCCACTAAGGCACTATTAAATGATACAAAAAGTAAAAAAGGGCGTTTTTACTGGCTTATCACCTCCGATGAGGAAGGCGAGGCAGAATTTGGCTCAGAGGTAATAGCCACGCGCCTTGCAAAAAATAATATACAACTTGATGGCTGTATTGTTGGTGAACCGACAAGCTCTGCACACGTAGGCGATACAATTAAAAATGGTCGCCGAGGCGCTATATCGTCTCGTATAAAAGTACATGGCAAGACTGGACATGTTGCCTACCCGCAGAACACTATAAATGCGGCGCATATTGCGGGTAATATTGTAAATTGTTTAAGCAATTTAACATGGCCTGAAGATGAGCCAAGCTCTAAAACCACCTTGCAAGTGACTGGTATTAATATAAATAATGTTGTTGATAATCTAGTGCCTAGTGAGTGCGAAATTACCTTTAATGTGCGATATAGCCATGGTTATACAAGCAGTACAATAAAGCAGTGTATATCAGCGGCACTGAGTGAGTACGCTCAGCACCTTGATGTTGAATGGGAGCGAGCGTGTGAGCCCTATTATACAGCACCAACAAACGGGTGGAGTTTATTACAGCAGTTAGAGCACACCATTTATGCGCAAACAGGAAACTACCCCATGTTAAGTACCAGCGGTGGCACGTCTGATGGGCGATTTTTTGCAAACCAGCATACCCAAGTTATTGAGTGCGGAGTTAAAAATAGTACCATTCACCAGGTAAACGAGCATGTTCCAGTTGAGGATTTACTTAAAATTGAGGCCATTTATACCGACTTATTAGCGCGGATTTTTAGCCATAAATAGGCCTTATAAAAATAAACAGCGAGAATTACCTCGCTGTTTGACTAACCTAAATAGCGCTTAGCTTTATTTTCTTTTACGTTTTGTAAGTCTACCAGCACTAACCCATCAATACAGTTGTTAAAGTCGGGGTCGATACTAAAGCTTAAAAACTTTACCCCACCAGGCTGACACAGTTCGGTATATTGTTTAAATAGGGTGGGAACGTGTGCACCCATATTGGCCAGTACGTGTTTTAATTCTACAAAGTCTTCTTTTACATCATTGCCATTAAAAACAGTTTTACACTGAGTAAGTTGTTGTTCGCTTAATTTAAACTCGTTATTAGGGGTGGCGAGGTGCTGCTCTGATTTATAATAATGTTGATAGTAATACACGAGCATGGCTTTTGCTTGTTCAGGCAAGGCGTTAGAGACGCTAACTGCGCCAAATAAGTAACGATATTGCGGGTAGTTTTTAATAAATGCACCAATACCATACCACAAGTAGTCTAAACTTTTACGCCCCCAATACTTAGGTTGCACAAAACTGCGTCCAAGCTCTATACCTTGTTCTAAATACGGTTGCATTGCTTGTGTGTAACTAAATAAACTATCGGTGTATAAGCCTTCTCGACCATGTTTATTTATTATTTCCTTTGCACAAGCAAGGCGATATGCCCCCACTAATTCTAATTGCGTAGGATCCCATAGCACTAAGTGTTGATAATCCATATCATATTTGTCAATATCGCGGCGTTTACCGCTGCCTTCACCTACCGCTCGAAAGGCAATTTCTCTGAGCCTCCCAAGCTCTCTAAACACCGCTGAGCTACCCGTGTATTGATATAAATGAATATGCATACCATCTTGTGTTTTACCTAATAACTGACAACTTTCTATGGCTTTTTTTAGCTCTTTGCGGCACTCGGGTATTGCAATAGGGGTTTGGGTTTTAAGGGGGAGGGACTTTTTAGTGGTAAGGCGATAAAGTTGCTTGCGAATGAGGTTAACGATTTCTTTATCTTTTAAATTTTCGATTAAATATGATTCAGGCGGAATGGAAGCGCCAATTTCAAACTCTAATGACTTTTGTCGCTGCTTAAACATTTCTTTTACTAATAATAAGCTCGCAAGCGGCTTGTAAATCATTGACGTACCATAAAAGAGTGGGCTGTTTTTAGCTTTTATATAAATAGGTAAAATAGGGCTGTTTGCTTTTTTAGCCATGCGTAAAAAGCCACTGTTCCACTTGCAATCTTTAATTCCGGTAGGGCTTAATCTAGAGACTTCGCCGGCAGGAAAAATTAACAAAGCACCTTCATTTTTTAAGTGTTTTTGAATATTGCCTAATTCTTGTTTTTTACTGGTTCCAGATAAGTTATCTACTGGCAACAGCAATGAATGCATAGGGGTAACCGACATTAGCATGCGATTAGCAACCACTTTTAAGTCTTGCCTAACGCTTGATAGTACCTTTATCAGTGCGAGCGCGTCGAGCGAGCCAATGGGATGGTTAGCTACAATTACTAATTTACCTTCGCTGGGTATATTTTCAATTTGCTTTGGTTTGTAGCGGGTATCAAAGTCAAGTTCATCAAGTACTTGTTCAACAAATTCTAGCCCTTGTAAATGAGGGTAAGCATCGCCAAAGGCAACAAATTCTTGTTCATGTAATAAGTAGCCAAGCCCTTTTTTAACTAAACCTTTTACTTTAGGGGAGTTCTCTAACTGTGGTAAGTTTGCTGCTATTACTTTATCAACGCTTATCATATTAACCTCATTTACAATTTGGCCTATTCGCCATCCTGTTTAGAGTAAAAAAAGGGTGTGACATTTACTTTGCAGTAGTGTGACTTTTTAAAGAGTAAATAACCAAGAGTACATTTACTCAGTGAGAAATATAAAATTATTTAAGCTTATTAGGAGTTTACATGTCAGTTTTAGTTGCCATTACAGGGCGTGATAATACAAAGTTAATCGCAAGGCTAACTGAGTTGCTACCAAATGAGACCATTGAAGAATGGCCATCGTGTAAAAACCCCAGTGATGTAGAGTTTGTACTCGCCTGGAATGCCCCAAATGACTTGTGGCAACAATTGCCTAATTTAAGAGCTGTTTCTTCATTTGGAGCTGGTGTGGATAGTATTAATCTGTCGCTATTACATGAGCATGTAGATGTGGTGCGTATTGTAGATAAACAACTAGCTGACGATATGGCAGAGTATGTACTAACCCATGTGTTAGCTCAAAAGCTACGCTTACAAGAGTACTTTGTTAGGCAATCGCAAGGTAACTGGAAACCCAAACGCGGTTACAAATATAAGCATGTCGGTATTTTGGGGTTTGGTGAACTCGCAAAAGCATGCGCAGATAAGCTACTTATTAATGGCTTTACGCTAAGCGCATGGTCTAAAACGGCTAAAGAGAGTCAACATGTTAAGCTATACACTGGAACAGGGCTTGATGAAATGTTACCTCAAATAGATTTTTTAGTGTGTTTATTGCCACTAACTGACGAGACGAAAGGCATCATAAATGCACAATTATTAGCAAAGCTTCCCAAACACGCCTGCGTAATAAATGTAGCAAGAGGGCAGCATATTATTGAATCGGATTTATTATCAGCTTTAGATTCAGATAATCTAAGATCAGCAACCCTAGACGTGTTCACTGAGGAGCCATTACCGAGTTCACACCCATTTTGGCAGCACACTAAAGTGACTATCACACCACATTGCGCAGCAATATCAGACTTAAATAGTGTGGCAATACAAATAGCAGAGAATATTAATCGCTTAAATAGGGGGCTTAAGTTAAACAATCGTGTTAATAGAACAAAAGGTTATTAATAGATAACAAATTGGTTTAGAAAACACCTTGTTAACATTTGTAATTTTAATTAATGTAGAATTTAAACACCAAAATAAAAATAATAAGAGTGACGTATGAAATCAAGTCAAGGCGGAGTAAAACTAAGTTTAGTGGTGGTTTCTATTATTGTGTTGGGCGTTTCTGCTTGGTTAAACCAAGCGAGTGCCGATCAGTTACCTCAAAGTGGCAACGCACAGTCAACGCAAAGTGAGTAGTTAAACTCTTCAGTATGCTCTAAAAAGGGAACTCTTTTAATTCATTCATGGCTAAGCCTGAATGTTCAAGAGTATCCCTCCTTTCATATAACCTTACAATTGCTTTAGCTTGCTTTAATTATCTAGCAACAAGTTAGTTAGTAGCTAGTTAATAGTGCTTAGCATGGATCTCTCGGTTTTCGTGTTTTTTCTCATCACTTTTTTTAAGTAATACGTAGGTTGCACCACTGCCACCGTGATGTTTGAGGGCGGTATGATAAGCTAAAACTGCGGGTAGCGCCTGTAGCCACTTATTAACATAGCTTTTAAGTATACCGGGCTTCGCTTTATTTTTTATGCCAATACCATGGCGCACTAATACAACACGAATGTTTCGTTGATGGCAATCAGTGATAAAGTTAAATAATGTTGTACGGGCATTTTTAAGTAGCTGGCCATGTAAGTCTAATGTGGCATCAACTTGGTACTTTGCTAAGCGTAAGTTTTTAAAAACAGCGCTTTGTACACCGTCTTTTTTAAAGCTTAATAATGCATGTGGGTCTAATAGTTCTACATGCTCAGTTTGTAGGTAATTTTCATCATTCGCAAGGCTAAGCTCAGCAGCTTTGCGTTTCTCTTGTTGTGCAAGGGTGACACTGGGATTACTTGCAAGAGGAGTTACAGTATCGTGGTTTATAGGTGTTACATCTTCCATAGAAGATAAAAATAAATCAAAATCAGATAAAGACATAGTAAGACCTAAATGAGGATTAATACGCGGTAAATATTATCTTAGTTCAATCTGTTCCCCAAGCCTTTTAATTTTTTAAATAAAAAAGCCCAGCAAGGCTGGGCTATAAAATATTCTAAGGGGAAATGTTAATTCTGCGTTACATTAAACTGCCCAAACGTATACACTTTGAACAAATAAAATGTATTGATCAACACTAAACTCATATTCGAAATAACACTCGACGACATCAAATCCAAGCTAAAAGACAAAAATAACAGTCCACACGCACTAATGGCTGCAACGCGCAGTATTGTTATATTATTAATAAAGAATGCACCTAGTCCTAGTGCAAGTAATACAGTGTTTAAAAGCCAATCTAGCTCGTTTAGCATGGTCGTTTCAATAGTTCAGTTGTTGAAAAAAGGAGCGCCATTATGGTGATCTTTTGCACACCTTTCAACCAAGTAATTTTAAATTTTCAGATTAGTTTTTTTAATGTTAAATGTAGCTAGTCAATGCAGCAAAAAAGCCATTATTTTTTATTAGTTGGTACTTTTGACAGCTTTGCGGGACCTTCATATCTGCGCATAAATAAAGGGCATTGCGCTTCTCGTCTAGTTGCGGGTGTAAGTTTGAGTCAAGCAGTGTACGGCCATAACCAAAAACGCCAGGCCAATAAATACTTTCGCTTACTAACCCTAATTTTTTATAGGTGAGCAAAGTTGGTTTTGGAAAAATAATGGCTATAGCAAAAATTATAGCCAACGTAATAAGTAACCCTTTTTTAGACTTTACTGGCTGCTCTGCTGGGGGAGCTATTGAGTTAGCCGAAGATTGCGGTGCTGTTTGCGACCTATTGCGAGGCTTTTTTACAGGGGTTTTTCTTTTTTGTGGTGTTTTACCAAGCAATGATTGTTTTTTTGTATTGTTTGACATAAAGCAAATCTGGCCTTTTGAGCTTAGGTCTCTATAATAAAATGATTAAATATCTAGTTATATAATAACTTATACAATGCTTTTAGCCTACGAGGAAGATACATGGATACGCAGCTATCAATTTTAATAGTGGATGATGTTAGCACAGTGCGTAGTTTTTTGAGCCAAACGCTCATGCACTTAGGAATAGAAAACGTTAAAGAGGCTTCAACGGCTAAACAGTGTATTAGCGAATGCCAGGCTGCTAATTACAATATGATTTTTTTAGATATAGAACTGCCTGATGGTGATGGTAAAGAGTTAATCGCGCAAATTAATAATATTAACCCTGAAACTAATGTAGTAATGGTGTCGGCCCATTCAGCAGTAGAAAACGTGAAAGAAGCCATTGATAAAGGTGCTAAAGGTTTTGTAGTAAAGCCATTTACACCTAAAAAAATAGCAGCTATGTTGAAAAAGTTTTATCCCGATCTAGAAAGCGTTTAGTCATTTTTTAAGCACTAAACTGTAGACATAAAAAAACCGGCCTAAGCCGGTTTTTTAATCATAAAACAAATTATAGCGCTTTAATTTTAGCTGCTAAACGGCTCTTATGACGAGCTGCTTTGTTTTTATGAATTAGACCCTTAGTTGCGTAACGGTCTAGGATAGGTGTAGCAACAGAGAAAGCTTGCTGTGCAGCTTCTTTATCGCCAGCTTCAATAGCAGCGGTTACTTTTTTGAAGTAAGTACGCATCATTGAACGACGGCTTGCGTTGTGCTGACGGTTTTTTTCGCTAGTGATAGCGCGTTTTTTTGCAGACTTGATGTTAGCCAAGGTTTGCTCCTAACAATCTTAAATAAAGCTTAAATTAAAGGCCGTGGAATATGCCTGTTTTTATCATGAATGTCAATGTAAATTTAACAATTCAAGAAAAACTGCTCCTTATAACGAACATCAATTTGCCGCTTCAGCAGTTAATATCGCTATTGTAACAAAGCACAGACGCCCAGCCTAGTGCTTTAAAGCGATTTATAAAAAAGACTGTGGCATAATTGCCTTAATTAAAGGTTTTTAAGTAGGTTTAAGGTGTCAAAAGGATTATTTCGCTCCGGTATGATTGTAAGTGCTATGACAATGATATCGCGTATTTTAGGGTTAGTACGAGATGCCGTCGTTGCAAACTTATTAGGTGCAAGTGCTGCTGCCGATGTTTTTTTATTTGCTAATCGTATCCCCAATTTTTTACGACGTCTATTTGCAGAGGGGGCTTTTGCTCAGGCTTTTGTGCCTGTACTTAGCGAAATTAAAGAACACCATGGTGATGATAAAGTTAAGTTATTTGTAGCACAAGCGGCTGGTACACTGGGCACTATTTTACTGTGCGTAACTATTTTTGGCGTTGTTGCCTCACCTGTTATTGCCGCGTTGTTTGGAACCGGCTGGTTCATTGATTGGTGGCAAGGAGGACCCAATGCAGAAAAATTTGTGCTGGCAAGCTCATTACTAAAATTAACCTTTCCGTATTTGCTATTTGTAAGTTTAGTGGCACTTAGCGGTGCAGTAATGAATGTATATAATCGCTTTGCAGTGGCTGCTTTTACGCCCGTATTACTTAATGTTTCTATTATTACCTGCGCTATTTTATTGCACGACAAATTTAGCGTTGGGGCATATGCGTTAGCCGTTGGTGTATTTGTGGGTGGGGTGGTGCAATTGTTGTTTCAGTTACCATTTTTATACCGCGCAAAAATGTTGGCGCGCCCGCGCTGGGCTTGGCAAGACGAAAACGTTAAAAAAGTGCGTAAGCTTATGTTACCGGCCTTATTTGGTGTGTCGATAAGCCAAATTAATCTTCTACTCGATACTATGATTGCCTCGTTATTAATGACGGGGTCTATCGCATGGCTTTATTACTCGGATAGATTAATTGAGTTTCCACTTGGTTTATTTGGTATTGGTATTGCCACTGTTATTTTACCTGCACTTTCTAAATTACATAGCAGTAAAAAACGCAGCGATTTTCAGCATACGCTGGATTGGGGAGTGCGTTTTGTCATCTTTTTAGGCATACCCGCTATGGTCGGGTTAATGATTATAAGCCCGCTTATTATTACTGTGCTGTTTGATCATGGCGCATTTAAGGAGGCGGATGTTGATCATGTCAAAGCGGTAAGTTTAGGGGTGGTCGCCTACTCGGTAGGGTTAGTTAGCTTTATGCTTATTAAAGTCTTAGCGCCGGGTTTTTACTCGCGCCAAGATACTAAAACGCCTGTGCGCATTGGAATTATTACGTTGGTACTTAATATGGTATTCAATATTATGTTAGCCCCATTTATTGGGTATTTGGGGCTTGCTTTAGCAACGTCTATGTCGGCTAGCTGCAATGCCTTTTTACTTTACAGGCAACTTAAAAAAGAAAACGTGTATCAGTTTTCTGCTATGAGCCTACGCTTTACCATAAAATGCATAGTGGCAAGCTTAGCCATGGGGGCGCTAACTTGGTATGTTAGTAGCCGTTATTATTGGGCTACATGGCACTTTCATGAGCAAATAATGTTGTTAATTGTACTGTTGGTGGTTGCTGCAATAAGTTACTTTGCAGTGCTGTTTTTACTTGGTGTAAGACTAAATACGATAAAAAGTGTAGCAACTACTGAATCAAACTAAAAAAAAGATTATAATCGGCAGCCCTGTGGTTTTGAACAATTTTAAACTCGTTAATAATACTCGCTGAAAAAGGCATTAGGTGGCATGGAGTTAATTAGAGGTATACACAATATTCGAGCGCAACATTATGGTTGCGTATTGACTATTGGTAATTTTGACGGTGTGCATTTAGGCCATGGTGAAGTGTTAAAAGGGCTGTTAGCGGATGCCAAAGCACATAACTTACCCAGTACGGTGATGTTATTTGAGCCACAGCCGCAAGAGTTTTTCGCCAAAAATAATGCACCTGCTCGACTTACTCGGTTACGCGATAAACTTAAGCTGCTTAGTAACTTAGGTATTGAGCGCGTTATTTGCATTAGCTTTAATCAAGAATTTGCCAATATGCACGCTGAGCAATTTGTTAGCGATATTTTAATTAAAAAGCTAGGTGTAAAAGCATTAACAGTAGGCGATGATTTTAAATTTGGTAAACAGCGCCAAGGGGATTTTAATTTACTGCGCAGTATGGGCAAACAAGCGGGCATGGATGTAAAAAGCACCGCGAGTTTTCGCCAATTAAATGCTAGAGTAAGCAGCACACTAATACGTGAAGCATTAGCAGCAGGCGACTTAGAAAATGCTAAGTTAATGCTAGGGCATAATTATGCTATTTCAGGACGTGTAATACATGGTTGGAAAAGAGGGCGAGAGCTTGGTTTTCGAACTGCAAATATAGCGCTTAAACGCCAAGTTTGCCCTGTAAATGGGGTGTTTGCTGTAAAAGCAAACATTGCCGGCAAGCAGGTTTATGGGGTAGCCAATATTGGTAATAAGCCCACTTTTAATGGAACGCGTGCTTTGTTAGAAGTTCACCTTTTTGACTTTGCACACGATATATATGGACAGTTTATGCACGTGGAGTTAATTGAAAAACTTCGCGATGAGAAAAAATTCGAGACATTAACACAGTTAACGGCACAAATAGCAACCGATGTTGCCGCCGCAAAACAGTGTTTTGGTTTAAATTAGGTAGCCGATAGATACGGAAAGTAGGATTAATGAGCGACTACAAACATACTTTGAATTTACCGGAAACACAGTTTCCAATGCGTGGCAATTTGGCACAACGTGAACCAAAAATGCTTAAAGCATGGTATGAAGACGACCTGTACGGTCAAATTCGCAGCGCTAAAAAAGGTAAAAAAACCTTTATTTTGCATGACGGTCCTCCGTATGCAAACGGCGATATCCATTTAGGCCACTCAGTAAATAAAATTTTAAAAGACATTATTGTAAAGTCTAAAACTTTATCTGACTTTGATGCCCCTTACGTGCCTGGTTGGGATTGTCATGGCTTACCAATTGAGTTAATGGTTGAGAAAAAAGTAGGCAAGCCTGGCGTTAAAGTAACTGCGAGCGAGTTTCGTGAAAAATGCCGTGCTTACGCTAAAAAGCAAGTTGAAGGTCAAAAAGTAGACTTTAAACGTTTAGGTGTGTTTGGCGATTGGGACAAACCTTACCTAACAATGAACTATGACTTTGAAGCAAACGCCATTCGCGTGCTTGGCCGTATTATTAAAAACGGCCACCTTCATAAAGGTGCAAAGCCTGTGCATTGGTGTACAGACTGTGGCTCTGCACTTGCAGAGGCAGAAGTTGAGTACCAAGATAAGCAATCACCAGCAATCGATGTGCGCTTTACTTTTGCAGATCAAGACGCGGTTGTTAAAGCTTTTGATTTAGCAGAAGGCCATGAAGGGCAAGGTAGTGTTGGCACTGTTATTTGGACTACAACACCGTGGACCCTACCTGCTAACCGTGCAGTAGCTGTGCATGCAGATTTAGAGTACGCCTTAGTACAAGTAGATGATGAAGGGTCGCAGCAACGTTTAATTTTAGGCTCAGAGCTTGTTAAAGATGCAATGGACCGTTACGGGTTTAATCATTTCCACGTACTAGGTTATGTCAAAGGCGCAGCACTAGAGAATTTACAGGTTGCTCACCCATTTTACGATTTTGATGTACCGGTCATTGTAGCAGAACACGTTACTACTGAATCAGGTACGGGTGTGGTTCATACTGCGCCAGGCCATGGTCAAGAAGATTTCGCGGCAGGCTTAAATTACAATCTTGAAGTAGCAAACCCTGTAGGCGCTAATGGTGTTTACCTACCTGATACAGAATTATTTGCAGGTCAGCACGTATTTAAAGCAAACGCCAGTGTAATTGATGTATTAACAGAGCGTGGTGCCTTAATGCACCATCATGCGCTTACGCATAGCTACCCGCATTGCTGGCGCCACAAAACACCTATTATTTTCCGTGCTACACCGCAGTGGTTTGTAAGCATGGATCAGGCTAACTTACGCCAAGACTCGTTAAGCGAAATTAAAAACACGCAATGGTTGCCAGAGTGGGGCGAAAGCCGCATTGCAAACATGGTTGAAGGTCGCCCAGATTGGTGTATTTCTCGTCAACGTACTTGGGGTGTGCCAATTGCTTTATTTGTTGATAAAGACACCGGTGCTTTACACCCAAATACGCAAGAACTGATAGAACAAGCTGCAGAACTAGTAGAAAAGTCAGGCATTCAAGCGTGGTATGACCTAGAGCCTGCCACCTTGTTAGGCGAAGACGATGCCAAGCAATACATGAAAGTACAAGATACGTTAGATGTATGGTTTGATTCGGGCGTAACACATGCCTGTGTTGTTGATGCACGTGAAGAGTTAGTTGGCCCAGCTGATTTATACCTAGAAGGCTCTGATCAGCACCGTGGTTGGTTTATGTCATCAATGATGACCTCAGTTGCTATTAACGGTCACGCTCCTTACAAGCAAGTACTAACGCATGGCTTTACCGTAGATGAAAACGGCCGCAAAATGTCAAAATCGTTAGGCAACGTTATTTCACCACAAAATGTGATGAACAAACTTGGCGCTGACATTTTACGTTTATGGGTTGCTTCAACCGATTACACGGCAGAAATGACCGTATCGGATGAAATATTTAAACGCTCTGCCGATCGCTACCGTCGTATTCGTAACACAAGCCGTTACTTATTAGCTAACTTAAGTGGTTTTGATCCTAAAACAGACCAAGTTGCTGTTGATGACATGGTTGAGCTTGATAAGTGGATTGTTGGCCGTGCCGCCCAATTACAAGAAGAAATTTTAGCAGCCTACGATAGCTACCAAATGCTATTAGTAACGCAAAAGCTAATGAATTTCTGTACAGGTGAGCTGGGTTCATTCTACTTAGATGTTATTAAAGACCGCCAGTACACAGCAAAAAGCGACAGTCATGCACGTCGTTCTTGTCAGACTGCGCTTTACCACATTGCAGAAGCAATGACGCGTTGGATGGCGCCAATTATGAGCTTTACAGCGCAAGAAATTTGGGAAGCATTACCGGGCGAGCGTAGCGATTACGTATTTACATCGGTATGGTACGACGGTTTACATGCACCGACAAACAGCCAATTTAGCAACGATGACTGGCAAGCGATTCTGAATGTACGTGACGAAGTAAACCGTGTACTAGAAGCTGCCCGTAAAGAAGAAGTGATTGGCGCAACGCTGCAAGCAAGCGTTAACTTATACGCCGAAAAATCACTGGCTGATAAGTTAGCAGCATTAGGTGATGAGCTACGTTTTGTATTATTAACGTCTGCGGTCACTGTATCTGCTGTAGATAGCCAGCCTAGTGATACACAAACAACCGAAATTGAAGGTCTATACATTAGCGTAGCAGCCACAGATGCAACTAAATGTGAGCGTTGTTGGCATTACAGCGATGATGTAGGCTCAGAGCCTGCACACCCTGAAATTTGTGGTCGTTGTGTAAGCAATGTTGACGGCGAAGGTGAAAAGCGTCAATTCGCTTAGGAGTTTTACTCAGTGAGCAAACTAGCCCAAAAAAGTGGTTTAGTGTGGCTTTGGTTAAGTCTATTACTGCTTGTAATAGACTTTGCCACTAAAACACTTGTTGTAAATACCATGGCTTATCAAGAGTCGATTAATTTACTGCCTGTTTTTAGTATTACCTACGTACATAACTATGGAGCGGCCTACAGTTTTTTAAGTGAAGCTGGTGGTTGGCAACGTTGGTTTTTAAGTTTTATTGCCATTGCTATTAGCGCGCTATTAGTATGGTGGTTGAAGCGCTTACCAGCGACAAATAAAATATTATGTAGTGCTTATGCGTTAGTACTTGCTGGCGCTATTGGTAATTTGTATGACCGCGTTGCTTATGGTTATGTAATTGACTTTATACATGTGTTTTATAAAAACTCGCATTTTCCAGTATTTAATATTGCCGACTGTGCAATTTGTATTGGTGCCGCATTATTATTATTTGATGCCTTTACAGGCGAAAGTCCGAAGGAGCATAAAGCATGAGCCAAGCTGTAATTGGTGAAAACTCAGAGGTTATTTTTCACTTTTCTATTAAACTAGAAGATGGCTCTGCCGCAGACTCAACAAAGGTGCATAATAAACCAGCCAAGTTAACGATGGGTGATGGCAGCTTAACGGCTAATTTTGAAAAGTGTTTGCTCGGTTTAAGCGCAGGCGAAAGCAAAACGTTTGAGCTAGAACCAGAAGATGCATTTGGCCAACCTAATCCAGATAATATTTACTATGTAGAACGCAGTAAATTTGGTGCAGAAACGCCAGCTAAAGTCGGCGCAATTATTGCCTTTACTCAGCCAGATGGTACTGAGCTGCCAGGACTAGTACGCGAAGTACAAGGTGAGTCGGTTACTATCGATTTTAATCACCCGTTAGCGGGCCAACGCTTAACGTTTGAAGTAGATATTATTGAGGTGCAAGGCTAATGGATATTTTATTAGCGAATCCGCGAGGCTTTTGTGCAGGGGTTGATCGTGCAATTAGCATAGTAGAGCGCGCTTTAGATATTTTTGAAAAGCCAATTTACGTACGCCATGAGGTAGTGCATAACCGCTACGTAGTAGATGGTTTAAAAAACCGTGGTGCCGTATTTGTTGAAGAGCTAGACCAAGTACCTGATGACAGCATAGTTATTTTTAGCGCCCACGGTGTATCGCAAGCGGTACGCTCAGAAGCTAAACGCCGCGATTTAAAAGTATTTGATGCAACATGCCCATTAGTTACTAAAGTGCATATGGAAGTAACACGTGCGAGCCGTAAAGGTATTGAATGTATTTTAATTGGTCATCATGGTCACCCAGAGGTTGAGGGGACTATGGGACAGTATGACAACAACGACGGTGGTATTTACCTTGTAGAGACCGCAGAAGATGTTGCTAAACTTAACGTTAAAAATGCTGATAACCTATTTTATTGTAGCCAAACAACGCTCTCAGTAGATGACACTGCAGATGTAATTGATGCGCTGCGCGAAAAATTCCCAGCAATTGATGGCCCGCGTAAAGATGATATTTGCTATGCCACACAAAACCGACAAGATGCGGTGCGTGATTTAGCAGATAAAGTTGATGTGCTTTTAGTTGTGGGAGCAAAAAACAGCTCTAACTCTAATCGTTTACGTGAACTTGCAGATAAAATGGGCACAACCGCTTATTTAATCGATGATGCAACAAATGTTGAAGCACAGTGGTTTGCTAACACGAGCGCTGTGGGAGTAACTGCGGGGGCTTCTGCGCCAGAAGTGCTTGTTCAACAAGTTATTGCGCGCTTAAAAGAGCTTGGCGGTACGCAGGTAGTGGAAAACCCAGGTGAAGAAGAGAATATCGTATTTGCCGTTCCTGTTGAGCTGCGTTAATCTATATAAATTAATTATTTAGATTACAAGGAGAGCCGTTATGAGCAAGTTGCCGCAAGGTGAAACATTGCTTTTTTCGGCTCTTTTTAATGAGCGAGGGGTACTTGCCACGCTTATTGTTACCCAAGTTGTTGCTACCATCTTAGCGTTTGCTCCTTTTGTTGAGGGGGATAGCTGGCAAAGCCTTGGCGTAATTAGTTTATTTTCTCATATGACCGTGCTGGTCAGTATTTCTGCTTTATACTCTTTTCAGCGTGTTTTACAAAAAAAGCCGCAAACCACTCAACTTTTTGCTTTTTTTATTTCCTTTTTAGTCAGTACCGCTTTATTCAGTGCGCTGTGTGCCCGCTACTTTTTAGATATTGCAAATAATGAAACGAGTATTTATTTTGTACTACGAAACTGCTTAATTGTTTTTTTGATTACGGCTTTATTTGTACAGTTTTTACTGATTTATTTTGAAAAAGAGCAGCAAACAAAAGCGCTTTCGCGCGCAGAGCTTGACGCTTTACAAGCCCGAATACGCCCACATTTTTTGTACAATAGCTTGAATACCGCCGCTGAGCTAACACACCACGATGCCGATGCTGCAGAGCAAGCAATTCTTGCGCTTGCAGCGTTATCGCAAGCAGCTATGCGTTCAGGGCAACGCGTTTCTCTCGAGGATGAGCTGACCTTATCAAAACAATATGTTGCGCTGGAAACATGGCGCTTTGGCAGCCGCTTAGAGGTTAACTGGCAACTGCCTGATGACTTGCCCGATATTAGTATTCCGTGCTTAACCCTTCAGCCGTTAATAGAAAATGCGGTGTGCCACGGGGTAGAGCCCAGTGAAACGGGGGCTGTTATTAATGTAGAACTGCATGTAACCACGGGATACTTAACATTGATTGTTGCCAACCCGATTACTCATACTGAGGCGTTAACAAGACCAAATAACGGTATGGCGCTTGAAAATATTCGCCAGCGATTGTTTATATATTACAAAGAAAAAGCACAGCTTTCAGTCACGCACAAAGAAAATGTGTTTAGAGTAAAAGTGGTGATCCCTAAACAGTTTGAGAATACCTAATGAATGTTGTAATTATTGATGATGAGCCACTTGCTCGCGCTAGAATAAAACGTTTACTGCAGCATAATGAGCATATTTTAGTGCAGGGTGAAGGGGATAATGGCGCACAGGGGCTTGCCCTTATCAAGCAGATTCAACCCGATTTGGTGTTTTTAGATATAGATATGCCCGGGATCAATGGTTTAGAAGTGGCACAGCAGCTCAATACTTTAAGTGTGCCACCAGCGATAGTATTTGTGACAGCCTATCCAGAGCATGCACTTGATGCATTACAGCTTAGTGCAGCAGGCTACTTAGTAAAACCAGTCACTGAGCAAGCATTAGATAAAGTATTAGCACAGGTAGGGCGTTTAAATAAAGCACACATGCAAACGCAGCAGTCTACAAAAATTAGTTATCAGCTTGGCGGTACGATTAAAAGTATTGAACTTGATCTCGTATATTATTTTAATGCTCAAGAAAAATACACCAATATGGTATTTGAAGGGGGCGAGGCGCTAATTGAGCAAAGCTTAAAGCAACTTGAGCAGCGCTTCCCAACGCAATTATTGCGTATTCACAGAAATACACTGATAAATAAGCAAAGGCTTGTTGCCTTACACACCCTAAATTCAGGTGTACATAGTGTAGAACTCGCTGGGTGTAAGGAGCAATTAAACGTGAGTAGGCGAGAGCTAAAAACAGTAAAAAATATATTACAGTAGCTTTGTTTACCGTTTATCAACAAATTTAACCGTTTATCCTAGTATATATTGCATCTACATTTTCAATGCATAAACTTATGATCAGATAAAATTGATTTGGTTTTTACTATGCATTCATCTCACAAAAAACCTCAAAAAGGCTTTACCCTAATTGAAGTGCTGATTGCGTTTATTATTTTAAGCTTTGGCTTATTAGGCGCTGTTGCACTGCAGGCAAAAGCTAAGCAGGCAAGCTTTGACTCTATGCAGCGCGCAGCAGCAGTCGCGTTAGGAAATGACATTATTCAACGCATTAGAGCAAATGATACCGCACAGCTCGTTGCCTTATATACGCAAACATTCACGAGCAAAACCTCAACATCTACTTCTACTGCGTGTTTTAGTGGGTCGTGCACTGCAGCGCAAGTTGCAGCCCTCGATTTACAACAATGGAAGCGCGCCATTCGTGCACGCGAAAATACCGGCACACTTGATGATGCCACAGTGTGTATAAACCCTACGGCTGCAGCAGGCACGGGGGGGCGTGGCTTTAATATTGAAGTCATAGTGTCTTGGCAAGGTCGCCAAGAGTTTAATGCTAATGATGAAACCAAAGCGCTTAAATGTGGTACTGATGACAAAAAACGCCGCTTGGTCGCATTAAATAGCTATATATACCTAAGGAGCTAACATGAGAGAAAAAGGTTTTACACTAATAGAAATGATGATTTCATTATTTATTGGTGGGCTTATTTTAGGTGGGGTGATGTTTACCTATATTGGTATGAAGGTAACCACAAAAGACACAATGACAATAGGTGAATTGCAAGAGTCTGGTCGCTTAGCAATTAATATTATGCAGCGTGATATTGAGCAGGTAGGCTTTTGGGGAACTTATTATGATGATTCGTTCACGGCAGCAAACACACAAACGCTTGCTACCCCTGGTGGAGATTGCTTTGAGGGGCTAAATAACGGCAGCTTTCCAGATTTAACATCTTCTAGTAATTTCAGAACTATTTATGCAAAAGAAGCCAGTTCAACAAGCGAGCTTAACTGTATAACTAAGCCAATTGCAGGGACTGATATTTTACAAATTAAGTTTTTACAAGGCGAGCAGCTTACTGTTGATGGTACAACGAATGAAACACAGGCGGGTGAGAACTATTTTATAGCTGAGCAAGAAAGCGCAGAATTTACCCGAGGCGTTGTAGCTGCTGGTAGTTTAAACGTAAATGCCACGGTGTGGCCCTATAGCCATCATGTTTATTACCTCGCAGAGCAAACTTATACGGTAAATAATAAAAGCCTTACAGTACCAGCATTAATGCGAAAACGCTTAAATGGCGCCAACATGAAAGCCGAAACCATTATGGAGGGCGTTGAAAATATGCGCTTTGTGTTTGGTTTAGATACAGATAGTGATAGCCGTGTAGACTCTTACCGAAGCATTAAGGACATGCAACACACTGATTGGGAAAACCGCAAAAGCATTTTAACAGTGCAAGTTTTTTTATTAGTAAGAGCATTGCAGCCAGATCCGGGACTTAAAATAAAAAATCAAACATATACTTTAGGTGAAGATGAAGACGCTCGAGAGCTTACTTTTAATGACTCTTACAGAAGAACAGTATTTACCACCACCATTCGTTTAAATAACGTGGGAGCAAATTTATGGCGTATCTAAGTAAACACGCAAATAAACAACAAGGTGTAGTGCTTATTACAGCCCTCATTATGGTTATTGCAGTAACGGGTATTGCCGTTACATTAATGAGCAGTAGTAGCGTTGACATAAAAATTACCAATGCTGCCCAAGAGCGTGAAGTGGCTGAAAATGAGCTTATTGGTGAGGTACAGCGCATGATTTCTGATGAAGCAAGTAAAGGCGCTGCTAATCAGTTTTTTTTAACGCCAGATGAAGTCTCAACTCATGCAGGCGCAGACGATGAGGGAATGGTCATCGCTACGCACGGTGACATGCAAAGCAAAATGGTAAACCTAAATCAGGGGGCGCTTGATTTAGAATGCCCACGCCGATTTAATTTTACTGCGGGTATATCGTGCAACATGCTGCAAGTTTCTACCACTATAAAATATGGCTCTAAAGCAAAACACGAACTTACAATTGTAACCGGTGTTGCTCAAGAAATGGCCAGTATAAGTAAGGGTATTTAAAGATGAAACCGAATAAAGTTCTCGCCTCTTTAATTGGCATCACCTTAAGCAGCTATGTTGCTGCCGAAGATATAGAGTTGTATGTAAACCACGATGTAGATGTGGAAGAAAAGCCAAGGGTTTTACTTATATTTGATACCTCAGGCAGTATGGCGTTTTCATCTAACACAGGTCTTAGTTGTGGTTTCAATGAAAGTAGTAACCTGTATATTCCTTGCCCAGATAGCCGTCTTGCTGCTGCAAAGACTGCAATGAAAAAAGTAGTGAATGACAATGAAGGGATCGATTTCGGCTTAATGCGTTTTGTAGGAACAGCTGGTGGCTATGTGGTTGAAGGCATAGGAAGTCCGCACTCGGATATTACTTCATCAATTGACAGGCTTCCTGCTAATGGGGGGACGCCATTAGCCGAGACTCTGTGGGAAGCATATCTGTATATTACAGGTGGCGGTTTAGAGTATGCGGAGCCAATAGATCAATCAGATAGAGACACCTCAATCGAAAACGAAGTATTAACTGGAAGAGAGCGTGTTCGTAAATGTAATAGATGGAGATGTTGGAACGAGTGGGAAAATACATATAGTTATAACTATATTTCCCCTTTCGCTGACTCAAATGCAGAGGCAAAACGTTGTGATAATTCAGTAAATATAATTTACATGACGGATGGAGACCCTTCTCCCCGATATGTATATGATCGTTGGGGAAGACGTTACATTAACGAAAATAGCGATAATGGCAGTGATGCTTCAATAAGCGCAATACACAATAATTATTTTGGGCAACCTTTGGTCGAGGGGGACTACGTTTATAATAATTATTTGCATCAATTAGCTAAAATAATTCATGGCACCAGTGATACGACAGTTGATTTGTATCCATCAACACCTGATATTCATGAAACAGGCCGCATATACACCATAGGTTTTGGGTCAGGCATGAGTGACGAAGGGCAAGAGTTGTTGCGACAAACAGCCTTATTAGGTGGCGGTGAAAACTTACCGGCGAGTACACCTGACGAGCTCTCTAACTCATTAAATAGTGCAATTTCTCGGATTCGTGAAGTTAACGATAGCTTTTCATCGCCTTCGGTAGCAAGTAACAACGTAGACCAAACACGTAGCCGTGATGCCATTTACTTTGCCATGTTTTATCCAGAAACAAACACACGCTGGGGCGGTAACTTAAAAAAATTAAAAGTATCAGGCAGTGAAATAGTCGACTCAGTTGGCAACACCGCGCTTGACTCTGATGGTTTAATCGATACTGATGCTAAAACATTTTGGTTGCCAGATGGCCAGTCTGCTGATGGTAACTTAGTAGCACAAGGGGGAGTAAATTATCACTTGTCTTCATTAACAGGCTCACCCGCTGAGGGCAGACGTAACCTCTATACCGATAAACAAGGCGATATAGTTGAGTTTACAACCAGTATTGTGAGCGACATTTTAGACTTAGTAACTAACAACCCGATTAGCCTAGCCAGTTCTGATATAAAATGGGCAATGGGAATAGATGTTGATGATGAAGATAACGATGGCTCTAACACCGATCAACGTAGTGATATTTTTGGTGACCCTTTACACTCTAAGCCCGTAGCAATCGACTATGGTAATAACGACATACGCATATTGATTGGTACTAATGCCGGCTTTTTACATATGTTTAAAGACGATGATACTAATAATCAAGTAACCGAAAGTTGGGCATTCATTCCCTCCGATCTTTACGATATTATTCAGCCTTTACGCAATGAAAACACCGGTAAACTCTATGGTATGGACGGCCCAATCAGTGTTTACTTTAGTGATAAAAGCTTAAATGATGATGGCATCAATGATGGTATTGTTGATGCGAGCGATGGTGATGATGTGTGGGCGTTTGCAGGCATGCGCCGTGGCGGGAAAAACTATTATGCCTTTGATATCACTAACCCCGATCAGCCTAAAAAACTATGGGATAATCCTATAGAGGGTGGTAAAGGCGATTTTAAAGAGCTTGCTCAAACGTGGTCAAAACCCCAAATAGCCTACATAAAAGCATTTGGCGATAAACCATTACTTGTTTTTGGTGCAGGGTATGACACGAATAAAGATGCCGTGGTGAGAAGTGAAGATTCTGTAGGCCGTGGTATTTATATTGTAGAAGCCGAAACAGGCAAAAAAGTGTGGGCTTTAACACCAAGCGAAAACGGATTTAAAGGTAAGCACTCTATTGCAGCAAATGTATCTACGCTTGATTCAGATTACGATGGTTACATTGACAGAATTTATGCTGCCGATACTGGGGGCGATATTTGGCGTATTGACATGCCAGGCACTAGCACCAGTAATTTTACGCATTTTAAACTTGCAGAACTAGGTAGCAGTTTAGCAAGCCAAGACCGTCGCTTTTTTTACCAACCAATGGTGGCGCGCACACTATATAGCAAGGTAAGTGAAACAACCGTTAATGGCGAAACAGTTATTACACGTTTAGATACACCTTATGACGCGATTGTGATTGGTAGCGGTAACCGCTCAAAACCCACCGGGACCAATGAAGACGATCAACTGTTTATGATAAGAGACGAAAACACAGTAACTCAGTCATTCACGACTGCACCAGCAGCGATTAAACCAGCAGATCTAATGCTAATGAACAGCGACCCGTTTGGTAATGCATTAGACGATGTAGATGAGTTTGTTGATTTAGAAGTTGATTTAGCTAAATTCAAAGGGTGGCGTTATGAGTTAAGCACGGGCGAAAAATCTTTAGCCGCTGCAACAGTGGTTGGCGGTGTCGCTTATTATACAAGCTTTACACCTTCATCTGAAACTTCCACAGAGAACCAATGTTCGTTAAGTGGCGGTGGCGGCTCGTTATATGCGTTCCATCTACATTATGGCACCAAAGTCTACGATGACCTAAAATTTACCACTAGTTATGATGTACCCGATACACCACAATTGTACTTCGGTGAAGCCCCATCGTGTGCGGATGGCAACGGTGATGGCATGTGTGATGATAACCCAACCATTGAAGTGACCGAAGAAAGCCAGTTTTACCTAATTGGGCCGGGAATAAAAGGCGAAAATGCGCAAAACCCAATGAAGCCAGTAGAAATAATGGGCCCAGGCTTAACGGTTGTAGATGGTACAGTACAATTAGTTAATGACGACGATAATGTAGGGTTTGGTTTTAAAACCCAACAAACCTATATTTATAAACGTGAAGAGAATGATGAAATTGATGATTAAGGAATATTAATGAATAAACACGTACGCGGATTCACGTTGATAGAGTTAATGATAGCCGTGGCTATTGTAGGTATTTTAGCCTCAATAGCACTGCCTAATTATACTGAGTATGTAAAACGCTCATCTCGCGCAGAGGCTGCAGCAGCGCTTTTAGATGCCGCAAACAAACAAGAGCAATACTTTGTAGACAATCGTGAGTACACAGAGTCATTTTCAGACTTAGGTATACAAGACACCACAGAAAACGGCCATTTTGAGCTGTCGATTGATGTGGAAGAGGACGACAATACCTTTGTAATTACAGCTAAACCTATTGCAGGTGCAGTAAAAGGCGACGGTGATTGCACACAAATTACAATCACTGATACGGGCTATAAAGGCGCAAAAGGCACTAAAGGTAACTCAGACGTTGAGTACTGTTGGGGACGTTAACTTAATCTGGTTAACTAGTCGCGCTGACATTTGTCGGTTGATTTAATTCGTATACGCCCTGTTTGACTAACAGATAAAGCCAGCCCCTCAAGGTTGGCTTTTTCTTTATTTGGGCAGTATATAAATGTTCCATTTTGAAAACCATTTAAAGAGCCATCGGGCCGAAAGGTAATTGCACTTCGAGGGTACTGCATAGAATCGGCATTATGGATTTTTTCAAAAGTGCTTATTAACAAGTCGTCGGTGTCTAATGATGTAGACTTGTCGTTATCAATAAATAACGACATTTGTCCATCCCACTCATCTTTAGTGCATTGATTATTTTTTAAAGCACACAAAGTAACATAAGTGCCATTTTCAATGGCGTAAAGGCGGCCATAATTAATGTTTCGGTGCAGCAAACTAACATGGTTATCGGCGCGGTTTTTCGCTAAAAAGTCAGGAAAAACCGATAGAGAAATTTGGCTAACAATACTCACAATAGCAATAGATGCCATCAATTCTAAAAGCGTATAGCCAGCCTGAGTTTGGGTAGATAACCTCATCCCTGAAGCCCTGAGTCAAAAAATGTATTAGCTCAGTGTAGTAAATGATAAAAATATGACAACTTAAATTGTATATTTTTTAACCGCAGCTGAGTGCGCTGTCACCGGCATAAAAAGCGGTGCCAGATTGCGATAAAGTAAGGGCTTTATTATTTTCAGTACCACCATTGGGGCAAAAAACAAAGTCACCTGGGTTAGTGGTAATTCGTCCACTGGTATTAAATCGTAAGCGACGCTCATTGCCTGTAAAGGTTAGTTTGTCGTTATCTGAAATTTCTTCCATTACTCTCAGCAATGTATCGGTAGCACCATTATAGTGCCCGTCGTTATCTAAATCGATAAACACAACAATAATCTTATTCTCGTCCCACTTTTTGTTGCAATTGAAAGTGTCTTTGCTGTTTTTAATTTTACCTTGACCGGTAGGGCATACAACAACAATTTCATCTGTACTGGCGGCTTGCGAACGGGCAAAACTAATATTACGTTTTAGTTCAAGTAAGAAGTTTTCAGCGCGGTTTTCTTCAAGCATATCGCTGCTGTCCCAAAGCGCTATAGAGGCAATAATACCCACTATGGCCACTGCCACCATAAGCTCTAATAAAGTTAAACCGGTTTGGAATTTTTTCATATTTTTTACACCTACTACATTTGTTATTGTTATAGCGAGTTGAGAATATTTATAAATTGGACTTGTAAGTAATTATACCATGCTTGGTTGTTTTATCATCGAATTCAATTGCTTTGTTTGCTATGAACCCCATGATTGTCTAAAATCGAGGCAACTAAAGCTTTAATAAGTAGTGAGCATGAAAAAAATAGAAGCAATCATCAAGCCCTTTAAGTTAGACGATGTACGCGAAGCCTTATCAGATGTAGGTATTACGGGTATGACTGTAAGTGAAGTAAAAGGCTTTGGCCGTCAAAAAGGGCACACAGAACTTTACCGTGGCGCTGAGTACATGGTGGACTTTTTACCTAAAGTTAAACTTGATATTGTACTAACCGATGAAGACGTTGAGCGCGCAATAGAAGTAATAGTAAAAACAGCGCAAACCGGCAAAATTGGTGATGGTAAAATATTTGTCACTGATGTTGAGCGTGTAGTGCGTATCCGTACAGCAGAAGAAGACGAAGAAGCAATTTAATTTTATAGCGCAAAACATTTTGTATATAAAGCTAAAAAGGCTGCAAATAGTTATATTTGCAGCCTTTTTTGTAAGGTACTAATCTTTAAGTAGTAAAACTACTAAAGCTTATTGCTCTTGAGAATGCGCTTCACGCGCTTCTTCAATCTCTTGTGCAATTTCTTGCGCTTTTTGCTTTGTTTTTTCAGTTAGCTCGCCTGCGGCTTCTTTACTTTTTATCCATGCATCAACGGCAATTTCTTTGCCATCGTCGTACATGTCTAAGCCCATCGCTTTACTTTGCTCAAGTAGCTCATTTAACGACTCATCGTTTTTAAGCTCGTTGGCTTTATCTTTTACATCGTTCCATGTATCACCAAGCTGCTCTTGCATTTGTGCGCTTTTATCTTTTGCATCTTCTTGTGCTTGTTGGGCATCTTCACAGCCCGTAAGTGTAATTAAAGTGCCTAATAAAGCTAAACCTGCTAATTTGTTCATGTGCTATCTCTCCTTAGAGACAAGTAATTAATTCACCCTAATAATAGAACAACGAAAATGAACACACCTGTAACAACACGCTTAAATTTTGAATTAATGAATGAACACGACTGGCCTTTGTTGTATGAACTAGATCAAGACCCCGCGGTAATGAAATATATAAATCGGGGCACCCCTTCTTCATTAAAGCAAATTAAAGAAATAGGAATCCCCAGAATGCTTGCCTACAAAAATGCAAACAAAGGTTGGGGGCTGTGGAAAATCACCCTAAAAAAAGACGGCTCTTTTATAGGGTGGGTACTTATTAGGCCTATGCACTTTTTTACTCAAACGCCCGATTTTTCAAATATTGAAATAGGATGGCGCTTTAAACAATCTAGTTGGGGGCAAGGCTATGCAACTGAGGCTGCGAGCGCATTATGTAACGCTTTAAAAATGCAGCCAGAGATAAAAACATTATCGGCAATGGCACTGGCCGATAATAAAGCTTCAATTAGCGTCATGCAAAAGCTTGGGCTTAGGTGGGTCAAAAATTATGTGCATACCGATGAGCAAGGCGACTTAAATGCCGTTTTATATGCTAAGCCGTTATAGCATACAAAAATTAACGTGTATAAACATTGACCTAGCATTCTATGGTATGCATAAATGAGCCAAGCGAGATTAAAATAATAAAGTAAGGATGTTTTATGGGGTTATTTTTTCGACCAAGCAGGCTCATTGTTAAGAGTGTATTGATTGCACAATTTTGCATATTTAGCGTGCAGGCAGAGCAAGTTGCTAAAAGCGCGGTAGCAATGCCTGACGCTTTCAGTGCAGATGTCGCGCAAGCTATTTTAGAACAAGGTGGAAATGCTGTTGATGCAGCTATAGCTGCGCAATTTGTATTGGCGGTAACACTTCCCGAGGCAGGTAATATTGGCGGGGGAGGTTTTATGCTTATACAAAAAGAAGGAAAAAGTGATTTTATAGACTATCGTGAAACCGCCCCCCAAGCAGCGCACAGAGATATGTATTTAGATGCCAAGGGCAATGTAATTAAAAACAAGTCAATTTATGGTATTCACGCCAGTGGCGTACCGGGGAGTGTAGCTGGTATGTGGTTGGCTCACAAAAAACACGGCACCTTAAAATGGCAAACATTAGTACAGCCGGCGGTTACCTTAGCAGAGCAAGGCTTTAAGGTGCCGCCCAAATTGGCCAAAGGCGTTAAGCAATACATTGCTCATTTAGACAAGCAAAAAATAAATGTAAATTTTAAGCACTATTTTGCAGATATAAAAGCAAATCAGGTGTTTAAACAACCCGAGCTAGCGGCTACTTTAAAACGAATAAGAGATAACGGCCAAGACGGATTTTATAAAGGTGAAACAGCCCGCATTATTGCCAACTTTATGCACCAGCATGGCGGTATTATTAATGAAGCAGATTTGGCTCAATACTCTGCTGTGTCGCGCACGCCTATTAAGGCTAATTGGAATGGCTATGAAGTATTAACTGCTCCACCACCAAGTTCTGGTGGAATAGCTATTTTACAGTGGCTAAAAATGTTTGAGCTTAAAAAAAGCGAAATGGGGCTAGTACATAACTCTACTCAATACGTACATTTACTTGCTGAAATAGGCAAACGTGTGTTTGCCGATAGAGCAGAGTACTTGGGCGATCCTGACTTTTTTGACGTACCAGTGACTGAGCTTACTGATATTGATTATTTAAAAGGGCGCAGTAAAGATATTTCTTTAACCGCTATTTCCACCACCGAAAATATAAAACCTGGGCTTAAAGAAAGTGAGCAAACCACACATTTTTCTATTATTGATAAAATGGGTAATGCGGTGGCCAATACCACAACAATTAATTTAAGCTTTGGTAGTGGCGTTGTGGTTGAAGGTGCGGGCTTTATATTAAATGACGAAATGGATGACTTTAGCGCTAAACCTGGGGTAATGAACGCCTTTGGCGCGCTCGGTGGTAAAGCAAACGAAATTCAGCCAAAAAAGCGTATGCTTAGCTCAATGTCGCCAACCATACTGCTTAAAAACAATCGCGTTAAAATGGTTACGGGGTCGCCTGGGGGTACAACAATCATTAGCTCGGTGTATCAATCGATTTTAAATGCGGTTGAATTTAACATGAGCGCCGAGGAGATTGTTAACAGCACGCGGTTTCATCATCAGTTGTGGCCTAAAAACGTGATCAGAGTGCATGCAGGGCTTAGTGAAAACACAAAAACTGAGCTTATAAAAATGGGCTACACACTGGATGAGCGAGGCTTTGGTGACTTGCAGGTTATTGTAAACAAAGACGGTGAGCTACAAGCTGCGTCTCAGGCTACAGGTCGCGGTGAGTCTCGCGTTTTTTAAAGGCTTGGAGCTAACCCCTTTAAGCTAAAGGGGTTAGCCTTTAATTTATCAACCAATAGCGGGTACTAATCCCAACATTTGCATAAATTGGGCGACAATAATTGCAATACCGCACAGCCCAGCAACGGCTAAACCAACATTACCACTTCGTACTTTATACCCTGATTGCGGGCCCACCTTACGCTGCTTATAAACCATCGACACGGGTAAAAATATAGCTAGTACCACAAGGGCGATGGCTGCATAACCCAGCGCCATTATAAATCCCTGAGGGTAAAACAACGCAAACCCTAAAGGAGGAATAAAGGTAATTAGTGCGGTTTTTATTCTCTCTGATTTGGTATCGCCTTTATTAAATGCATCAGCAAAAAAATCAAATAAGCCTAAGCTAACACCTAAAAAAGAGGTGGCTAATGCTAAGTCGGCAAACAGTGTAACGGCGCTTGTTACTTGCGGATTATGCGCAATATTCGCGACACTCTCTACAAAGCCAGTTAAGCCATTACTATTGAGTAAATCACTTTGCTGCATAATACCTTGGCTAAGCAGTTGCCAAAAAATATAAATCACTAAAGGTAAAGCAGCCCCTGCAATCATTACTTTACGCAATACTTTTGTTTCTAGCCCTACATACTTAACAATTGACGGAATAGAGCCATGAAAACCAAACGAGGTAAAAATAACCGGCAAGGCAGATAAAATAAGCCCTTGCTCTACGGGCATTTCAAGTAAATGCTTACCTTGTACATGGGGCGTAAGCATATAAAACAAACTGCCTAATACTATAATTTTAATGGTAAATAATACGCGGTTGAGTTTATCTACTTTACTGGTACCTAAAGTAACCACGCTACCAATTACAGCGGCCAAAACCACAGAGGCTATTTGTGGTGCGATGTTTATGCTTAAATCACTACTAATCCGCGACTGTAACTGTGCGCCACCACCGGCAATATAAGCTGCACACAGGGCGTAAAATAAAAATACCATCGAGAAATTAGCAATATATTGCCCACGCTTTCCTAACCAGCGTTTTGCTAAGGTGTTCAAAGTTGCATCTCTGGGAGCGTGTTGGTGGAGCTCTAGCATTAATAAAGCGGTGTAGGTCATTAGTAACCAACTGGCTATTATCAGTGCAAGTGCAGTATTAAAGCCAAGCCCAGCAGAGGCAATGGGTAATGCTAGCATACCAGCGCCTATGGTGGTGCCTGCAACAATTAACATGCTGCCTATTGTTTTATTTTTAAGCACTTAACTATCCTAAAATGTGTGAGAGGCACTCAAGATATAACTAGTTACTTAAAACATAAATAGTTTTGTAATAAATGCGCGTAAATAATAATGTAACCATGAATTTACAGCTGTATTTACGGGCTTAAAGTAGTTACATTTTCGCTATTTGAATAATTAAGCGGCGGTTTTTATTTCGGCCTAAAATATTTTCATTGGTATCAACAAAGCGTTTTTCACCAAGGCCTGTGGTTTGTACTTTGTTTTCATCAACACCTAAGCTGACCATATAGTCTTTTATCGCATTGGCACGCTTACGCGATAAGTCTAAGTTATTCCAGCGGCCACCGTAACTATCGGTATACGAATCAATACTGATAGATTCAATACTCGTGTCATTTTTTAAATACTCAGCAATTTTATCTAAGCGCTTTTGCGACTCTTTAGTGAGCTTGCTGCTATTTGATTGGTAGTTCATTACGGTAAATGAAATATCCTCAAAACTGTACGGTAAAAGCTCATCTCGGCACTGCAAAAATGCCCAATAGGCTTGTTTAAAATTAACGCTTGAAATACCAACGGCAATTTTGTCGGCACTATTTTGCCAGTCTTGGTAGTAAAAGGTAGGATGAAACCCTTTTTCAAGTTCGCTCAGCATTTCCCATGCGGTTTTATTACCAAGCTCACCATCAAACTTTTTAAGTAACTTCATAGAAGTTATATCACGCGTGGGCAAGCCTGCTCGCCATGCTGGTGGCACCGCCTTTAAACCTGCTATATCATAATTTTCCGGACGCACAACCATATCTAAATTAAAAGTTAAATTTTTATTTTTACTTGCCGATGCCTTAAAAATAGCCTCGCCATAGTAGGGCACTTCGTGGTTTAGCTGGCACTGTAAGCGTGTTGTTTTTATAACTTCCCAGTTAGAGTTATCTTGATTTGCGCTGTATTGACGCATAGCCGCTTGCGATGAATAGCTCATCAGGACGGTGCCAAGGCTTACGCTAATAAAAAACAACTTACACTTCATAAAACGCTCCAGTTAATCTACTAAGCCAATATTTTGGCGTGCTACAAAAGCTAGGCTCAATTAATAGCCAATACGGGTAGCAGTTATTAGAAAGCAAATAGCATGCCTACAATATATTCATTAAAAAATTTATAAAGCCCTAGCCGAGTCGCCCTCAATTTTGACATAATAGTGAGCTTATCCTCACAAACCAAGAAGACTATGGCAAATACTGAGCAAACACTTTTCGCACAACGCTTTCGCGGCTTTTTTCCTGTTGTAATCGACGTAGAAACCGCCGGCTTTAATAAAGAAACCGACGCCTTACTTGAAATTGCCGTATCCATTTTAAAAATGGATGACCAAGGGTTACTCAGCATAGATCATACCGTTCATTTTCATGTAGAGCCTTTTGAAGGTGCTAATATAGAACAAGCTGCCATTGAATTTAACGGCATAGATCCGTTTAGTCCACTGCGTGGCGCTGTACCTGAAGAAGAAGCAATAAAAGAAATTTGTAAAGCAGTACGTAAAGCGCAAAAAGCCGCCGGGTGTCAACGCTCAGTTGTAGTGGCACATAATGCTGCCTTTGATCATGGTTTTTTAAATGCAGCCATTGAGCGTAACAATATTAAGCGTACGCCATTTCATCCGTTTGTAAGCTTTGACACAACCTCGCTTGCAGGCTTAGCGTTAGGCCAAACGGTACTGGCTAAAGCATGTAGAGCCGCGGGCATTGAGTTTGATAACAGCCAAGCACACTCTGCACTTTACGATACAGAGCGCACAGCAGAGCTGTATTGTTTAATAGTAAATCGTTGGCAAGAATTAGGGGGCTGGCCGTTAGCGCCACTACCTGAAAGTGACGCTCAAGAAACTGAAAACACTCAAGAGGATACTAAAACGACTGAGTGATTTTCCCCTCAGACAGTTTTACCAAGTGGGGGGGGTAAATACGCGAAAACTGTTTTGTGTCTTTTGCTATTTTAAGCTCCACACCTGGGTGCATTATTTCATTAATTTTTAAGCGGCTAGTGGCTAATAGCTGAGAAATTTTTTGCTTCACCAATCTTTTTTGACGTTGTACGTGCATAGCACGCGTTTTTATATGCTGCTCATTAGCGGCAATTTTATCTAACAGCTGTTGTCGTTGAGCTGCAACAGGAATTTTTATCGCTTTTTCTTTAGCTTGATTAAGCGCCGATGTTTTACTTGCTAACACCTTTTCAAAATCAATTATCTGAGACTGCTTTGAGCGCAGTTCATGCCAGTTTTGAGCTAAAAACACGCGTGTTTTAGTGCCTGCAGGTGCACCTAGCTCCCCTGTTTCAATACGCATAGCATCAAGAATATTACCCCCAATTATTTTTCCGCGCGGGTTACCTGCTTTACCTACCCGTATTAAGCGCCTTGCACTTAAATTACAATGCAAGGCCTGGCGCTCTATAAACAAATCCTGTGCACTTTTAATATTACAGTACTGGGCATAGCCAATAGAAATGGTACGCTTAGCTGAAATTTCGCAAGTAAATGCTTCTTCATTTTCGCGCTTGCGCCCAATAGCGCCAAGCATAATAGTGACCGCGCTTTGGCTTTCAATCGTGCCTGATTCAACAAACCCTAATACAGTAATATCGCCATTGGCTTTAACCCGCATACCATCTTTAACATCACCAGAGATAATTACGCTGCCATCAAAATCAACATGGCCTGTGCTTACATCTACATTATGAAAGCATAAAACGTCGTCCACCCGCATGCCTCTGGGTAGTGCAACAGGCACGCCCTTACAATCGGCAATGAGCATGTTTGGGTTGTTAGGGTCTATTTTTGTGCCTTCAAAGGGCTGTAATTCATGCTCTTTACCTGGCGTGGCCTTAATTAGGTCGCCAAAAACCGTATAGCCATCCTCCCCGGGTGTAGCAGCCACACGCTGCATTAAAGGAGTGCCGGGTTTTACGGTAATAATGGCGCCAAGGTCTTTCATATCCACCTTACCACCTTCTTTTGCTTGAGGGCTAAGTACGCGGTCTTGCGCAGTAGAGCAGAGGCGAACAAACCTCGCATCACTGCCTTCTTTGGGGTTTCGGCCATGGGCCACAATAGCGCTATATGCTGTACCTGCAGGATGAGAAAATTGCTGTCCTAAAAACGTATCAAGTGCACGAGGGCTAATCCCTTTTTTCACACCAGCTTCAGCCAGCGCGGCTTGAGCGGCTTCCATAGAAAGTAAAGCACCGCCTCTGGCCGTGGTAAGTGTTGCCTCAGCAACCATGTTTTTTTCATCAACATTAATAACAAGGCTCGCGTCCGTTGCTTTGGCAATTACTAATGACTCTTGCTGATAATTTTTACTTGGTGAAAATAACTTACCAATATTGCCAGAGAGCACTTCAAACTCGCAATAATCCGACTGCTCAAGTAGCTCAATAAGCTGAGCGCTTGTTACCGGAAATCCATTATCAATAGGGTGCGCAGATAACGCCAGCTCACCCGTTTGTTCATTAAATAAAAAAACCGACATTTATAAATTCCCTACGATTATGCCTGTTATTATGATTATTACTTTCACTACAAAAACTTAAGCCTCTGCGTAAAAATTAACTCCTTATTTGAGCACAACTTGAACGGTATGTTAAGTAAATGTTCAGTATTTGTTTGCTTTTTTGCAAACTTGTGCTTATTAACTGTTCACTTGATTCTGTAGGCTAAAATAAAAGTGTCACACCCCTTGAGTATCAGACGTTTACTCAGTTATACTGCCCTCACTGAAAGAAATTCATATTTCAGGGGCTGATTAGGATTCGACGGAATTCAAGAAGCCTGAGGTGCATGTCGAGGTGCGGTTTGCCTCGTAAAAAAGCCGCAATTTAAAGTAATCGCAAACGACGATAACTACTCTCTAGCAGCTTAGGCTGGCTAGCGCTCCTTCCATGTATTCTTGTGGACTGGATTTTGGAGTGTCACCCTAACACCTGATCGCGACGGAAACCCTGGCCGGGGTTGAAGCGTTAAAACTAAGCGGCCTCGCCTTTATCTACCGTGTTTGTCCGGGATTTAAAGGTTAACTAAATGACAATACTAAACATGTAGTACCGACGGTCGAGGCTTTTCGGACGGGGGTTCAAATCCCCCCAGCTCCACCAATACAGGTATTTAAGTTCGTTACTTAAAAACCATAAAAAACCGCCAATTTGAGCAATCAAGTTGGCGGTTTTTTTATGGGTTTAATTTATTCTGTGCTTATAGTGGCTAGCTTCATTTTTAACGATCTTACTTTCATTTTAATACTAATAATAATAAGCGTTAAGAACGACATTAAGCTAATTAGCAGAGTTAAATCTAAAATTGGTGACTTGGCGAGTTGTGTGTTTGTAGGCCTGACGGGCAAAGCGTCAGGCTTATTTTGTTGTTGCCTAATATAGCTTTGGCTTATCCAGTCAACGGCGTTGATCCACTGAATTTTATCTGGGTTATCATTAGCAAGCTTGCTCATTACATGGGCGTCGTTGTTGAGCGATTTAGCAAGGTTAATTAATTGCTCCCAAAATATATATTCCGTGCCTAGCGCGTCTATTTCTTGTAAGTGCTGCTTTAACTTTCCTGCGCCCATGCTGTTTATGTTTGGTTGCTTTAGAATTTTTGCGTAACTGTTTATGTGCGCTGAAAAGCGAGCAAAATAGCTATCAATTTTTTGCTGCGCCCTTTGGTTAAGCTCATCTGTGCTGTGGGTGCTAGGCAAGGTGACTTCTGGGTGCTTTTTTTGATTTGCTAAGTACTGCTTATAATTAACGTAATTTAATGTTGTAGAGGGTGAAGCTATTGAGCTGTCTATCATACTCATTTTAAATGTGTTAAAGCTTATTACTGCTGAGCAAATAAGGCAGATGAATAATAAGCTATAACAAAAAAATAATGCGCTTTGCAGTGCTAATTTGGGCAAGGCGGCAGGGCTATTTATGCCGGACTTTTTTATGCTGGTTAATTTACGATCTATGTTTTTAACCGCAGGCTCGCTAGGTGAAACAACCAATTTAGTACCTGTGGCGCTTTGAGGTGCCCTTACACTTGCATGTGGCTCTACTTTGGTTATTAAACCAAAACTTTTTAGTTTAGATTCTGTTTTAACTGCATCAATACTCGATAGGTCTTTGACGAGTGCGTAGGCTCGGCCATCAAATAATTTTACAGCGACATTATGGGGGATTTTTAAAAACTGACAAAGTTGCTCTTGTACGGTACTAATGTCAGCATTTTGATGTAACTGACCATTAAAAATAATTTTAAATGAGGCGCTCACGCTATGTCCTTATTCGTGCAACTTCCGTTGAGGAATTTTTATTATTGTTTTAACACGCTGTTAATTTACCAGATAAAATAAGGGGTTTCTAGTATTTAACCTTATTAAACTAGTAAAAAAGCCTGAATAAAATTTGTTTTATTTGATTTTTAACGCATTGTTTTGCGGTAGTTTTGATGGAAGTGATTGTTTTTATGTTATTTTATTGGGTACGCGGTATATAGGCTTTTAAAAAGCAATTTTTGTGAGTTGTTTACATTAATTAATATAGTGAGAAAGACGGTTAGCGTGCTCTGTAGCATTTAAATAGATTGCCCTTTGCATGGGAGTTGCAAAGGGCAATAAGGCCTAATTTATTTTACAGCTGTTTTAATCGGTGTTTCACCATCAAATAACTCAAAAACGCGGTTGCCATTAAATGTATTTTTAGCAATATGCAACAAGGCATTGGCTACGTTTTCGCGGCTAATTTTAGCTTTAGAACGATCGCTTGGGCGCTCTGTGGTTACTTTCATCGAGGCGCTTTCATTGGTTAAAGTACCAGGGCGCACTATGGTGTAGTTTAAACCACTGTTGATAAGGTGCTCATCGGCCATATGTTTGGCAACTAAGTAAGGTTTTAAGTCGCTTTCTATCGAGTCTGGATCGTCAGCGCCAATAGAGCTGATCATAATAAAATGCTTAACGCCATGCTCTTTAGCATACGTGGCTGCTTTGGTAGCCGCCCATAAATCAATTAGCACAGTTTTATCTGTGCCTGTACTTCCGCCAGAGCCTGCAGCAAATATTACTTGGTCGCAATCTTTTAACGCAGTAGAAAAATCGCCTTCGAGGTCTTGCTCTACAATAGTTAAAAACGGGCTATCTAAATCACTTAACTTGCTTTTATCGCGCACTAATGCAGATACATTTTGCTCATTGTTTAAAAGCAGCTCGGTGGCCATTTTACCTATTTGTCCGCTAGCGCCAATAATTAGGGTCTTACTCATAATTAATTCCTTCTCAATTTAGTGTAAAGGTGTTTAGTACAAATAGACCTTGGGGTAGGCATGCGTTTTTAAAGGGTAAAACATGATTATTCTTCACAAATAGTAAATTTGCTGGTGAATAAAGTAGGAGTCTGAACTGAGCGTGAAAATTAGCCGCTTTTTGCCGTGTTTATTCAATCATTATACTGACTTCGGTAACATAATTATGATGGTATAAGCTAATGCGTACGGCATGACTTTGATAGTTATAGTAAAGGGTGCGGTAGTTGTTATCGCCTTTAATGTTGAGAGGCTCACCAAGTGCGTGTTGATAAAATTTAGCAATATCATTGATAGAGGCGGCTAAATACCCAGTGCGTACCTTTGGGTATTCGTTAGTTACATCCATGGTAGTGACAAACTCTTCGGGTAAGGGGATCTCGCTTGCGTTTTGGCTAAATGCGTTAAACGATATAGCAGCAAGTATTGCTACAGCATAAGTTAAAGCTTTCATTTTTTTCCTTTTATTTATACCCATTCGCATTCGTACATAGGCTGCGCATGGGTAATATAAATTCCTTTTATAGGTATTATTTTACGCAAAAAAAGAATGATGTCATTTAAATTTTATTTCGTATTAAATCACGCACTATAAAACGCGCTGGGTGAATAGCTTGGCTTACACGCTCGCTTAATGGACGTGGCTCGTTATTTAAGGTGCTAATAAAGTGCTCACTTAATAGCGGTGCACTGCATAATGCACGCGCTCCAAATCCGGTAAAAATATGTAAGCCTTGTTGTGGCTTTTGCAAAGGCAAGTATTGATAGCGTTTACCTAAGCGTAAATTAGCAAAGGCGTTGATGTAATCACTTTGCTCACACCATTGCCCCGCCATTGGCAAATGATCTATAAATGTGCAGCGCACAGCTGCTTTAGCACTGGTAATGTCACCTAATGTGGTGGCAAAGTCGCTTTGGTGGTAAAAGCTAAGGAGTTGCTCGTGGTTTAATTGGTTATCTTTTTCTGTAACAGCGCGGCTTTTTGTGTTTTTTTCAAATGTAGCGCCCATACAGTGTTTACCTAAATAGGCGGGTGTAAAATAACCTTTATGGCACAACACAGTTTTAAGCTTTTTAGAGTGTTCACTGGCTTGAATATGCGATACTTGGCCGCGTACTCCTACAATAGGTAGTGCGTTTGTTTGCTCAAACGCATCGCTATGCTCACCAGCACATATTATTACATCACTAAATGGGCCGTACTGAATGTTATTAGCGGCTAAATACCAGCCTTCGGGTGTTTTGTTAAGCTGCTTAACATGACAGTTAAAATGGCGGCTAAAAGGCTGTAAAGTGTGGGCAGCCTGAAGCATTGCTTCTACTAATTGTGGTGGGTTTACCCAACCGCCTTGCTCAAAATAAACGCCGGGGTAGCCGGTTGTTACGCCTGCAAGTGTGTCTCCTTGCTCGGCAGTTACATTGCGCATTAAGGATTGAGGCCATAGCTGTTTTTGTTCTAAGTTTTGGTGTTTATCGGCAAGTGGTTTTTTTACCGCATGTTGCAACACACCGCACCAACTATGATCAAAATTAAAGCCGTTTTTAAGTAGTTGCTGGTAGCTGCGTTTAGCGTATAAAAAACTATGCGCAAATAATTCGCTGTGCGGTGAATTTTTAGCTTGTAAGTGCGGGTAAACCGCACCTTGTACATTATGTGAAGCCCCCATAGCTGGTTTTTCATCTTGACAAAATAGGGTGCTTTTAATGCCACGCTTAGCCAAACTGTGTAAAATACAGCTACTTGCAATTCCGCCGCCTATTACAGCAACATGCTCTAGCTTGGCAGGGGGGTGTTCAAAGTACGGGGGTGATGACTGTGCACTATTAGCATCGGCTAATTGGCCTATTAGCATTTCCCGTTTGCGGCCAAAACCTTTTGCTTTTTGCATATTAAAGCCTGCGGCTATCAAGCCCCGGCGTACAAAGCCTGCCGCGGTAAAGGTGGCTAGTGTTGCTTGCTTGCGTGATATATCAACCATGGCATTAAACACACTTTGTTGCCACATGTCGGGGTTTTTACTCGGTGCAAAGCCGTCTAAAAACCATGCATCGACCACCCCCGATTGCGGGTAGCTCATCGCGTTTATGGAATCAAGCACGTCGCCAAAATACAAATCAAGAATAACTTGGCCGTTATTAAATTCAATACGGTGGCAGCCAGCTAAATTAATTGGGTAATGCGTTGTTAATTCATCACTTAGCTTGTGCAGTGTTGGCCACGCTTGTAATGCTTTTTTTAGATCATCAGCATTAAGCGGGTATTTTTCAAACGAAATAAAATGCAAACGCTTAACACGTTTGTCTACTTGATTTTGAACTTGTTGATTGGCAAGGTGGTCATTAAAGTGCTGCCATGCATTTAAAAAGTTTAAACCCGTGCCAAAACCGGTTTCGGCAATAACAAAATGCGCTTGGTCATGATTTTGTAACCGCGCCTGTATATTGTTTTGTTGATAAAACACGTAATGCGATTCAGCAAGGCCGTCGTCATTAGAAAAATAAACATCGTCAAAGTTATCGGCTACCGGTGTGCCTACTTCATTAAAGTGTATTTGGGCGTTTTTTATCATGACTTATTAAATTTTTAGACAGTATTTTTTTATTATTTTACGGGTTTTCTTTGAAATAGTCTGGCGTTATTTATAAGCTATTAAATTCAGAGTACAGGTGTACGCTAGAAAGCTGACCACTTAACACCTAAAAACAGCGTAAAATACACAGTAATTTAGTTTCAAGCTAAGGGAATTACCCATGAGAAGAGCCGTAATTACGGGTATCGGTGTTGTATCAAGCATCGGTAATAACAAACAAGAAGTTTTAGAGTCATTAAAAGCGGGTAAAAGCGGTATTGCTTTTAACCAAGAATTTGCCGATTACAACTTACGCAGTAATGTATCGGGCAAAATTGATATTGATGTTAAAGAACACGTAGACCGTAAAGCAATGCGCTTTATGGGAGATGCTGCTGCTTACTCTTATATTTCTATGAAGCAAGCAATTGAAGATGCTGGCTTATCAGATGAGCAAGTATCTAATGAGCGCACGGGTTTATTAGTAGGCTCAGGTGGTGGCTCTTCAAAGTGGCAAGTAGAAGCAGCCGATATTTTGCGCGAAAAAGGTGTAAAACGTGTAGGCCCATATATGGTACCGCGTACAATGGCGAGCACCACATCGGCCTGTTTAGCAACGCCATTTAAAATTAAAGGTGTTAACTATTCTATAAGCTCTGCGTGTGCAACTTCTGCACATTGTATAGGTCACGCGGTTGAGCAAATTCAATTAGGCAAGCAAGATGTTATTTTTGCCGGTGGTGGTGAAGAGCTACACTGGACCCTTGCAATGGAATTTGACGCAATGGGCGCGTTGTCTACTAAATACAACGAAACACCAGAAAAAGCATCACGTACGTACGATGCAAACCGCGATGGTTTTGTTATTTCTGCTGGTGGCGGTATTGTTGTCGTAGAAGAGCTTGAGCATGCACTTGCTCGTGGCGCACATATTTACGCAGAAATTGTAGGCTATGGCGCCACATCTGATGGCTACGACATGGTAGCACCGTCAGGTGAAGGTGCTGTACGCTGTATGCGCCAAGCAATGCAAGGCGTTGATGCACCCATTGATTATTTAAACACGCACGGTACCTCTACGCCAGTAGGTGATGTTAAAGAGCTAGGCGCCATTCAAGAAGTGTTTGGTGGTAACTCGCCGCTTATTAGTGCGACTAAATCATTAACGGGTCACGCATTGGGTGCTGCGGGTGTTCACGAAGCTATTTTCTCAATTTTAATGATGGAAAACGACTTTGTAGCGCCATCTATTAACGTAGAAGAGCTAGATGAGCAAGCACAAGGCCTTAACATTGTAACAGAGCGCCGCGATACACAGCTTAATACGGTAATGTCTAATAGCTTTGGCTTTGGTGGTACAAATGCCACATTAGTTATGAGTAAATATAAAGGTTAATTCGTTTTCTCTTTATAGTGATTAAAAGCCGAGCATTGCTCGGCTTTTTAGTTTGTGTAATTGCTTGGTTGTTCGTTACAATAGCGCCTCATTTTGCCATACGGACTCCCCAATGAAGATTCTTGCCGATCAAAACATGCCTTTAGTTGAGCAGTATTTTGCAGACTTTGGTGAGGTAACGCGCTTTGATGGACGAAATTTAACACCTGATGCGTTGATTGATGTTGATGTACTCCTTACGCGCTCGGTTACTAAAGTAAACAGTGATCTGCTTGCAAAGGCTAATAAATTAAGCTTTGTAGGTACCGCCACCATTGGTGTTGATCATATAGATACACCTTTACTTAACGAGAAAGGCATTGCTTTTAGCAGTGCCCCTGGCTGTAATGCAATCGCGGTGGCTGAATATGTAATAAGTAGCTTATTTGCTTTAAGCCAAGAAAACGCAACCTCACTGAGTGGGCAAACAATAGGTATTGTTGGGGTGGGTAATATTGGCAGCTGTTTAGCTCAAAAACTAAAAGCACTTGATGTTGATGTTTTATTATGTGACCCAATTAAACATGAGCAGGGCTTATTAACCGAGCATGTAGAACTTGATGACCTACTTGAGCGTGTAGATGCGGTTACTTTTCATGTGCCGCTGATTAAAACTGGTGAGCATAAAACACATCATTTAATAGATGAAAAACGCCTAAACGCGTTAAAGCCTGGGTTGGCTGTTATAAATGCTAGCCGTGGAGAAGTGATTGATAACCAGGCTTTGTTATCGGTTATGGAGCAAGGGGCAGACTTAGATTTGGTTCTTGATGTGTGGGAAAACGAGCCTAACATTTTAATTCCATTGCTTGATCATGTGCGCTATGCCAGCGTGCACATTGCCGGGCATACCCTTGAAGGAAAAGCCCGCGGCACACAAATGCTGTATCAGGCTCTATGTAAATTAAAAGACGTAACCGCAGAAAAATCGCTTTCTGATTTTTTACCACAACCTGCTGTTACAAACTTAAATTTAGAAAGCACCTTTACTGAGGCTGATATTGCGCGCTTAGTGCATTTAATCTACGACGTACGCCGCGATGATGGCATTTTGCTACGTCACTTAGCAAAAGATGGGTTTGATAGTTTACGTAAAAACTACCCAGTAAGGCGTGAGTTTAGCACTTTAACAGTGCAAGGGAATGGGCAGTATACAAATACACTCGCTCAGCTTGGTTTTAACACCGCAAACTAATTTAACTAGCATTGTTGTTATAACAGTGCTTAAAGAGGATAAAATATGTCGCAAAAATATAATGTTGCTGTGCTTGGCGCTACAGGCTTAGTAGGTCGTCAAATTATTGAAACCCTGGAAGATCGTAAGTTTCCGGTAGACCAACTCTTTTTACTAGCCAGTAGCCGCAGCGCAGGTGAAGACATAAAGTTTCGTGGCGAAACCATTGAAGTACAAGACGTAGAAGGCTTTGACTTTAGCCAAGCACACATTGGTTTGTTTTCAGCCGGTGGCAGTGTGTCAGAAAAATACGCGCCAATTGCGGCCGACGCTGGCTGTGTTGTAATTGATAACACTTCACATTTTAGAAATGATTTTGAAGTGCCGCTAGTGGTACCAGAAGTGAATGCAGCAAGCCTTGAAGACTTTAGAAACCGCAATATTATTGCAAACCCTAATTGCTCTACTATTCAAATGATGCTTGCCCTTAAACCCATTTACGATGCTTATGGTATTGACCGCATTAATGTATCTACCTACCAAGCTGTATCTGGTGCAGGCAAAGAAGCAGTCGATGAACTGGCAAAACAAACCGCCAATTTGATGAATGCGCGTCCAATGGAAAACGAAATTTTTCCTAAGCAAATTGCATTTAACGTTATCCCTCAAATCGATACCTTTGAAGATAACGGCTACACACGCGAAGAAATGAAAATGGTAAACGAAACACATAAAATTTTGGGCGATACTACCATTGCGGTTAACCCAACCTGTGTACGTGTACCTGTATTTTTTGGCCATTCAGAGTCAATCAATATTGAAACACGCATGCCGTATGACTTTGAGCACGTTAAGCAGCTTTTAAATGATGCGCCAGGAGTCGAACTTATTGAAGACGAAGGAGATTACCCAACAGCGGTGTCAGATGCCAGTGGTAATGATACGGTTTACATTGGCCGCTTGCGCGCCGATATTTCGCACCCGCATGGTTTAAATATGTGGGTTGTGAGTGACAACACCCGCAAAGGGGCTGCAACAAATAGCGTACAAATAGCTGAAGAGTTAATCGCTAACTACTTATAAATAGCAGCTAATATTGTGTGTAAATTAAGCGGCAAACTTTAAGAGTTTGCCGCTTTTGTTTTTGGAGAAGCCAAATTATTGCCGCTTAGCGTTGCTACTAAGCTAAACGCCTTGATCTATCACGATAAAATAGTATTAAGAATAAAGTTTTAAGGTATTTATTTTCAAAGCGTTGCAATGGATATTAGACCGTAACTGGTTTATAGTTTGTAACTGGAATAGAGCTTGCAATAAAAATAGATTGTAATAACAAATGTAGATCAGCTGTTTGGCTGGTTACGGCAAGAATAATTAATGTTGAGCAGCTTAATAAATAGCAAAGCATTTAACATTTACACATTAAAGGATCAGCATGCGCGGTTTAGCTTCACTTATTATATTAGCGTCTGCATTGGTAGTAACTCCAATTTACTCTCAAGACAGCACCCAATTAAAGGGGCCAAAAGGCGCTGACTATGGTGCGCAAGGGCGATCAATAGGGCCTATAAAGCCAACCGATACACTATGGCGTATTGCTGCCAAAGTACGCCCAGATAATTCAGTTAGTATCTACCAAGTTATGCAAGCCTTGTATAACAAAAACCCTAATTCATTTTTAGAACAAAACCTAAACCACATGCAAAGTGGTGCCTATTTAAAAATACCCACTTTAGCGGAAATTAGACGCGTAGATCCACAGCTTGCTAAACAGCGCTCAGAGCAAGACGACGCGCTGTGGGAAAAAAAGAAAAATGGCACACTAACCACGAGTGAAATTAACGCTGCGCAAACTAAAGTTACTCAAGCACGTAAAGCCGATGTTGACGACGCTAAAAAAGAAATTCAAAAAGAATTAAATGAAATAAAAACGCAGCAAGGTAATAAACTTGTAGAGCTGCAGCAGCAATTTAAAAGTTCGGTTAATAATGTAGAAGAAATATTAGCTGAAAATAATAATCTCAAAAAGCAACTGTCGGGCATTTCAAAAGAACTAGCTAATGTAAAAGAGCAACTAGGCCAAGACAGCGAAATTCAAAAACAGTTAAAAGAACTCATTGAAAAGCAAAATGAAATAATTGCGCAACAAAAAGTACAAGAAGTACCAAAAGAAGAACCTTTTGACTTAGGCGCTTTCATGTCTAAACCGCTTGTACTTATTTTATTAATGACCATTCCTGCATTATTAATTATTTTTGCTGTGGTGATGTTTTTACGTAAGCGCACCAACAAAGATGAGGAAACGCAAGATGACGACGACTTTCTACCACAAACGCCCAGCTTTACCGAAGGCGAGCCGCAAAGTAATGATGCGCCAGACGATCCAATCATTCCTGACCCTCTTGATGATTTAGATATTCAACTTGATGACAATCATAGCGACGATATTTTGCCAGAGGGTGATATTGCATTTGACGATTCTCTTGATGATGCGTTAGACGAGGAGTTTTCTGATACTGAAAACTTGCTCGATCAAGACGAATTAGAAAGCTTATTAAGTGATGATATTGTTTTTGATGATGAAGGCGGTGCAGGAGACGAGTTAGATATTTTCATGCAGCAGGGCTTTGATGAGCCTGTAGATGAGAAACCAGAGGATGAAATTGACCTCGATTTAGGTGATGCAAAAGAGTCAGACGATATTTTAAGCAGCGATGATCTTGACGATTTATTTGATGAGGACGATAGCTTACCTGAAATTGACTTGCCTGAGGTTGAGCAACCGAGTGCTGATAGTAATGTCGAAAGCAATGATGAGTTGGCCGCCTTAAGCGAAGAGCTTGCCCAAGAAGAAGGCGATGACTTTGATATTGATGAATTATTAGATCAACAAGCTGATACAGACTCACCAAAAGACGATGACTTTGACTTAGACGACATAGACAGCTTAATTGATGAAGCGAGTGATACCACCGATACGGCCTCTGCTGATGCACTTGTTGAAGAAAACGACGACTTTGATTTAGGTGACATTGATAGCCTAATTGATGAAGCGGGCGACACACCAGATGAAACCCCAGCTGATGCGCTCGTTGAACAGAGCGATGATTTTGATTTAGATGACATAGACAGCCTAATTGATGAAGCGGGCGACACACCTGATGAAACCCCGGCTGATGCACTCGTTGAAGAAAGCGATGATTTTGATTTAGATGACATAGACAGCCTAATCGATGACGCGGGCGACACACCTGATGAAACCCCAGCTGATGCGCTCGTTGAAGAAAGCGATGACTTTGATTTAGATGACATAGACAGTCTAATTGATGAAGCGGGCGACACACCTGATGAAACCCCGGCTGATGCACTCGTTGAAGAAAGCGATGACTTTGATTTAGATGACATAGACAGTCTAATTGATGACGCGGGCGACACACCTGATGAAACCCCGGCTGATGCACTCGTTGAAGAAAGTGATGACTTTGATTTAGATGACATAGACAGCCTAATTGATGAAGTTGAAGATTCACCTGCAGCTCAAGTAACAACAGATAATGATACAGAGCGAGATATAGATAGCGCTTTGGCTGATTCTGTTGAAGAACTGGCTGATGCACAGAGCGATTTTAACGAAGATGATATTGAAACTTTAGCGTCTTCACTTATTGATGAACCAGAGCTAGGAGAACCTGAGCTTGTAGAAGAACCTGAACTTGTAGAAGAACCAGAGCTTGTAGAAGAACCAGAGCTTGAAGATGAGCCTGATCTTTTAGAAGAACCAGAGCTTGAAGATGAGCCTGAGCTTTTAGAAGAAACTGAGCTTGAAGATGAACCTGAACTTGTAGAAGAGCCAGAGCTTGAAGATGAGCCTGATCTTTTAGAAGAACCAGAGCTTGTAGAAGAACCTGAGCTTGAAGATGAACCAGAGCTTGTAGAAGAACCTGAACTTGAAGATGAACCAGAGCTTGTAGATGAGCCTGATCTTTTAGAAGAACCTGAGCTTGAAGATGAACCTGAGCTTGAAGATGAGCCTGATCTTATAGAAGAACCTGAGCTTGAAGATGAACCAGAGCTTGTAGAAGAATCTGAACTTGCAGAAGAACCAGGGCTTGAAGAAGAACCTGGACTTGTAGAAGAACCAGAACTTGTAGAAGAGCCTGAGCTTGAAGAAGAACCTGAACTTGCAGAAGAGCCTGAGCTTGAAGAAGAACCTGAACTTGTAGAAGAACCTGAGCTTCTCGAGGAGCCTGAGCTTCTCGAGGAGCCTGAGCTTGAAGAAGAGCCTGAGCTTAGTGATGATTTGCTTGAAAACACCGTCTTCACAGATAGTTCAGAAACATTACTTGACCCAGAAGATGCGCAGGGTGAGTACACTGACGATACCCTAAAAAGTGTTGATGAATTACTCAGTGAACTAGAGCAAGCTACAGACGAAGACTATGTTGAAAACCCTGATTGGGCACTTGATGACCTTGATGATGATATTGAAGAGGTAGAGGTCGATTTAGGTGACGATCCGCTAGATTCACAGGAAACACCAGCGAATCCGCTTTTAGATACTCAACCTGAAAATGAGGTTGTAAATGATACAATCAGCGATGATATAGACTTTTCAGATGAGAAGAGAGACGCGTTAGATGTAACAGAACAACAGCAATACTTACCTGATGAGTTATTGGGCGATGAGCTTGATGGTGAGGCTACAGGCATGCAGCCAAGCCAAGCTGAACAAGACTTAGCAAACGCACTTTCGGGCAATGAATTAGATAGCCTAGAAGACGACTTTGATGATGAATTACTCATTGATAATGATTTTTCAGAGCTGGAATTAGAGCCACAGCTTGCCGCTGAAGAAATCGGTGAAGATGATAGCCGGGCTCAAACGGATTTATCGGCGGATGAATTAACGGATGTCGCAAGCGAGCTAGATTTACCTGAAAATACGGATGAAGACAAAGGGGTTTTCGATGACGATTTACTGCAAAGCATTGATGGGTTAGACGAAGAGCTTAATGCATTATTAGATGAGCAAGTCACCCCAAGCGAAGAGCTTGATGAATACCCTGAATTAGAGCTTGATAACGACGATTTTGATTTAGATGATCAGCAATCATATAGTCCCCAAGAGTTGCAAGGTGATGAACTTGATGGACAGTCAAGCGGTATGGCCCCAAGCCAAGCTGAGCAAGATTTAGCGAATGCACTTGCTGGTAACACTGGTATTGATGCATTAGATGCTGACTTAGATGACGAGCCGCTGATTGACGATGATGTTGAGACACCTCTCTCGCAAGAGGAGTCTTTCAGTGAAGAGCAGATTACGGACAGCAAGCAAGAACAGCCTGATTTTGACGATGCAATTTTAGAACAAGCACTTTCTGAAGACGTTGAAGATGAAATAACAAACTCGCAGATAGAAGCTGAGCTAACGCAAGCTCCTCATGAGCAAACTAATGAAGAGGTTATACCCGACGAGCAGCTAGACGATGAGTTTATGGCTGATCTAACGCAAACCGATTTTGATGCGTTACTCAGTGAACTAGCTGAACCAGATGAGTTAAATTTAGAGGACAGCAGTGAATTTGACGTCGATTTCGATAGCTTACTTAATGAAGATTTAGATAGTGAGATTGAAACGAAAGCGGTTCAAGATAACCCTATACAAGATACAGAGCAGCCTACTGCCGACGATTTTGTTGATATTGATGCGCTACTCGAACAAAGTGACGACTCGGTACTTGAGCACGAACCTTATGACGAAGTTAATATGGATGTAGGGTTAGGTGATTTTGAATCCTTACTTGCTGGAGACAATCCTACAGATGTTGACTTAGAGAGCGGTGGTTATTCTGCCAAGCTCGATTTGGCGAGGGCGTATATTGAAATTGACGACTTTGACTCAGCATTAAAAGTGATTGAAGATGTTATTGAAAGTGGCCCTGAAGATGTGCAAGAAGAAGCCCAAAGCTTAAAAGCAAAATTAAAGTAGCGTTGTAAACGCGATTTGAGCCGCAATAAGGTAATTATTGCGGCTTTTTTGTAGGTATTTATTGGATCACAACACACTGGCTTTTATTGCACCGCGAGATAGCATAAAATGCCTCGTTCATTAGCACAGTAGGTAAAGCAGTAATTATGCGAGTAGCACTTGGAGTTGAATACAACGGCGCGCGTTACAGTGGGTGGCAACGCCAGTCTCACGTAAATAGCGTACAACAAGAAGTAGAAAAAGCGTTATCGCGCATTTGTAATCATCCGGTTGAAATAGTGTGCGCGGGGCGCACAGATGCTGGGGTGCATGGCACTGGCCAAGTTATCCACTTTGAAACTCATGCTCCGCGTGAAATGGTGGCGTTTACCATGGGGATGAATACGCTACTACCTAAAGACATAGCAATTCGTTTTGCACAGCCCGTAAGTGAAGACTTCCATGCACGTTTTAGCGCAACAGCGCGTCGTTACCGTTATGTTATTTATAATTACGCCTACAGGGGCGCAGTGATGAATGAAGGGGTTACACATTTTCATCACCCACTTGATGAAACAAAAATGCAAGAAGCGTGTCAGTACTTAATTGGTGAGCATGACTTTACTTCTTTTAGAGCACTGCATTGCCAAGCTAATACAGCAAACAGAACAATTCATCATTTATCGGTACAGCGACAGGGTGATTACGTTATTATTGATATTAAAGCGAATGCTTTTTTACACCATATGGTGCGCAATATTACCGGCTGTCTAATGGATATAGGCTTACATAAACATCAGCCAGTGTGGTTAAAAGAGCTATTAGATTTAAAAGAGCGCGCTAAAGCCAGTGCCACGGCAAAAGCGGCAGGGTTGTACTTAGTGGATGTTGATTACCCAGCGCATTTTAACATTCCTAAAACGCCGTTAGGGCCATTATTTTTACCTGATACGGAATGTTAGTGCTGAATTTATAAGCGTTTATCTAACTACTAAGACCAGTTTTTTATACCGTGTTTGTGTAATTCATGTTTTAATTGAAAAAATCTGTCTGCTACTTATTAGCAGGCTCGCGACACAGAACAGCATTAAGAGAGTTGCAAATGAGTTGGTTAGAAAAAATCTTACCTAAAACGACTAAGTCATCAGGTCGTAAAGAAATTCCAGAGGGCGTTTGGGCTAAATGTACAGCTTGCGATTCAATTTTATATAAAGCTGAACTAGAGAAGTCATTAAACGTATGTCCTAAATGCGACCACCACATGCGTGTGAGCGGCCGTAAGCGTTTAGAGCACTTTTTAGATGAAGCCGACCGCACAGAGCTAGGTACTGAGCACGAGCCTAAAGATGTATTAAAGTTTAAAGACTCAAAAAAATACTCAGATCGTATTAGCGCAGCCCAAAAAACAAGTGGCGAAAAAGACGCACTAGTAGCGATGAAAGGCCGCTTAAAAGGTATTCCTGTTGCAGCGGTTGCTTTTGAATTCTCATTTATGGGTGGTTCAATGGCTTCGGTTGTAGGTGCACGATTTGTTGATGCCGTAGACCAATGTTTAGAGCACAACATGCCATTAGTGTGTTTTTCAGCTTCAGGTGGTGCACGTATGCAAGAAGCACTTATGTCGCTTATGCAAATGGCTAAAACCAGTGCTGCACTTGCTAAAATGAGCGAAAAAGGCCTGCCGTTTATATCAGTTATGACCGACCCAACCATGGGCGGTGTATCAGCATCACTTGCGATGTTAGGTGATATAAACGTTGCAGAGCCAAAAGCCTTAATTGGTTTTGCTGGTCCGCGCGTTATTGAACAAACAGTACGTGAAACTCTGCCTGAAGGTTTTCAGCGTAGTGAGTTCTTATTAGAGCACGGTGCGATAGACATGATTGTTGACCGTCGCGAAATGCGTGACACGTTAGCACGTGTGCTTGCTAAATTTATGAACTTGCCTTCTACTGAACAAGAGCATAGAGTAGCGTAAATTTCAGCTTTACTGATTACACGCTATGACAAATATAATTCCTAGCCAATCATCAAGCCTTGATGATTGGCTTTGTTATTTAGAGAGTGTTCACCCTGCAAATATTGAAATGGGCCTCGAACGCGTCGCTACTGTTGCAAACAACATTGGCTTATTAAACACTTCCAGCAAAATCATTTTGATTGGCGGCACAAACGGCAAAGGGACAACAGCACGCTGTTTAGAGTCTTTATTGTTGGCTCAAGGTTATTCTGTTGGCACTTATGCCTCTCCTCATTTAATTAAATACAACGAGCGTGTGCGCATAAATGCTCAAGAGCTTGAAGATCAATACCATGTTGATGCCTTTAACACGCTAGAGCAAGGTCGCGGTAGCACGGCACTGACGTATTTTGAATATGGCACTCTTGGTGCATTAGCTATTTTTAAGCGTTTTGAGGTTGATTATGTGCTGCTTGAAGTTGGTTTGGGTGGGCGTTTTGATGCCACCAATATCGTTACACCTTATGCAAGTGTGATCACCACTATCGATTTAGATCACAAAGAATACCTAGGCGATACACGCGAGCTGGTTGCTTATGATAAAGCAGGTATATTTCGTGAAAATACGCCAGCTATTATTGGTGATTTGAACATACCCCACACTATGACCGATTACGGCACTGAGATTAAAGCCAATATGGTTATATCGGGCACTGATTTTATATTCAAAGAGCACCCAGCGCATTTCACATGGCAATATAAGCATTATGATCTGGCGTTAGACAAACCAGCAATTCCTGCACAAAATGCCGCAACGGCTTTAACTACTTTAGCAGTGTTAAATTTACTACCAAGCGATGAGGTAATTAAACGTTGTTTAGCTAATTTAGTTGTTGAGGGCCGATTTCAGCAACTCAATACTACACCTTTAGTGTTTACTGATGTTGCGCACAATCCCGAATCTGCTCGTTATTTAGCACTAAAGCTTGCAAGCTATAAAGATAAAGGCTTTAAAATTCATGCATTAGTCGCTATGCTTGCTGATAAAGATAAAGCGGGTGTACTTAAAGAGGTAAGCTCTGTAATTGATCAATGGTCTCTTACTAGCTTACACATACCACGTGGCGATAACGTTGAAAATATGGCCGCCGCGTTGCAAACTATACCTCATACAGGCACGCATGAACGCTATAATAGTGTGCACGATGCGCTTAATGTAATTATGCCTACACAGCAAAGTGATACGCTTTTAATTGTGTTTGGGTCATTTTTTACTGTTGCAGATGCTATAAACTACTTTAAAAAATAGAGAGAAAGTCGGTGAACTCAGGTTTTATAAATCGTTTAGTTGGAACCAGTATTGTGGTGATCGCAGCAATTGTGTTTATTCCTAATATACTCGATGGCGAAAAGGTCCACTATAAAGAGGGCTTTAAAGCTATTCCTGAACGCTCTGAGTTTAAAACTATCGACCTTCAAGAGTCTATAGATGAAAAAGTAGCGCAAGCCGAGCCCTTAAAGCAAGCGCCAATAGAGAATGTAGCTGCTGATGACGACGTGCTCACAAGCCAAGAAAGCAAATTCGCGGCAGATCGAGAAGTAGTCGAGGGCAGCATAGAAGGTGAGAGTGTGCCAAGCAAACCTGTTGCTAAAGTGCCAGAGCCTGTCAAAGCCAACCCTATTGCGCCACGCAAGAGTGAAGAAAACCTCACTGATATGGCCTATGTAATTCAGCTTGGTAGCTTTTCTCATGCGGCTAATGTAAAGGCTTTACAAGCAAAGCTCAAAGCAAAAGGCTTTAAAACGTTTACAAAGCCCATCAAAACGCCTAATGGTACATTGACTAAAGTGTTTGTGGGTCCTTCGCTTGATAAGGCTGAGCTTACTAAAAAGTTACCTGAGCTAAAAGCGCTGACCAAGCTCAACGGCAAAGTAACGCAATATACCGTCACTCACTGATTTTTAAAGGCCTTACTTAGTAAGGCCTTTTTAATTTAGCGCTAAAAAACACACCTCTTAAATGTTAATTTTTTGTATTAGATAGTTGCTGGTTATCTCCCGCTTTAACTTGCATATTTAGGAGGTTTGGGTATAGAATGCGCCCCAAAATAGCGACTAATTGGTTAATATGATCTGGGTTGATTACGCCATTCTTGGCATCATTGCACTGTCTACCATCATAGGTTTAATACGCGGCTTCGTTAAAGAAGCTATGTCATTAGCAGTATGGGGTTGCGCATTTATCATCTCTAGTTTGTTCTACCAATATTTAGCTTCCTTCCTAACAAGTATTTCTGAACCCCTTTTAAGAAATGCGGCGGCCATTGCCATACTCTTCTTTGCGACGCTACTGTTAGGCGGTTTACTAAACTACATTTTAGGTGAGCTTGTACAGCGTACTGGTTTATCTGGCACCGATCGTGTCTTTGGCATTGTTTTTGGTGCGCTACGAGGCGTGTTGGTCGTGAGCGCGTTACTCTTCTTTCTTGATGCTTTTACTGGTGCACCAAACACGCACTGGTGGGGCAATTCTATTTTGATTCCAGAATTTGGCTTTGTTGTTGAATGGTTTTTTTCGTACCTAGAAAACAACTCGAGCTTTTTAAATTCAGTAAACCGTTAATCGGCGAGGATAAATTACATGTGTGGTATCGTTGGGATAGTCGGAACATCTCCTGTTAATCAGGCGATTTATGATGGCTTAACTGTTTTGCAGCACCGAGGTCAAGATGCCGCGGGCATCATTACCATTGAAAACAATACGTTCAGCTTGCGCAAAGCAAATGGCCTAGTAAAGGATGTGTTTCACACCCGCCATATGAAGCGACTACAAGGCACAATTGGTATTGGCCACGTTCGTTACCCTACTGCTGGCTCGTCAAGTTCATCTGAAGCGCAGCCGTTTTATGTTAATTCACCATTTGGTATTGCGCTTGCGCACAATGGTAATTTAACGAATGCTGAAACGCTCAAGCAGCAATTGTTTTCAGAAGCGCGTCGCCATGTTAATACAACGTCAGACTCAGAAATACTGCTTAATATTATGGCGCATGAGCTGAGTAAATCTGACAAATTACATTTAGACGCTGAAGATATATTCACCGCAGTAACCGAAGTAAACAACAAGGTTACAGGTGGCTACGCCGCTATTGCGATGATTATTGGTCACGGTGTTTTAGCATTTCGTGACCCTAATGGTATTCGCCCGCTGGTATTTGGTAAGCGTGAAACGCCTAAAGGCACTGAGTACATGTTTGCATCAGAAAGCGTAGCACTAAAGCCTGACGGCTTTGAATTTGTGCGAGATGTAGCGCCAGGTGAAGCTATTTATGTGACTGAAGACGGTCAATTTCATTCACAAAGTTGTGCAGAAAAAGCCTCTTATGCGCCCTGTATTTTTGAGTTTGTTTATTTCGCTCGCCCTGATTCAACCATCGATCGTATGTCGGTTTACGCAACGCGTGTAAACATGGGTACTAAACTGGGTGAAAAAATTGCGCGTGAGTGGAGCGATAAAGACATTGATGTAGTTATCCCAATTCCTGAAACCTCATGCGATGTAGCATTAGAAATTGCCCGCATGCTTGATTTACCTTACCGCCAAGGCTTTGTTAAAAACCGTTATATTGGTCGTACATTTATCATGCCTGGCCAAGAAATGCGTAAAAAGTCAGTGCGTCAAAAGCTAAATGCGATTGACCGTGAATTTAAAGGTAAAAACGTTTTACTGGTTGATGATTCAATTGTGCGCGGTACTACTTCTGCGCAAATTGTAGAAATGGCCCGTGAAGCCGGAGCAAAAAATGTGTATTTTGCCTCAGCCGCTCCTGAAATCCGCTTCCCGAATGTGTATGGTATTGATATGCCCTCTGCAGCAGAGCTTATTGCACATGGCCGCGAAGTTGAAGACATTAACCAAAGCATCAGTGCTGATGGCTTAATTTTTCAATCGCTAAACGATTTAATTGAAGCGGTGAGCCAAGAAAACCCAGAAATTACTAAGTTTGAAACCTCTGTATTTGATGGGCAGTACATCACCGGCGATATTGATCAAGATTACCTAAATCATATTGATCAACTACGTAACGACTCGGCTAAAAGCAACCGCGAAAATGCCATGTCATCAGGCCTTGAAATACATAATCAAGATGCCAACGAAGCTGACTAATGTGTAACTAAACATAATCGACATAAAAAAAGGAGCTAATTAGCTCCTTTTTTGCGAAGGAAAGAAAGGGAACACTTCATATCAAACAACGTGGTTGATTAGGTAAACATTGGACTCACAATACCGTTAGTCCAAAGAATTGCGGTTACAGCTAAAATTATTACCAATAAAATTAGCCCGCAGGTGACAACAGAGCTGGCATAAATAAAGCCGCGCTCTTGCGGAATATGCATAAGTATTGGCACGCCCGTATACAGTAAGTACACCGAGTAGGCTAGGGCAATCATACCTACGCAAACAACAAACCACAGCTCAGGTAAAAAAGCGGCTAAGGCCGACATAAACACAGGTGTAGCAGTATAAGCGGCAAGCTCAAGCGTTTGTGTAAACGTAGGTTTAGCACCAAATGTAACGGCCATCCAATGGGCTAAATAGGCCAAAGCAAACACTCCGGCTATTAACGCACCATACATAGCCACGGCAATTAGCAGTGCGCTTTCATGCGTTAAAAATACTGGGTTGCCTGCACCAATACTCCAGCCTAAATACACCGATGAGTAATACCCCATAATCGATGGAAATAATGCAATAAGTAAAATATGCGACAAGCTGTAAGTTAGGCTTTCGTGGCGGTTATCTATTGTTTGCCATTCTTCGAGTGGATGAGCATAAATGCCCCACAGGTGATTCAGTATCATAGCGGTACTCCATAAAAGGAACGGTTTACTGTTGGTTATAATTTATTTTTAGTTTGTTTTTTATACAGCACTTATATTTATGGTTTAGTTCAGATATAAAGTCAAGTTAACTGCTTATTAACATTTTAAGTCAGTTGTTTTTGCTTGTTTTATTCTTCGTTATTTTTCGTGTTAAAATGGCGTTTTATTATTTGAAGTAACGAGCAGCCCTGTGCCACATAGCGAACTTTTAGCCCCTATTAATAATTTTTTATTGTGCGAAACCCCGAATGCCTGGGTAGATGAAGCAGTAAAAAAAGAGAATTTATCGGTTATCTTAATCGACCATTTAATTTGTGAGTTAAAAGCAGCGCAAAGTGCAATGTTTTTAATCCGTAAGTACGCGGTCGATAAAGACAGCAGTGATGCATTACTCGAATGGCTAAAACCTTTTGAAACACTTATTTATAAGCGTGAAGGCAATTGGCGTGATTTGGCGGCTAAAAATAAACTGACAAAATCTATTATTCCAAAGTCAAACTCGCCATACGGGCAAGATTTAATTGATAAAATGGTGATGCTAATAAAAGAAGAGTTACATCACTTTTACCAAGTGCTCGAAATAATGGACGAATATGGCGTAGAGTACCGAAGTATCACACCGTGTCGCTATGCTAAGGGGATGCTACGTAACGTTAAAACGTTTGAACCTAATGCTCTCGTCGATAAGCTTATTGTAGGCGCTTATATTGAGGCTCGCTCGTGTGAGCGTTTTGCAAAGCTTGCGCCGCATGTTGATAAACGCTTAGGCGATTTCTATATTTCGTTGCTTCGCTCTGAGGCACGCCATTATCAAGATTACTTAACACTGGCACAAGAAATTGCTGATTTTGATATTACTGAGCGAGTCGACTTTTTTGGTAAAGTTGAGGCTGATTTAATTACCAGCCCCGATGAAGACTTTAAGTTTCACAGTGGTGCACCTGCACAAGTCACTAACTAAATCGGTGCTATTTGCTCTTCAAGCGCACTGGCTAGTTTGGTGCGCTACTTCTTTCTATAAAGTCTATAAGTTCAAGTGCTGCACTTTGAGAAAAACCATGTTTCACCAACACTTTTTTTGCGGTGCCATTGTATAAAATAGCGGTAAAGCCTTGCTCAAGTGCGTCCCTTTTATGTTTTGCATTAGGGTCAGATTTGGGAAACATTACATGGAGTTGGTGGTGCTCTAAATCCGGCGAAATATATTCAACTTGTGGCGCGCCGGGCTCATTAAGCTTTTCGGTGTTTTTTAACCAATATTCCCCCACTTCTTTAGTGCCTGCAACTAAGTCTATCCGTCCTTTTTGTAGCATGTATAAACTATTAATTAACCCACGAGTGGAGGTTACAGCCAGGCCATTACTTTCAGAAAAAGCCTCGCTAACTGCATAGCCAACGCCTTTACAAATACTGTATGGCTGTAAAGAGTTCATACTGCCGTCATAGTTTATTTGCCTGCCTTTGAGCTTAAATAAGCCGACATATACGTTAGCCAGCGGGCGTGAGTAGTAAAAAAGCTCAGTGCGAGATTGTGTAAAAAAAGCGCCTAAAATTGCATCTTTTTTATTTATTTTGGTTAGCTTTAGGGCTCTGTTCCAACTGGTAAACTCTATATCGTTATCAATATTTTGATTTATTAAAGCCGCTTTAATTAAGGCTGTCACCCAACCATTATCCATTAATCGCTCACCAATATAAGGAGGAGAGTTTTCAGCGACGAGTTGCCAATTTTCAGAGGCGTACCCTTTGGAAAAAATGCAACAAAGCAATAAGCAAAAAATAGCTTTATTCATATATCCTTATCCTATTACCAAAAAGTACTTAAATAATAGTCAGGATTTGAGATTATGCGAAGGGCGTATTAATAAGTTTTTGACTGTCTGGTGTAACCACTAAGTATGAGCCCTGAGTATACCAATCTCCAAGCACAGTGCGTGTTAGTGTTTGCTTACCTACAGTGTACTTATGCACATTAGGGCGATGCGTGTGCCCGTGTATCATGTTGCTCACATTGTGTTTTGCAAACATCGCCAGTACGGCGTCATCAACTACGTCTAAAACTTCTATGGGTTTGTCGGCTTGACTTAATTTACTTTTTTCTCTGGCATTACGCGCAATTTTTTTTCTGTAGCAAAGTGGCATTGCTAACATTAATTTAGGCCACCACCAGCCACGGCTTTTTTTGCGAAACTTTTGATACTCTATATCTTGAGTACACATTTCATCACCGTGCAAAATAACAGTGGGTGTGCCATACAAATCTATAACTGTTTGCTCGTTTAGCAATACCATACCAGCGCGTTTAGCGTATTGCTCACGCATAATAAAATCACGATTACCATGTATAAAGTACACTGGCGTTCCGCCATCTTTAACGGCTTTTAAATGTTTTGCAACTTCACTGGCCAATTCTGTTACGTAGTCATCCCCAACCCATACTTCAAAAAAATCACCTAAAATATACAGTGCATCTACGGGCTTACCGAGAATATGCGTATTTATAAAGCGATAAAAGGCCTCGCTAATATCTGGGCGGTTTTCACTTAGATGTAAATCTGCAATAAAGTAGGTTTGAGAAGTCATAAAGGCATCTAGTTAGGTTAAATAAAAGCGGGCGAATACATTAATGTACCATGCCCGCTTAATTACTCAGTGTAAGAGTGAACGTTTAGCTTACAGTAACGTTTTCGATGATTACATTTTCAAGCGGTACATCTTGGTGAAAACCAGCGCTGCCTGTTGCTACACCTTTAATTTTATTTACTACGTCCATGCCCTCAACTACTTCTGCAAATACGCAGTAACCCCAGCCTTGCGACGTTTCGCTGCTGTGGTTTAAAAAGTCGTTGTCGTTAACATTAATAAAGAATTGGGCCGTTGCTGAATGTGGATCAGGCGTACGTGCCATTGCTAATGTACCTACTTTATTAGATAGGCCATTATTAGCTTCGTTTTGAATTGGGTCGTTAACGTCTTTTTGTTCCATACCAGGTACAAATCCACCGCCTTGCACCATAAAGCCGTCAATTACGCGGTGAAAAATAGTGCCGTTGTAAAAACCTGAGTTTGCGTACTCTAAAAAGTTTTTAACTGTGTTTGGAGCTTCTTGCTCAAACATTTTAATGGTGATGTCACCAAAATTAGTGTGTAGAACAACCATGTGGTTTCCTATATCTGGTTTAATTAGTCGCGCTATTTTATCTTAGTTAACTAAGATAAACAAAGTGCTTGTTCAATATATCCAAAGCTGCTCAGGGTATATACTTGTGCGTTTTACAGGGGGTTAATATCGAGGTGGTATTTTGTCGTTGTTGTATTTTCTCTCAATATGTAGCTATGCACAGAACAAAAGCCCGTTGAGCAATAAACAGGGTGATTTAAAACCGATTTTTACAGTGTTATTAATTTTAACAACAGAACCTCTCTGACACACAATCAAGGCCTAACCTAAATTGGTTTTAATTCCAGCTTAAACAACTGTATTGAAGAGGTTTGGGTATAAAAAGCGCTAGAGCGGGGGCTTTTCAAGTGTTAACATAGCCAACTCAGCAAACAGTCAAGGACTTAAAGTAAATGGTACAAATATACAACACACTCACGCGACAAAAAGAGCAGTTTAAACCTATGGTCGAAGGCAAAATCGACATGTACGTGTGTGGTATCACCATTTATGATTTTTGTCATATCGGTCATGCGCGTACATTTGTCGGGTTTGATGTTATTGTCCGCTATCTTCGCCATCTTGGTTACGACTTAAAATACGTACGTAATATTACCGACGTAGATGATAAAATAATTAAACGCGCAAACGAAAATGGCGAGTCAATTAATGACCTAACTTTGCGTATGACCAAAGCCATGCACGAAGACTTTGATAGCCTAAACATGTTGCGCCCAGATATTGAACCGACGGTTACAAACCATATGGACGAAATCATCGAAATGGTTGAGCGCTTAATTGCAAAAGGCCATGCGTACGTAGCAAACGACGGCGACGTGCTTTTTGATGTTTCTACGTTTGAACAGTACGGCGCACTATCGCAACAAGATTTAAGTATGCTCCAAGCAGGCTCTCGCGTAGAAGTTGCACAAGATAAAGACGATCCGCTTGATTTTGTATTGTGGAAAAAAGCAAAAGCAGGCGAACCTTCTTGGTCATCACCGTGGGGAGAAGGGCGCCCAGGTTGGCATATAGAATGTTCAGCAATGAGCTCAAAGCATTTAGGCGAGCATTTTGATATTCACGGTGGCGGCTCTGACTTACAGTTTCCGCACCATGAAAACGAAATTGCCCAATCATGCTGTGCAAACAATGGTAAGTATGTAAATACGTGGATCCACACCGGTATGGTACAAGTAAATAAAGAAAAAATGTCTAAATCATTAGACAACTTTTTTACTGTGCGTGAGGTATTAAAAACATATGATGCTGAATCGGTTCGTTACTTTTTAATATCAGGGCATTACCGAAGCCAGCTAAATTACTCGCAAGAGAATTTAGATCAAGCACGCTCATCACTTGAACGTATTTACACAGCACTTCGTGGTGTAGAGCCATTAGCGTGCGACATTGAAAGCAATGAGTACGTGGCTAAATTTAGAAAAGCGATGAACGATGACTTTAATACACCAGAGGCGTTACCGGTTTTATTTGAACTGGCTAAAGAGCTTAACCGTGTTAAAGACACCGATACACAGCAAGCAGGGCAATTAGCATTTGTGCTACGCAGCATAGGCGAAGTACTTGGCGTTGCTCAGCAAGCACCAGAATCGTTTTTGCAAGGTGGGCAAGATGATGATGAAGTAGCCACTATCGAAGCGCTGATTGTAAAACGTAACGAAGCGCGCGCAAATAAAGACTGGGCCGCCGCTGATGAAGCACGTGATGCACTCAATGCACTCGGTGTTGTGCTTGAAGACTCAGCCGGTAAAACAACGTGGCGTAAAGCGTAAACGTGTTAAAATAGTTTTTAAACTAAAAAGGGCTGCCAGCTGGCAGCCCTTTTTATTGGTATCAGTTAAATGCTTAACTGTGGTATTTTTCACATGCTTCAAGTGTGTTTTCAATCAAACTTGCTACAGTCATTGGCCCAACACCACCTGGTACAGGAGTAATAAAATCAGCTTTTTGCTCTGCAATGCTATACTCAACATCACCGACTAATTTACCTGTATCTAAACGGTTAATACCTACATCAATCACAATCGCGCCTTCTTTTACCCAATCGCCCGGAATAAATTCAGGTTTACCTACGGCCACTACTAATAAATCTGCACGGCGAACATGGGTTTCTAAATCTTGTGTAAATTTATGGCATACCGTTGTAGTACAGCCGGCAAGTAGTAACTCAAGCGACATAGGGCGACCAACAATATTAGAGGCGCCAACCACTACCGCATGCATTCCCTTGTAACGCACGCCTGTTGAATCAAGTAAGGTGATAATCCCTTTTGGTGTACATGGGCGAAGCGCCGGCATACGTTGCGCTAAGCGGCCAATATTGTACGGGTGAAAACCGTCTACATCTTTATGGGGTGTAATGCGTTCTAAAATCTTTTCTGCATCGAGGCCTTCAGGTAGCGGTAGTTGTACTAAAATACCATCTACTTCGCCATCGTTATTTAGCTCATCAATTAATGCTAGTAGTTCTTCTTCGCTGGTTTGCGCAGGTAAATCAAATGACTTTGAAATAAATCCTACTTCTTCACACGCTTTGCGCTTAGAGCCAACGTAAACTTGGCTTGCAGGGTCAAGCCCTACCAGTACTACTGCTAAACCAGGTGCACGTAAACCGTTTGCAACGCGCTCGCTTACGCGCTCAGCCACTGCACTACGTACTTGTTTTGCGATTGCCTTACCATCAATGATGTTTGCCGTCATGGGGGACCTTTAATTGGGGTTAAATAAACTTCGATACTTATATTCTAAAAGCACCAGCATATAAAGTGGGGTGTATGCAAAAAATTAATTTTATTAATGCTTTTTTAATATGCAGGCTATTTTCGCAGAAAAGGCCCGAAGCGCCAAGGTGCTTTTAAGTTATAAACCGGTGTTTTCAAAAAAAGCGTCTAAATTTCAGCTGGATTTTGCAATATTTAACCATTATGAACTAAAAATGACCGATTGATTTATTTTATGCAAAAAACGTTTGACCTCTCTTAGGCAAATCACTATTATGCACCCCGTTGTCAACGAGGTCACTCGCAGACAATCGTAAGCATCGGCGATTAGCGCAGTTTGGTAGCGCACTTGGTTTGGGTCCAAGGGGTCGCAGGTTCAAATCCTGCATCGCCGACCACTTCTTTTATTTTTATAATTGAAAAGCTTACTGGCAAACTATGAAGTTTTCGATGCGCCCGTAGCTCAGCTGGATAGAGCAACGCCCTTCTAAGGCGTTGGTCGAAGGTTCGAATCCTTCCGGGTGCGCCATTTGAAAACAAAGTAAATACCGTGGTGATTGTAGCTCAGTTGGTAGAGCCCCGGATTGTGATTCCGGTTGTCGTGGGTTCGAGCCCCATCAGTCACCCCAATTTACTTCGAGTATCGGCGATTAGCGCAGTTTGGTAGCGCACTTGGTTTGGGTCCAAGGGGTCGCAGGTTCAAATCCTGCATCGCCGACCACTTTCTTATAAGTGGCTTTAAATTCAACATTTAAGTATTCAACATAATTATCGGCGATTAGCGCAGTTTGGTAGCGCACTTGGTTTGGGTCCAAGGGGTCGCAGGTTCAAATCCTGCATCGCCGACCACTTTCTTAACCTTAAAGAAAGTAAACGAGTAATCACTCAGCAATAACGTCTATTTACTTCCTACTAAAATATCGCTTTAACGTACTTGTTAGTCTGTTTTTTACGCAGTTAGTCTCGTTCGTAGCTAAACTAGTCCAAATAATTGCCCCCTACACTCGACTATCATAATTATTAGGTTATAATGCTGCGTCTATTGTTTAACATAGTGCCCGAAGGGCAGAGCAGCAATGGGATCTCATGGTAGTGACGGATGCTTTTTAGTGAAAAATCGCTTTAAAATTTATCAAGACTCATGAAGATTACTTTGTTTGTAAGGAAGGCGAACAGTCGCCAAAATTGAATATTGAGGTAAATCATGCAAGTTTCTGTTGAGACGACTCAAGGCCTTGAGCGCCGTCTGACCATCACCGTTCCTGCAGAGAACGTTGAGACCGAAGTAAAAAAACGCTTACAACAACTGTCAAAAACGCAGCGTATTGATGGCTTCCGTGCTGGTAAAGTACCAGTTTCAGTAATTAACAAGCGTTTTGGACCTGCGGTTCGTCAAGAAGTAGCTGGCGAAGTAATGCAGCGTAATTACATTGAAGCAATTGTTTCTGAAAAAATTAATCCAGCTGGCGCACCATCATTTGCACCAAAATCACTTGAAGCAGGTAAAGATTTAGAATTTACTGCAACATTTGAAGTATACCCTGAAATTGAAGTTCAAGGTTTAGACAAAATTGCAGTAGAAAAACCAGCTGTAACAGTAACTGACGAAGACTTAGCAAACATGCTAGAAACACTTCGTAAGCAACACGCTTCTTGGGCTGATGTTGATGCAGCCGCTGGCGAAAACGACCGTGTAACAGTTGATTTCGTAGGTACTATTGACGGCGAAGAGTTTGAAGGCGGCAAAGCTGAAGACTTCCCACTTGAACTTGGCCAAGGTCGTATGATCCCAGGTTTCGAAGACAACATCGTTGGCAAAAAAGCAGGCGAAGAAGTCGTTGCTGATGTAACTTTCCCTGAAGATTACCACGCTGAAAATCTTAAAGGTAAAGCAGCTCAATTCACTATCACAGTGAAAAAAGTTGAAGCACAAGAGCTACCTGAATTAAGCGAAGAGTTTGCAACTAAATTCGGTGTTACCGAAGGCGGTGTAGACGCGCTTAAAGAAGAAGTTAAAAAGAACATGACACGTGAGCTAGACCAAGCGGTTAAAGCTAACGTGAAAGACCAAGCAATTAAAGGTCTTTTAGAAAACAACGAAATCGAAGTGCCTAAAGCACTTGTTGATCAAGAAGTTGACGCATTACGTCAGCAAGCAGCTCAACGTTTTGGCGGCGACGCTAAAAACATGCCTGAGCTTCCAGCTGAATTGTTCCACGAGCAAGCAGTAACTCGCGTTAAAACTGGCCTATTACTAGGTGAAGTGATCAAAGCAAACGATATCAAAGTTGATGATGAAAAAGTTGAAGCATTAATTGCTACAGTTGCATCTGCTTACGAAGATCCAACTGAAGTAGTAGAATACTACAAATCAAATGATCAACTTATGCAGCAAATGCGTAATGTTGCAATGGAAGAGCAAGCTGTTGAAGCTATTTTAGCTAAAGCAAACGTGTCTGACGTTGAAAAAGCATTTGATGACATCATGAATCCTCAGCAAGGTGCTTAATAAGTCATTGACTTAAGCGCTCGCTAACGATTAAATGGCTCGTGTTACTCTGTTTATGCAGTGTGCCCGGGCCATTTTAGTTTGTGCCCCATAATTTGCGAAAAATGATAACTATGCTTCCTTTAGTAAGAAAAAGCATAAGCGCATAAGGAATTAAAAAAGTATGAACACTGGTATGACAGATCCCCTAAATGCATTAGTCCCTATGGTTGTTGAACAAACAGCTAAAGGTGAGCGCTCGTATGACATTTATTCGCGTCTATTAAAAGAGCGAATTATCTTTTTAACGGGCCAAGTTGAAGACAACATGGCAAACCTAATTTTAGCGCAAATGCTATTTTTAGAATCAGAGAACCCTGAAAAAGATATCTTTTTATATATTAATTCACCAGGTGGTTCGGTAACCGCTGGTATGGCAATTTACGATACAATGAACTTTATCAAACCAGATGTAAGTACTATTTGTGTTGGCCAAGCTGCAAGCATGGGTGCATTCTTGCTTACTGCTGGCGCTAAAGGTAAGCGTTTTTGTTTACCAAACTCACGTGTAATGATCCACCAGCCGTTAGGTGGTTTCCAAGGTCAAGCATCTGACTTTGAAATACACGCAAAAGAAATTCTGTCTATTAAAGACAAACTTAACCGCTTAATGGCAGAGCATACAGGCCAGCCACTAGAGGTTATTTCACGCGATACTGACCGTGATAACTTTATGAGTGCATCACAAGCTGTAGATTACGGCCTGGTTGACTCAGTGTTTACAAATCGCGAAAGCAAGTAAGCGTGTAGGCAAGCAAATAATTGCTTGCCACTTTGAGTTACTATGCGAAAACCAGTAAATTTTGGTATAGTTAAAAGCGAATTTGAAATAGTTGCCAACCTTATTTGGCAGCCAACGTATAAAAGAGGTAGCTGAATGTCTGACACTCCTACAGACGGCGACAAAAGTAATAAATTGTTATACTGCTCTTTTTGTGGCAAAAGCCAACACGAAGTGCGTAAATTAATTGCAGGTCCTTCAGTATACATTTGTGATGAATGTGTAGAGCTGTGTAACGATATTATCAGGGAAGAAATCAAAGACATTGCTCCTAAGCATAATTCGTCTGATAAACTACCTGTGCCAAAAGAAATTCGTAATCACTTAGATGACTACGTAATTGGTCAAGACCATGCTAAAAAAGTATTGTCTGTAGCGGTATACAATCACTACAAGCGCCTACGCAACCAATCTACAAAGCAAGAAGTAGAACTAGGTAAAAGTAACATTTTGCTTATTGGCCCTACAGGTAGTGGTAAAACATTACTGGCAGAAACACTTGCGCGTTTACTTGATGTACCGTTTACTATGGCAGATGCAACTACATTAACCGAAGCAGGTTATGTAGGTGAAGATGTAGAAAACATCATTCAAAAACTACTACAAAAATGTGATTACGACGTAGAAAAAGCCCAGCGTGGTATTGTTTACATTGATGAAATTGACAAAATTTCGCGTAAATCAGATAACCCATCTATTACACGTGACGTGTCGGGTGAGGGCGTACAGCAAGCGCTGCTTAAACTAATTGAAGGCACGGTTGCCTCAGTCCCACCACAAGGTGGTCGTAAGCACCCGCAGCAAGAGTTTTTACAGGTTGATACCTCTAAGATTTTATTTATTTGTGGTGGTGCATTTGCAGGCCTAGATAAAGTAATCGAACAGCGTAGCCACAAAAATACCGGAATTGGCTTTGGTGTAAACGTTAAAGAGTCAGCGTCGAGCCGCTCTTTAAGCGAAACATTTAAAGACGTAGAGCCAGAAGATTTAGTGAAGTACGGCTTAATTCCTGAATTTATTGGTCGTCTACCTGTTGTTGCTACATTAACTGAGCTTGATGAAGCGGCACTTGTACAAATATTAAGTGAACCTAAAAACGCCATTACTAAACAGTTCTCTGTATTGTTTGGTATGGAAGACGTTGAGTTAGAGTTCCGTGACGATGCACTAAGCGCTATTGCTCACAAAGCAATGGAACGTAAAACAGGTGCTCGCGGACTTCGCTCAATTGTTGAAGGCGTGCTACTTGATACCATGTATGAACTTCCATCAATGGATGACGTAAGCAAAGTGGTTATAGATGAAACCGTGATAAAAGGTGAATCTGACCCAATCTTGATTTATGAAAATAATAATCAAGATAAAGCTGCATCAGAGTAGTTTTTAAGCTATTTGTATAAAAAAGGAGCCTTAGGCTCCTTTTTTTATAATTAATTTGAACGAGTTGGGGAAATTTGTTGAACTTTAATTAGATTATCCCCATATACTTGAGTAATCTTTTAAATAAATGAAGTGCGAAGAGAAACTATAATGACGCTTGAGAGAACCGATCGAGTCGAAATCCCAGTGTTAGCACTGCGCGATGTTGTGGTATATCCGCACATGGTGATCCCGCTTTTTGTTGGCCGTGAAAAATCAATAAAATGCCTCGAAGCGGCAATGGATAAAGACAAACAAATTTTCTTGGTTGCACAAAAAGATGCAACTGTAGACGAACCTGAACAAGACGATATTTACCGTATCGGTACTATTGCGACTGTACTTCAGTTATTAAAATTACCAGACGGTACAGTTAAAGTTTTAGTCGAAGGTACGCAGCGCGCACAAATTGAAGAATTTGTAGATAACGATGAGTTTTTTGTAGCGAATGCTCAGTTCATCGAATCTGACTCAGTGGATGAGCAAGAACAAGATATTTTCATTCGAAGCGCTGTTAGCCAATTTGAAGGCTATGTAAAACTTAATAAAAAAATTCCGCCTGAGGTATTAACCTCTGTGTCAGGCATTGATGAGCCAGCTCGCCTTGCCGATACAATGGCAGCACATATGCCCTTAAAAGTGCCTGAAAAACAAAAAGTGTTAGAGATTTCAAGCGTTACAGAGCGTTTAGAATACCTAATGGCACTAATGGAAGGTGAAATAGACTTATTGCAAGTTGAGAAAAAAATTCGTACCCGCGTTAAAAAGCAGATGGAAAAGTCTCAGCGCGAGTACTACCTCAACGAGCAAATGAAAGCCATTCAAAAAGAACTTGGTGAGCTTGATGATGTACCTGACGAATTTGAAGCGCTTAAAAAGCGAATTGAAGAATCAGGGATGCCAGAAGAAGCAAAAGAAAAAGCATCAGCTGAGCTTAATAAGCTTAAGATGATGTCGCCAATGTCTGCAGAGGCCACGGTAGTGCGCTCATACATTGATACGTTAATTAACGTACCTTGGAAAAAACGCTCTAAAGTGAAAAAAGACTTAGCAGGCGCGCAAAAAATTCTTGATAGCGACCACCACGGCTTAGATAAAGTTAAAGAACGCATAATTGAATACCTCGCGGTGCAACAACGCACCAATAAGCTCAAAGGACCTATTTTATGTTTAGTAGGGCCACCGGGTGTAGGTAAAACGTCGCTAGGACAGTCTATTGCCCGCTCAACGGGTCGTAAATATGTGCGCATGGCATTAGGTGGTGTACGTGACGAAGCTGAAATTCGTGGCCATCGTCGTACTTACATTGGCTCTATGCCAGGCAAGCTGATTCAAAACATGACAAAAGTGGGCGTTAAAAACCCATTATTCTTGTTAGATGAAATCGACAAAATGTCATCAGATATGCGCGGCGATCCAGCATCAGCACTATTAGAAGTACTCGATCCGGAGCAAAACAGTCATTTTGCTGACCACTACTTAGAAGTAGACTACGATTTATCGGATGTAATGTTTGTAGCAACATCAAACAGCTTTAATATTCCTGGTCCACTATTAGACCGTATGGAAGTTATTCGCTTATCGGGTTACACCGAAGATGAAAAGCTAAACATTGCAAAAGAGCACTTAATTACTAAGCAAGTTAAACGCAATGGCTTAAAACCGTCTGAACTAGTAATAGAAGACAGTGCAATTATTGGTATTATTCGTTATTACACGCGTGAAGCAGGTGTACGTAATTTAGAGCGCGAAGTCTCTAAACTATGCCGTAAAGCTGTTAAAAATATCTTATTAGATAAAGAGACTAAAACGGTCACTATCAGTCAAGATAACCTAGAAGAGTTTTTAGGTGTACAGCGCTACGACTACGGTAAAGCAGAAGATGGCGACCGCATTGGCCAAGTAACAGGCTTAGCGTGGACCGAAGTAGGCGGCGACTTACTGACCATTGAATGTGCGGCTGTGCCAGGTAAAGGCAAATTAAGTTACACCGGCTCACTGGGCGATGTAATGCAAGAGTCGATACAAGCGGCCATGACGGTAGTTCGAAATCGTGCTGATACGTTCCGTATTAATAGCGATTTTTACGAAAAACGCGACATTCATGTGCATGTACCAGAGGGGGCGACCCCTAAAGATGGCCCAAGTGCCGGTGCAGCAATGGTAACGGGTTTAGTATCGAGCTTAACAGGTAACCCCGTTAAAGCCGATGTAGCCATGACAGGTGAAATAACACTGCGCGGTGAAGTACTGCCTATTGGTGGTTTAAAAGAGAAACTACTTGCTGCACACCGTGGTGGAATTAAAACAGTCATCATTCCTAAAATTAACGAACGTGACTTAAAAGAGATCCCAGATAACGTACTGGCAGGCTTAGATGTTCACCCAGTTACATGGATTGATGAAGTATTAAAGTTAGCTTTAGTGCACCCTGTTGAGAGTTTTTCAGTCGAAACACCGAAAAACCAATAAAAAACCCAAAAAAAGTGCTTTAAAGGGCTTTTCAAATCTAATCGGTATGATAAGTTAAGCACTGGTTTTCGAGCCTAGCCCTTACGGGGCCTAGGCTTAAGAAAAATATAATCATGTGAGCATTAAAAGTTTGCTCTAAAATTTTCAAAAAAGTGATGTTAGTTTAAAAAACAATCGCTCTTGATAATAACAATGAAAGAGGATGATATTGTGAATAAATCTCAATTAATCGATCAAATCGCAGCTGACGCTGACATTTCTAAAGCGGCTGCAGGTCGTGCACTAGATTCATTCATCGAGTCTGTATCTGGAGCGCTTAAAGATGGCGATTCAGTTGCACTTGTAGGTTTTGGTACTTTCTCAGTACGCGAGCGTGCTGCTCGTTCAGGCCGTAACCCACAAACTGGTGAAACTATCCAAATCGCTGCGGCAAATATTCCTTCTTTCAAAGCCGGTAAAGCGCTGAAAGACGCAGTAAACTAATCACTGTTTAAATACAGATTAGTTATGGCGAGTGTACATAAACTTAATTATCCTAATCGATGAATTAAGTAACTTCACCGCCAGTTACTTCAAGTGAAAAAGCGTATCTGGTAAGATACGCTTTTTTTACATATGACAAGGTAAAATACCTTGATCAATAAGAGATAAACAAATGCTTGAGAAAATCAGAGAGGGCTCACAGGGTCCTGTAGCCAAAATAATTTTAGGCGCGGTGATTTTATCTTTTGCCTTAGCAGGGATCGGTAGTTACTTAGGTCAAACCCCAGAACAACCCGTTGCTGAAGTAAATGGAATTAAAATTAGCCAAACCGAATTTAATCGTGCTTATCAAAACGAACGTAGTCGTTTAGAGCAACAATTTGGCGAATACTTTGCACAAATCAGTGCAGATCCAAATTACATGGCGCAAATTCGTCAAGGTGTAATTGACCGCTTAGTACAACAAGAATTGCAATCACAATTAGCGGCAGATTTAGGCCTTCGCGTAAGCGACGACAGCGTACGTAAAACAATTTTAGAACTTCCGTACTTTCAAATTGGTGAAAAATTTAATAACGACCGTTACCTACAAGTAATTCGTCAAATGAACTTTCAACCAGATGCTTTTCGTGAGTACCTACGTAAAGACATGACACGCAGCCAATTAGTGTCTGCGGTTGCTGGTACTGAGTTTGCACTTGAAAACGAGCTTAAACGCGCTGCAGCCCTACAGCAGCAAACGCGTAGCATAGACTACTTGGTGTTAAGTAAAGAAGCGTTACAAGCAAACGTAGACGTATCTGAGCAAGAAATTGCTGATTACTACGAACTAAATGCTTCACAATTTTTGTCACCTGAGCGTGTATCGGTTGATTACATAGAGCTTAAAGCCGAAGATATTAACGTAGAGTCGGTAACCGAAGACGATGTAAAAGCGTATTATGAGCAAAATAAAGCGCAATACATTGAGCCTGAAAAACGCCGTGTATCGCACATTTTAATTGATAACAGCGAAGATGATGATGCCGCGCTTGAAAAAGCCAATGCATTACATGAGCAGTTAGAACAAGGTGCTGATTTTGCAGAGCTTGCAGAGACATCATCTGATGATGTTGTGAGTGGCGAAATGGGCGGTGACCTAGAGTGGATTGAGCGCGATGTAATGGACCCAGCGTTTGAAGAGGCAGCATTTGCACTTCAAAACAAAGGCGATATTTCAGAAGTTGTAGCATCAGAGTTTGGTTACCACATTATTAAACTTACTGACTTACAGCCAGAGCAAGTAAAAGCGTATGACGAGGTAAAAGCCGATTTACGTGCAGAGCTTGAGCAAACTGAAAAAGTGGATGCGTTTTACGAAAAGCAAACAGAAATGGGCGCTTTAGCATTTGAGATTTCTGACCGTTTAGACGATGCAGCAGAAGTGGCAGACGTTGAAGTTAAAACCACACCACTTGTTGCACGCAATGCATTGCCAGAGCCACTTAATACACCTGCGGTAATTTCACAGCTATTCTCAGTAGAATTACTTGAAGATAAAGTAAACTCAGAAGTTATTGAGCTAGGTGATGAACACGTTATTGTAGTCCGTGTAAATAAATACGAGCCATCTGCGACTAAACCGCTTGCACAAGTAAGCGAGCAGATTAAAACACGTTTAGTTAACGAAAAAGCATCTACACTTGCTAAAGAAAAAGCACGTGAATTATTTGCACAAGTTCAGGCTGGTAAAACACTAAGCGATGTTGCCAGTGAGCAAAACCTAACTGTACGCGAAGAAGCAAGTTTAACGCGTCAAAGCTACACGGTTTCGCCTGCTATTGTAACGCAAGCGTTTAAAATGCCACGTCCTACTGATGCACCAAGCACAGACGTGGTTGATTTAAACAACGGTGATGCGGCCATTGTTGCACTTAAGTCGGTAAGCGATGCGCAAGCAACCGCAAATATCGACCCGCAACTACAGCAAAACATTACTATTGCGCAAGCTAACAAAAACTACTCAGCGTTTATTGAGTCTTTAAAGGCTAAAGCTGAGCTTAACCTACCTGTAGTTGAGCAAGCAGCAGAATAATTGCACTAAATATTAAAAAAGGCGCGTGACTTTCAAAGTAACGCGCCTTTTTTTATGAACCGTTTCTAGCAGCAGATTAAGCGTTGTGTAACTTTAGATTGTGGGTCTTTAAAAATGGCTTCTGTAGCGCCGTACTCAACGACTTGACCTTTTTCAAGCACAACCAGTTGGTCGCTAATGTGCCGTACCAAGCTTAAGTGGTGGGTAATTAGCACGTATGTTAAGCCTGTTTCTTTTTGCAGCTTAAGCAATAAGTTAACAGTTTGCGCACGAACAGATGGGTCTAAAGCCGACAGCGCTTCATCAAGCACAACCACTTTAGGGTCTAAAATGAGTGCTCGCGCCAACGCTACACGTTGTAATTGGCCTACACTGAACATATGTGGATAGTAATGTTGATGATCAATTAACAGCCCCACCTTAGACAGCGTGGCATCTATTTTTTCTTGGCGAGCGGGTTCATCAAAGTCAGTGTTATATTGTAAACAATCATCGAGCATTTCACCTATGGTCAGTCCTGGATTGAGCGATGCTGCGGAGTCTTGAAAAATCATACGAATATGTCGGCATTGGTTATCGCGCACGCCACCATCTTCAATAATATTACTTTCTAATAAAATTTGCCCACTGTCGGCATTATCGGCCCCTGCAAGTAATTTAGCGAGCGTGCTTTTACCCGCACCGGTTTCACCAATGACTGCTACTGTTTCGCCTTTGCCAACACAAAATGAAATATTTTTTAGGACTTCAAATTTTTTGCGACTAAATAAACCAGCTCGCACGTTAAAAGTTTTACAAAGCGCTTGCACTTTCAATACTGGTTGCATTATTTCACCTCTTTGATAAGTGGAAAATGACACGCATAGCTATGTCCATGCTGCTTAGTAAGTGCAGGGGTAATTACACATTCTTTTTGTGCTTGTGGGCAGCGTGGGCCTAATCGGCACCCTATAGGTAAATGTTGCAAAGTAGGGATAGTACCTTTAAGTGCGTAAAAGGGCTCTTTATGTGCTAAACCTTGCTCATAATTGGGCAGGCTTTTTAATAACGCTTGCGTGTAAGGGTGGCGAGGCTGGCGAAAAATACGCTGTGTTGGGCCGGCTTCAACCATTTGCCCACAATATAAAACATGAATACCGTGTGACCAGTCGGCTATTTCTTCAAGCTCATGAGAAATCATCAAAATAGACATGTTTTTTAATTGATTTAAGCTTTTTAGCAACCTAAATACCTGAGCACGGGTGGTGCTTTCAAGCGCTGTAGTAGGCTCATCAGCAATTAGTAGCTTAGGAGTGCGTGCTATGGCCATAGCAATCATTACCTTTTGGCACACACCTTCAGAGAGCTCGTGAGGGTAACTGTCAAGCACCGCGTCGTGGTTTTTAATCCCTACTTTATGGATCAGTGCTTTCACGCGGTCTTTGCGCTCTCTGTTGCGCTTTAAAAAAAAGCCTTTGGTGGATATTTCAGGCAGTGTTTCGGCGATTTGGTCAAATATTTTAGCGGTCGGGTCAAGGCAGCGGCTAGGATCTTGGTAGATCATGGCAATATCTTGGCTCACTGTTTTTCTGCGTTGCTCTGGGGTTAAGCGCATTAAATCAACCCCACGCCAATGCATTCTATCAGCTGTTATGTCCCAGCGTTCGTTAAGTACTCCAACAATGGCTTTAGCAATTAAGCTTTTACCTGAACCTGATTCACCCACTAAGCCATGTACTTCACCTTCTTTTAGGCTAAAGCTGACTCTGTCTACGGCTCTAATTACGGTTTCAGAGGTACGCAGCTCTATGGTTAAATTTCTAACGTCGAGTAATTGCATTTAATCAGCCTTACGTGCTTTGAGCACTTTTCGTAGGCCATCACCTACTAAATTGGTAGACAAAACCGCTAAAAATAATAATACACCCGGTAGTGCAACGGTCCAAGGCGCTAAATATATTAGGCCTAAATTCTCGGCCAATATGGCGCCCCATTCGGTTGTGGGCGGCTGTGCACCTAGTTTTAAAAAGCCTAAAGCGGCAATATCTAAAATAGCAGTAGAAAGCGCGGTGGTAAAAATAACCACAATATGCTCATAAATATTAGGAAAAATACCCCGCGACAATATATGCCAATTAGAGGCGCCATCAAGCCTAAAAGCGGTAATATAGTCTTTACTTAGCTCATCAACAATTAAATTACGAATAGAGTGAATAAACTGCGGTAACAACGCCAGTATAATTGCCCATACCGTGTTCATTAACCCTGGGCCAAGAACAGCAATAATAATAATCGCTAATAGCAAAGAAGGAATAGAGAGTGTGATATCAAGTAAATGATTTAAAAAACTTGAACGAAGGCCGCGGCTTATACCTGCAAACGTCCCCACTAAAACGCCAATAATGGTGGTAATAAATGCAGCCACTACCGACAAGCCAAACGTGTAGGTTGCCCCATTCATTAGGCGCGAGAGCACATCGCGGCCTAAATCATCGGTGCCTAAAATAAAGCGCACATCACCCATTTCTCGCCATGACGGCGGTATAAGTAATGCATCACTATGTTGCTGGTTAACCCCATAAGGTGCTAAAAAGGGCGCACTGGCTGCTAATAATGCAAACGCAATAAAGATCCATAATCCCACTAACGCAGGATGATTATTTTTAAATTTGCGCCAAAAACGCGCCAGCGGCGATTTATTCGACTCTTCAGAAAATAATTTAAACTTTACCATGTGCCTGATTCCGCGAAATTGGGTCGAACAGAGTATATGTAAGCTCGGCAACAATAGTGGCAATAATAACAAACATAGAGACCGCCATTAAACCGCCTTGAATAGCAGGGTAGTCACGTTGGTAAATACTATCGATTAGCCAACGGCCTATACCTGGCCAAGAAAAAATGACTTCAGTTATCATTGCAAGCGTAATAAGCGTACTAAATTGCAGTCCTATTTGTTTTATTACCGGCAGTAATGCATTGCGTAGCGCATGATGCATGATTAACTGACGACGATTAAGGCCTTTTGCCCTGGCTGTTTTAATAAAGCTTTGATCCATTACTTTAAGCATAGAGTCGCGGGTAAAGCGCACTAAAACAGTGGTAGGAAACATGGCCAGTACTATGGTTGGTAGTGTTAAGTGATGCAGCGCATCTATAAAAGCCTCACCTTTGTAAGGGAAACCCGCGAGCATAATATCGATTAATATAAACCCGGTATTAGATGGTATTTCAAATAGTAACCCCATTCTACCCGACATAGGAAACCAGCCCAGCTTGAGCGAAAAAATCATAATAAGTAACAGCGCTAACCAAAAAACGGGAATAGAGTAGCCAATCATGGTGGTAGAGCTAATTAACTTATCCGGCCAGCGGCGTGTGTATGCTGAGGCCAAAATGCCTGCTGGTACACCTACCACAACCGATACAATAAGAGCATAAACACACAGCTCTAATGTTGCGGGTATTAAATCTAAAATATGCTGAAAAACGTTATCTCCTGAGGCAAACGACACGCCCCAATCTCCTTGGAATATACGTCCTAAAAACGCTAAATACTGCATAACGTAGTTACTGTCATACATGTATTTATCTTCAAGTTCACTGTGTTGAGAAAAATTACCACTAGGAATGCCACTTAAATTACTAAGCGGATCACCAGGGAATAAATAGCTCAGCGAAAAGGTAAATATGCTGAGCATTAAAATCATGAATAAAAACAAGCCAAGGCGGCGTAATATATAATCAAGTATCATTATTTTTTCCTCGCGTTTGCGAGTGAAATAGCCCCAAATGGGCCAAGAGTTATCCCTTCTACATCGGCACTATTTGCTTGAAAACGCATGCCATGAGCAATAGGCACTAAAGGGAGCTGATCCATAATGAGCGCTTGAACCTGTTCGTAATACTGTTTACGTAAACTTAAATCAGTGGTGTCGAGCGCTTGGGTAAGCAATAAGTCAAATTGCGGGTTACACCAGTTAGCAGGGTTTTTACCGCTAAACGTGGCGGTGCAGCTCAGCAATGGACTAAAAAAGTTATCTGGGTCGGGGGTATCGGCAGCCCAACCAAGTAATACGCTATCGTGGCGGTGCTCACCTATACGCTGAATAAAAGTATTCCACTCGTACTCTACAATACTTACGTTAACCCCAATTTTGCGTAAATCGCTTTGCATCAGCTCTGCCATTTTGCGGGCATTAGGGTTATAAATTCGACTCACCGGCATGGCCCAAATGGTCATATCAAAGCCATTCGGTAACCCCGCTTCTATAAGTAGTTTTTTAGCCAGCTCTGGGTCAAACATAGGAATGTTTTCTTGTGGCTCAAACCCCCACGAGGTTGGCGGTAAAATCGATTGCGCGCGTATGCCATTTCCGTAATAAACAGCTTGCATTATTTTGTCTATATCAATTGCATGTGCAAGGGCTTTGCGTACTCTAATGTCATCAAAAGGGGCGCGCTCTGTATTAAAGGCCCAATAACCAATATTAAGGTTGGTTTCTTTTTCAACGTTTATATCATCTCGCTGCGCTAAGATACTCAATTGCGCGCTACTTGGGTGCGCGGTTACATCGCACTCTTTGGTCAGCATTTTTGCAATGCGCGTAGTGCCGTTAGTCGTAATATCGTAAACCAGCTGTTCAAGGGCAACATCGTGCTTCCAATAAAGTGGGTTACGATAAAAGCGCACTAAGTGATCGCGCCGGTATTCTTTGTAAATATAAGGGCCTGTACCAATAGGGTACTGATCAAACAAATTAGTTTGATCGCGGGCTTTTAATTGCATGGCGTATTCTTGCGACAGTACCACGGCAAAGTCAGTGGCCATATTAGTTAAAAAGCTGCTTTCTGGATGAAATAGCTCAAAGCGTACTTGATAGTCAGACACGCGTACTATTTTACGAATTAGTTGGTCTAGCCCCACACTTTGAAAATACGGGTAATTTGCATCGCCAACAAAATGGTACGGGTTGTACACGTCAAACAATCGGCTAAAAGTAAAAATAACATCGTCTGCATTAAAGTCGCGAGTAGGGGTAAAATAAGACGTTGTATGAAATTTAACGCCTTTACGCAGCGTAAAAGTGACCGACTTACCATCGTTGCTAATTTTCCAGTCGGTAGCCAACTCGCTTTTAAAATCTGCGGTAACAGGGTCAATACTAATTAGACGGTCAAACAATTGATTAGCAATAATATCAATCGTTGAGCCGGTGGTTGTTACTTGCGGGTTAAACGATACAGGGTTCGCTTCGGCGCAATAAACGAGGCCTTGGTTTTTTTCTTCAATTATTTCTTCTTTACTATCAAAGCAACCGGTTAGTGTGCTGGCTAGTAAAACAAGTAGTATTTTATGCACTCGCATAACCTCTAACTATTTATCTTCTAATAAATTGTATTTTTTAAGATAACCACGTAATTGATGATACGTTAAACCGAGGATTTCTGCAGTTTTCTTTTGATTAAATTGGCTATGCTCAAGCGCTTTATTAATCATATTTATTTCAAATTCGTTAGAGCGCTCTTTTAAGCTACAAGGAAACTCAATCGGGGCACTACGCGTGTTACTTGCTTCACTACTAGGCGCAGTAACGACTATAGGCTCAGGCGATGCACTTGGTGCAGCAATTGGGGCTTTAATACGCGCTTTGGGCCTAAACCGGCTTTCAAATGGGTCTAAAATAATTTGGTGAACGGGAATATGTTCATTACCATGACGATACAAACTTCGCTCAACTACATTTTTAAGCTCCCGAATGTTACCTGGCCAGTCGTAATTTAGCAGGGTTTCGGTGGCGCTGCGGGTAAAGCCACTAAACAACTCCCATTCTAAATCGCGGGCCATATTCATCGCAAATTGCTCGGCAAGTAGCATAATATCGTCTTGACGCTCTCGCAGTGGGGGCAGGGTAATAACATCAAAAGCTAAGCGGTCAAGTAAGTCACTTCTAAATTCGCCCTGCTCAGCAAGGTGGGGTAAATCTTCGTTGGTGGCACACACTAAACGCGTATCTACCTTTACGGTGTGTTTACCGCCCACACGTTCAAATTCGCCGTATTCAATAACACGAAGAAGCTTTTCTTGTACCATAGCGGAAGTATTAGCCAACTCATCTAAAAATAAAGTACCGCTGTTAGCGCGCTCAAATCGGCCTTCGTGACGTTTACTTGCTCCGGTAAATGCACCACTTTCATGACCAAATAATTCGCTTTCGAGGAGGTTTTCGTTAAGGGCTGCACAGTTAAGCTTTACGTAGTTTTGATCCCAGCGCTTTGATAAAAAATGCAAACGGGCGGCTATAAGCTCTTTACCGGTTCCTCGTTCGCCAATTATAAGCACCGGCTTATCTAAATTAGCTAACTGCGATACCTGATCAAGTACAGCTAAAAAGCTATCAGATTGGCCGAGTAAATTATCCTGTTGGCGATATTGGCTCATTTTTCCTAACTCTTGGTCATTTTTGCTAACAGTTAGTGTATTTCATAATCAGGGATAACTAAAGGAATTTGTATATTTAGTTTAACTTAATGAAAATAAAGTGTATTTTAGATTTTAAAAAGTTGGCAAGCATATTGATACTAGTTACAGCAGACCAACTAAGTTTATATTACAGAGGTAAATGTTATGGGAATTTTTTCGCGTTTTGCAGACATTGTTAATTCTAATATCAATGCCATTTTAGATAAAGCAGAAGACCCAGAAAAAATGGTTCGTCTTATTATCCAAGAGATGGAAGACACATTGGTAGAGGTTCGCTCTACGTCAGCTAAAACACTGGCTGAGAAAAAAGAATTAGTACGTCGTGTAGACACACTAAAAGCACAAGTAAGCGACTGGCAAGACAAAGCAGAACTTGCACTGAGTAAAGACCGCGACGATTTAGCGCGTTCAGCATTACTTGAAAAGCAAAAATCGGCAGAAGCGGTGGCGGCAGTAGAGTCTGAGCTTGAGCATGTAGAGTCTCACATTGAGAAACTTCAACAAGAGGTGACCACACTACAAGAAAAGCTAGCCGATGCTAAAGCACGTCAAAAAGCAATTATTTTACGCCAACGTTCGGCTGAGTCGCGCCTTGAAGTGAAAAAAGCGCTTGATAGCTCTAAGGTAGAAGATGCACTTAATCGCTTTGAGCGTTACGAAACTAAAATTGATGGACTAGAATCTCAAATAGAGTCTTACGATTTAGGTAAAAAGTCGCTTGCTGATGAAATTGCCGACCTACAAAAAAATGAAAAGATAGATGATGAGCTTGCCGAACTTAAAAAGAAGCTAGCTGATAAATAACTTATAAAGGGGTACTTTAAGTGCCCCACTGCTTAAACATCGAATACGGATTGTCAGGAGAGGATTATGTTTGATCCAGAGATACTAATTGCACCTTTTATCTTGTTCATGATTTTTGTTGCGCCACTGTGGTTAATTTTACATTACCGGAGCAAAAAGCAAGTGAGCCAAGGGTTAAGTGAGCATGAACATCGCCAGTTATTGGAACTTGCCCACAAGGCCGAAAAAATGGCTGACAGAGTAGAAACTCTTGAAGCATTACTCGATCAAGAGTCACCACAATGGAGACGCAAAGTATGAGTGCCAAACGCGAATTATTAAGAGACCCACAGCGCGGTAAAATTGCCGGTGTATGTGCGGGATTAAGTGACTACTTTAATATGGAGTTATGGTTAGTTCGCATTATTTTTGTTAGTGCGGTACTGCTAACGGGTGGCCCATTATTTGTGGTAGCGTATATTGCAGCGTGGTTTATTTTAGATAAAAAAGACCCCACAACTATACATGCAAGTAGCTCAACTAAAACTGACGATCCGCTAGAGGTTAAATTTAAAGTTTGGCAAAAAGGCGAGCCACCGCGCCGCGCTTTGCAAGACTTAAAAGAGCGTTTAGCGCGAATAGACACGCGCCTTCAAGATATGGAGCGCCATGTTACTTCAAGCGAGTTTACGGTTAGCCGTGAAATCAACAAACTTTAAAGGATTTAATAGCACTTTATTCGGTGATTAACAGCATCAATGAAGTGCTAGCCCATTATGAGTAGCACTTCATTTGCCAAAAAAACCTTTAAAAGCATTAAAGGTTCAGCCCAAAAAGCCCTTCATCGTAGTTTAGATCAACACGTAAAATTGGCCGTAACCGGCCTAAGTGGTAGTGGTAAAACCGCGTTTATTACTGCACTTGTTAAGCACTTAACCACACAAAGTGATGATAAAAACCTACCGTTTTTTGATGTAATGCGAGAGCACCGCCACATAGCCACTAAAGTGGTACCGCAAGAGGCGTTAAAAGTGCCTACATTTGACTATCCGCGGGCGCTTAATGCCTTACTCCCAAGTGATGGGGAGCCTACATGGCCTGCATCAACCGAGCGTATTAACACCCTGCGTTTGGCCATTAAATACCAAAGTGCCTCAGGGTTACGTGGGCATTTTTCGCCGCAATCTACGCTGTATTTAGATATTATTGACTACCCAGGTGAATGGCTGCTTGATTTACCCATGCTTGAGCAAAGTTATAGTCAGTGGTGCGAGCAACAATACCCGCTGTTATTGCAGTACCCGCGTGTAAACGCCTCTACTGAATTTATAAACGCGCTTGAACAGCTTGATTTAGATGCCCCTGTAGATGAAAGCTTACTTGCGCACATTGCAGCGCTTTATCAAAGTATGCTGGTAGGGCTTAAAAAAGATACTAAGCTTGCCATGTTACAACCTGGGCGAATGCTTATGCCAGGCGACTTACAAGGTGCGCCGCTTTTGTTGTTTTTTCCAGTAAATGCACAGCATATAAAAAGTGATGGGGTAGTGCCTGGCTCTAACTTAGCGCATTTAATTAAGCGCTTTAACGCCTATGTAAAAGAAGTGGTTAAGCCATTTTATAATGAGCACTTTAAACACTTTGACCGCCAAATTGTGTTGGTAGACGTACTCAGCGCTTTAAACGAAGGCCACGAAACACTCCAAGAGCAAAGTAGTGTTATAAACCAATTACTTGCTCACTTTAATTACGGCGAGTCGGGTTTTTTTAAGCGCTTATTTAAACCCAACATAGATAAAATACTCTTTGCAGCTAACAAGTCAGATCATATCAGTGCTAAACATCATAAAGACTTAGCACTGCTGCTGGATTCACTCGTGCATGAGCAAAGTAATCACTTAAAATTTGACGGCGTACAAATAGAAACCATGGCCATGTCGTCAATTGCTGCAACGCAGCCGCGCCAAGTGGCCGATAAAGGCCAAACGTTAGATTGCATTTATGGCAAACCACTTAACGAGCAAGACTGGCTTACTTATTTACCTCCACAGCCACCAAAGCGCATGCTTCATAAAAATGAGTGGCCAGCGCAGGGCTTTGAGTTTTTATCGTTCGCACCTATGCCAAACCCCGATAAGCAACTTAAACATATTCGCCTTGATCATGTGATGCAGTACCTGTTAGGAGACAAATTATCATGAACGACACACAGCAAACATTTCAGGCGGGTAGGCGAATTGATACCCAAGCTGATGAGCAGGTTGAGGCAACGCTTGCCCCTGCAAAAATAATTACTCAAGGTCAAAGTGATTACATTGAAGAGCCTGAAGAAGAACTTCTTGATGAAGAAATAGACCTAGAGCCGGTATATAAAAAATCTAAGTGGCAAACGCTTAAAGGGGTGTTTGCTATAAGCTTTTTAGTGTTAGTACTGCTTGAGTTTGCATATTCGTTAGTATTTGCATTTCAGCAGTCGATTATTTTAGGCAGCGTATATTTAACGGCGGTGGTAAGCGGTGTGCTATTAATTGGGCGCATGCTTTGGCGCGAATATAAAATGCTGCGCAGTTTAAAGCGCAATCAGTTACACCGCCATGAAGCCGACAGACTCTTAAATAGTGAGCAAGTAGGCGGCGCATTACCTTGGCTTGAAAAACTAAATAAGCACCAGCAGCTCGACAACTTCGAAGCGTTTAAAAATCAAGTGGCTAGCCACCACAGCGATAAAGAAATAATGACCCTTTACGCCAATAGCTTACTTATAACGCAAGACACGCAAGCTAAGAAGCTGATAAACCGCTTTGCGACAGAGTCAGCCTTGCTTGTTGCCCTAAGCCCCCTTGCGCTGGTGGACATGATGGCGGTGCTTTGGCGCGGTACTAAGTTGATTGAGCAAATTGGTAAGATTTATGGCATTGGTTTTGGTTACGCAAGCCGTATTAAGCTCTACCGTATGCTTATAAAACAAGTGATGTTTGTAGGCAGTGCTGAGCTTGTATCTGATTTAGCAGCCACAGCGTTAAGTGCTGAGCTTTTAGGCAAGCTTTCTGGGCGCGCTGCACAAGGTGTAAGCGCCGGTATTTTTACAGCGCGTATTGGTTACAAAGCAATGGAGCTTAGCCGCCCACTGCCAAGGCTTGAAAATAAACGCAGCTTGTTAAAAGGCACAGTGCAAAGTATCGCCAGTAAAATTATGAACCGAAAAAAGGGCGAGCCAACGCGATAGGGTCTGTTGAACTTTTAAGGTTAAACTTGCAGCAGTCTGTTTGGTATTTAGGTAAGGCAGAGCCTATGTAGTGTGGTTATTCCCCATAATTGGGCGATAACGTAGCATGTATGCCAAACAGGCGCTGCCCAAAGGGTTCTTCCTAGGGGCTATTTACTCTTTGTTGCTCGGTTTTTACTTATTCTTACATGGATGTAAGTCATTAGAATAACGCAGGAGCAGTTATCGAGCCCACTAGGTTACAAACCTCGC
>NZ_LKDV01000019.1:0-82301 GCF_001401875.1 Pseudoalteromonas sp. P1-13-1a | reverse complement strand
GGCTTTGGTGGCGTGTTTTGTATTTATACATACATTGCCGATACCATTTTAGATGTAACTAAAACAGCCCCTTATACTATTTCTATCGCTATGGTTATGTTTGGTATTGGTAGTACATTAGGTAATTACCTATTAGGTAAAGCGGCTGATAAATCTGCCATTAAAACCACCGGCCTTGCACTGGTGTGCACCATTGTATTTGCCATTGCCTACGTTAGCGCAAGTTACAATATTTGGTTGCTGTATACGGTTATATTTTTAATTGGTTGCAGTGTGGGTTTGGCAACGCTTATTCAATCTTTATTAATGGATGTCGCCCCAGAGGGCCATGCAATGATAGGTGCATTAGTACAATGCGCATTTAACACCGCAAATGCTATTGGCCCTTGGGTTGGCGGGGCTGTTATTGCACAAGGTGCAGCACCTAATCAAACGGGTTATGTTGCAGCTGCGTTGTTTTTAGGCGGCTTGGTAATGTGGTTTTTAAGCTACTTGCAATTAAACCGGCAGCAAGCAACAGCACAAACGTGTTGAATATACGCTGGTATTGACGAACTTATCGTACTGTTTAACGGTAAAGCGCGTGGCTGATATTAAAAGATGCTTAAATACGTATTAGCATAAGCCAAATAAAAATAGCGAGCTTCGGCTCGCTATTTTTGCATTAGTTTTACTGACGAGGTATTAACCTTCTAATTGAAAGTCGTACACTGAACCTAAGTTAAGCAGTTGGGTTAGTTCATCCAGTGCTTGGTAGCTTTCGGTAAGGAGGGCTGAGTCGGCAAAGTCGTTTGCGCCTAACTTATCGCGGTAATTACGTTTTGCCCAGTCACAAAGCTGAGTGTATTTAGTATCGGTTAAAATAACCGCTGGGTTTACTGCGCTTAGCTCTTGTTGGTTAAGGGCTACGCGTAAACGTAAGCAGGCAGGGCCGCCGCCGTTTTGCATACTTTGGCGCAGGTCAAAAAACTGCACTTGGTTTACTGGGTTATCCGCTAAAATCATTTCTTCAATGTAGGCATTTACAGCGCCGTTACGTTGGCACTCTTGTGGCGCTACTAATAGCATTGAGCCATCGTCTAGGCTTACTAATTGGCTATTAAATAAGTAACTGCTTACTGCATCGCTAATGCTTACTTTATCGGTAGGTACTTCAATTATGTATAACTGTTTGCTGCCGGTGTAGGCATCGCGAATTTCTTGCAGGGCATCGTGTTGGTTTAAAAATGCTTGTTGGTGGCAAAGCAGTACGTTTGCGTTACCTACTGCAATTACATCGTTATGAAATACGCCTTGATCTATTACATCTGGGTTTTGCTGCAATAAAATTTGGCTCGATTCTTTTAAATTATGTAACCGGCAAATGGCTTCTGAGGCCTCTAATGTTTGCCTTGCAGGAAACTTAGCCGGTTTTGGCAGCTGGCTATTAAAGGCACTTGCGCCAAATACAAACATTTCTAAGCCTTGCTCGCCGTGGCTGTCGCAAAGTCGGGTATGGTTAGCCGCGCCTTCGTCGCCAAAAAAGCCCTGAGCAGGCAAATGCGTGTGATGAGCAAAGTAGCTATCGTTATTAAACATAGCTTTTAGTAAGCGGGTAGTTGTAGCAGGCTCTAGCGAGCGGTGAAACTTATTGTTTAAATTAGCTGAGGTAAAATGCACTTTGCCATCGAGGGTGTCAGGCGAGGGTGACACAGTAGCGGCATTGGCGGTCCACATTGCAGAGGCCGAATAACACGCGCGCAATAAAATAGGGTCGGCTTTAAATGCTTTATGAATAACTTGCGAGTCGTTGCCGGTAAAACCTAAGCGGCGTAGTACGTTCAGATCGGGGCGTGCGTGGGGCGCAAACACACCTTGTGTTAAGCCTTTGTCGTGCATGGCTTTCATTTTTTCAAGGCCCTGTAACACAGCTTCTTGCGGGTTTGAAAAACTTGCCGCATTATTTAACGAGGCAACGTTACCATACGATAAACCCGCATAGTTGTGAGTAGGGCCAACTAAGCCATCAAAATTTACTTCTAAGGCGTGCATACACGTTCCAATCATATTGTTTTTAGTAACTTAACAATACAACGCATTGGCTGTGCTTGCAAAGCCTATCAATACGAAGTTTATCGGCTGTAAACTCGCTCTTTGTCGCACGTAGTATGGGTATTACTCGGATCGTTTACCTGCCATACGCTAATGTCTAAACGCCATAGTAGGTAAAGGGTGTGGTATAGGTTAGCCATGGTATTTTCCTTGAAAGTTTCACTGAACACATTTGTACTTTGGAAGAATTATGCCAACTGTTAATTGAATATTTTATGAATACAAATCAGGTATTTATTAAACCACTAAAAATAACTTTTAAACGCTTAGCACCACTTTGGGGCTAAAAGGCTTAAAAGTTGCACCAAAAAGCCACGCAGCATGTGCGTGGCTTGGGTTTTATACGCTGTAATTAGCGCCCTACTTTACCTTTTACTAGCGGGTCGAACGACAGCACACTAAATTTTCCTTGGCTGGCATTTTTACCGTCATTTAATACTGGCGAGCGATGTAGCTCATCTACGGTAAAATATATTTTATGATCGGCGCCATAACTAAAGCCATCTGGCCAGCTTAAGCGCTCGTCTTTAAATAATACCTGGTATTTACCGCTTGGTTTTACTACGCCAATTGCGCCGTTGGTTATGTCGGTAACATACACATTGCCGCCGCCATCAACAATAATACCGTCGGAAATTGGTTTAGTGCCGTAACGCGTTACTTTACTTTCAAGGGCGCTTGCGCTCAGGCTTTTATTGTTAATATCGCTGGTGGCAATACGATAAACCGATGTGCCAGACATAGCGCCAAAGTAAAGCCACTGTTCGCTTGGGTCGAGTGTGATTGGGTTTACGCCTAAACGAGCTGGTTGACCGCCTAGTTTCATTGTGCGCCCTTCAATGACCATATCAATGTTTTCGGCTGTGGTGTATGGGCTATTTTGTAATACTCTGCGCGCCTCACCTGTTTTTAAATTTACGGTAATAATAGCGGCTTGGCTGCCTTGTGCGGTATCGGCGATGTATACAACGCCGTGTTTATTATCGATAACTAAATCGTTTAAAAACGAGCTGTCGGTAATGGTGGGTTTAGCTAAATAAATTATTTTATGCAGCTGCTCTTTATTGGTATCCCAACCAACTAAACGCCCAGCATGATCAGGGCCTGATGTATCAAGCATCCATAATACGCCATCGGCAGATACATTTATGCCAAGTACATCGTAAAAGCCTTTACCGTTTTTATACGCGTATGCCCATTCTTTATTAGGGTAGGGTTTAGTGGTGCCATCGCTTAATAGCTCCATAATTTTTTGTTTTTGGCCGTAAAAACCATGTACCGATAAAAACTTACGACCCGATGGGGTAATAGCAATATTACCCGGTGGGTGCTGAGCGTCGAATGTGGCTACTGTTTTTAAATCAGCATTTTGATTAGCGGTATTAGCAAACACACTGCTGGTTAAAAACGCGGTGCTGCAGGCTGCAACTAAAAGTATTTTTTTAATCTGATTCATGCTTCAAAGCCTTCTAAAACAAGTTTACCGCGTGAGGTGTGCGATTCTAAAATTTGGTGCGCTTTATATAAATTAGCGGCGTTAATTGGGCCTAAATTTTGCCCAAGCGTGGTTTTAAGTGTACCTGAGTCTATCAGCTCACTAATTTCATTAAGTAAAGTGTGCTGCGCTGTTATATCGGCAGTTGTAAATAGCGAGCGGGTAAACATAAACTCCCAATGCACCGAAATACACTTACGCTTAAATTTTAAAATATCGAACGATATTGGGTCGTCTATTAGCGCAAATTTACCTTGGGGTTTAATACACTCCACTATTTGATCTTGGTATTGGTCGGTATGGGTTAAGCCAATAACGTAATCAAACTCAGCTAAACCCAGTTCTTTGCGCTGCTCGTTTAAGTTTTTAGAATGATCGAGCACGTGATCGGCTCCTAACTCTTTAAGCCAGGCTACGCTTTGCTCGCGCGATGCAGTACCTACTACGTTTAGCCCAGTAAGCTGCTTGGCAAGCTGTACTAAAATAGAGCCAACGCCACCTGCTGCACCAATGACTAACATAGATTGCTGAGTATTTTGCTTATTTTTAGGCACTTGCAGGCGATCAAACAGCATTTCGTAGGCGGTAATGCTGGTTAGTGGCAGTGCGGCGGCTTGTGCGTCGGTTAATGTTTTAGGCGCACGCCCTACAATACGTTCATCCACTAATTGAAATTGCGCATTACTGCCTTGGCGCGATAAATCGCCGGCGTAAAATACGCGATCCCCCACATTAAATAACGAAACCGACTCGCCAACGGCTTTTACAACGCCTACGCCGTCCCAGCCTAATACCTTGTAGCCTTGCTCTGGCGCTACATTGGCACGTATTTTTGTATCTACAGGGTTTACCGAAATAGCATTAACTTCAATAAGTAGGTCGTGTCCGGTGGCGGTTGGGGTATCAAGCTCAATAGCTTGTATAGAGCTTGCTGTAAGCGTTTTAGTGTTTTTGGTGTAGCCAAATGCTTTCATGTGAATTCCTGATGGTTTTAACCAAGTATTTTTAACTTATAAGCACTATAGCTCAGTTGAAAAATAGAAAAAGACATGAAAAACTAAAGCACTTTCAAATTTTAATTGAAAATATGCGATCATTTAACGATATTCAAACTTTTATAGATGTGGCCAGTTGCGCCAGTATTTCTGAGGCTGCAAGGCAAAACGCGCAAACCCCAGCGGCAGTAAGTGCAGCTATCAAGCGCCTAGAAAAAGATTTAGGGAACGTATTGTTTATTCGCTCTACCCGCAGCTTACGCCTAAGTGTGGCAGGGGAGCAGTTTTTAAGTTACGCCAAAGACTCCCTTTCGCTTATTCAACAAGGGGTAGCTGCAGTACAAACCGCAGTAGGCGAAGTAACAGGAACGCTACAGGTATCGGCCCCGTGCGATTTAGGGCGCAATAAACTAAGTGAATGGCTTAATGAGTTTTTAGCACACTACCCGCATGTAAAACTTAAGCTGCACTTAAGTGACGAAGTAAGCGACATTTACAGCCAATCAATTGATATTGCACTGCGCTTTGGTGTACCAAAAGATTCGCAGTTAATTGCAGCGCCACTTTTTTTAAATAATGCGCGTATTTTAGTTGCCTCTCCTGAATATGTAGCAAACAATGGATTGCTTACACATCCACTTAACTTAACGCAGCACACCACCATTACGTTTATGCGCTTTGGCGAAGTGTTTAAAGAATGGCGATTTTATAAAAATGGCGCAGTGCAAAAAGTGCAGCTAAATTGCCAACACATAGTTAACGATGGCGAAATGGTTAGACGATGGGCGCTAGAGGGCAAAGGCATTGCGTATAAGTCGTACTTAGATGTTATTGATGATTTAGCAAGTGGGCAGCTCGTTCATTTATGCCCCGAGTGGCAAAGCGATCCGCTACCGCTTTATATGATGTACGCCGACCGGCGACAAATGACCCCGGTGATCAGCGCATTTAGGGCGTTTATTCAACAAAAAATAACCGCGTTAGTTGGCTAACTCATCATCGTTTTTAGTTGTTAAATCGCTTATTACTAAATCAAGTAGCTGCATAAGCTGTTTAGCTTGTGTGGGGTCTACACTTTCAAACTTACATAATATATTTTTTGGAATATCAGCGGCTTCGTTTTTAAGGGCTTGCCCACGTTGGGTAAGCTGAATTAGACGTTTACGCTTGTCGTGTTCGTCTTTAATAACAGCCAGCAGAGACTTTTCGGTCATTTTTTTGAGTATTTGGGTCATAGCGCCGCCATCAATAGCGGTTTGATCTATTAGCTGCGCGATGGTTACTTCATCTTGCTCCCACAGCGCCATCATTACTACATACTGCGGATACGTTAAATTAAGTGCAGCTAAAGGCTCACGGTAAGCGCGTGCAATGCTATTTGATGCCATATATAGCCTATGACACAGCTGATTTTTTAATTTTAATTGCTCAAACGACATACCTAACTCCCAACGTGTTAATACCTTTAACTCAAAAAACATTTTAATTTGCATGCAAAGTATTTGCAATCTCTAATTACTTGCCCTATTATTTTGCGTGCAAAATAAATTAATTGATAAACTTTGGAGTTCACTATGAATGTATTACAAAACGTTGCCTACACAGCAAAAGCAACTGCAACCGGTGGCCGTGAAGGTGTAGCTAAATCAGACGATGGCCGTTTAAATGTAAACTTATCAACCCCAAAAGGGCTAGGTGGCGACGATGGACAAGGCACAAACCCAGAGCAATTATTTGCAGCTGGTTACGCAGCGTGTTTTATTGGCGCACTAAAATTTGTAGCCGGTAGCGAAAAAATTGATTTACCAAGTGATACGCATATTAACTCTGAAGTTTCTATTGGCGCGATTGAGGGCGGTTTTGGCATTGCAGTTAAATTAGCAGTATCGCTCGGTGATATGGATAAAGCAGCAGCGCAAGAGCTTGTAAATAAAGCACACCAAGTATGCCCATACTCAAACGCTACACGCGGCAACATTGAAGTAGAGCTTTCGGTTATTTAATTAACTGATTACTTAGCATTGTAATAGCCCAGTGGTTTGCCACTGGGCTTTTTTGTAAGCAAAGTTTATTAAATAGCTTTATAAATACATGAAAACAGCATGATTAAATTAACCCATGTACCAGCAATTGACACAGTTGTATTTGTCATTGCAGTGATTAAGTAAGCAGCTCTTTAATGCTGAAAAATGTTGGGAGGATGAAAAGGGTTAAGGCGTTCTGCAAGAACGCCTATAGAAGGCTGGCTTTATAGTCTGTATCGCCATTATCGGGTGTGCTTACAACCCTAATTCCGATAACCCTGGGTGATCGTCGGGGCGGCGCCCTTGTGGCCAGTGGAATTTGCGCTCTGATTCTTTGATGGGTAAGTCGTTGATGCAAGCGAAGCGGCTTTGCATTAAACCATTTTCATCGAATTCCCAGTTTTCGTTGCCGTAGGAGCGAAACCAGTTGCCGCTGTCGTCGTGCCACTCATACGCGTAACGCACGGCTATACGATTTTCAGTGAAAGCCCATAACTCTTTTATCAGCCTATATTCAAATTCTTTTTCCCATTTTCCTGTTAAAAATTCTGCGGCTTCTTCGCGGCTGTTCACGAAAGAGCTGCGATTACGCCATTTGGTATCCACTGTATAAGCAAGTGATACCTTTTCAGCGTTACGGCTGTTCCAGCCATCTTCTGCTAGGCGCACTTTTTCGATGGCGCTTTCGCGGGTAAAAGGGGGCAGTGGTGGGCGTGTACTCATGTTTAAATCCTCTTTGGGTAAAGTAACGTTGAAAAACTTGTATAGGTTTCATCAATAAGTGACTTTGAATATTAGCCTGATTAATTGAGCTACAAATCTAATATAACAATGTCGGAATCTTTCGCTGGCACCGCGCAGCATAACAATACGTCTGATGGGTCAATATATACACTTGGCTTGGTGCGATACGTTACAGCACCACTTTTTAGTTTAACCGTACACGATCCACATTGGCCGTTGCGGCAACTGTATGGTGGCGTAAGCCCTTTGCTTTCGGCCACCTCTAGCAAGGAGCTATCACCTTTATTCCAGCTTTGTTCAATACCTGAGTGGGCAAACTTTACCACAGCAGATTCAGCCTCTAGCTCAGCGTGTTTGCTGGTATCTGCTGATTGGCGTGCTAAAGACGACGGCCCAAACGCTTCGGCATGAATATCTTCATCTTTTACCCCAATACCAATCAGTAAGTCATACATACTTTGCATAAAACCTTGGGGGCCACACAGATAAAAGTCTTTGTCGAACAGCGATGGGAAATCGATGCTATGCTCTGTGGCTATTGCATTAAGTACGTCCATTACAAAGTTTTGGCTAATTCGCCCTTGGGAAGTGTAGTCGTTCGACACAAGAGCGTTTTGCGTTTGATTGCTGTGCGCTTGACTTAATACAGAATAATACTGAATACGCCCAGCGCTGCGCTTTGCAATGTTGCTCAGCTCTGCATAAAAAGCGCGTTGCTCACTATTTTTTGCGGCTTGAATTACTGCCATTGGGCGGATATAGCGAGTGCGAATACCTTCATTAAGTGCATCATTTGCCATGGCCACCATTGGTGTAATGCCCACACCCGCACCTATTAAAATGGCTGGGCGCTGTTGTGTGTTATCGATAAAGAAATGGCCGCTTGGTGCTTTAATCTGTATTTCACTGCCAATCGATATTCGAGAATGCAAGGTACTTGATACCAGACCATACTCTTCACGTTTTACTGAAATACGGTAACCACTTTGCGATGGGGCACTGGATACAGTGTAATTGCGCACAAGCCAGTTTTCAGTATTTTTCTGCTTAATACGCAGGGTTAAGTGTTGCCCTGGGGAAAATGGCAGTACGGGAGAATCATCTTTTGGCTGCAAGTAAAATGAGCGGATTGTACTACTCTCGTCTTCGATTTTACTGACGGTAAATGTGCGCCACTGGTTGCGTTTAGCTTGTGCTTTAACGATTGCTTCTGCCTGTGACCAAGTACCCGTTGCCTCAGAATTGGGGGAGTAGCTATCGAATTGAGCGCGAAATGGAAGTGCCGCTTTTAATGTCAGCCCTTGGGTTAGGGTAAATTGCCAGCCGCGCAGAGCACCTTGAAACCCTTTAATTATCGGTGAGTCACTCGCCAGCAAGGTAACTGTGCCGGTTAACATAAAAACATCGCCGCTGGTAAAATCAATAAACAGTAAACCCGCTTTGGGGTTTAACAGGAAATTACCCAGCGTATTGAAGAAGTTATTCCCTGCATAATCAGGAATGGTGAGGGTGTTTTCGTCAACCTTTATAAAACCTGGCATGCCACCACGGTGTGACACATCAACCCCCATAGTATTATGGGCAGATACCTGGCGATTTACTTTGTTTGCAGGTTCGTGATCCGCAGAACTGGCAACAAAAAACGTATCCGCTTGGCAGATGAAAGTCTTTAGGGCATCTCCTAACTCAAAAAACGTTTCAGCGCGCGGGGCCTTGTATGGCGCATCTGGCGAACGGATAAAGTGAAGGTCGCGAGTTTGAATATACTGCGGACAATTGCCAAAAGATTGCTCAACTTCTAGGGTAAATTGGTGACTCGCTGCGCTAGTAACACAAGCGTTGACGCGGTTTCTACGCCGGGTCGGCATTTCTAACCCCAATAAACCCAATCGAGCACCTTGTGTGATTGCTGCGGCTAATGGATCACCTGATAAAATTGGGGTGTTTACTGTGAGTTGAGTTGGGGAAGGGGACTGCACGAAGCCCGGCTTTCCAGGCAAAATTGACGCCCAAAGTTGCCCCTTATCTGATGTACTACCCAGCACCATAAACGGCAGTTGTTGGAAAAACTGCCTATGCTGATCTGGCATGTATGGGCGGATTGCGCGACGGCCAATATTGTCCATCTGCTCCAGAGCACCTACACTGGCTTGCAACTGACGTTCACCATCGTGAAATGGAGCATAGTGATTGCTTGGTTCCATGGGGCCTCCAATACGGGTAAGTTAATTTGCTTGATTGGTATGACTGGGCTTAGCACCCAGTCAAAAAAGGTAAGTCAATAGGTTAGGCAACGAGACCTGCTTTAGTCGTTGCCATTGGCTTAAACCCATCTAGTGCCTCTACATTTGCTAAAAAGCGACGAACATTTGGGTACTCAGCCAAGGACACATTACCCTCTGGAGCATGGGCTGTGTACGTATAAATAGCGATATCGGCTATGCTCGGGCTATCTCCTACCAAAAACGCTCTATCCTCTAAATGTGCATCCAGTTTTTTCAACACGTTGTGGGCTGTAGCAATCGCAAAGTCAGCATCCAAGGTTGCGTTGAACACGGTAACTAAGCGTGCATTGCACGGGCCAAAAGCAATTTCTCCAGCCGCCAATGACAAGAACTTTTGCACTTGGGCTTCAAGCACGGCATCGGTAGGTAAATAGTTCGGCGCGTATTTACGTGCTAGGTAAACCAGAATGGCATTTGAATCACTGATAACCGTGTCACCGTCTTCTAATACGGGTACTTGACCCGCAGGGTTTAGGGCTAGAAAGGGGGCTTTTTTGTGCTCGCCTTTGGCTAAGTCAACATTGATTACTTGGTGGGCGATACCAGCGATGTTCGCAAATAACTCGACACGCTGAGCGTGGCCTGAAAGTGGGAACGAATGAATTTTGACTGCATTTGACATAATAGATCCTCTGTTAAGTATAAGGTTAACTGGCCTTGTTTGGGCTTACATTTGCGTTCGAACAAATAATAGGCGTCGAATTTCTTATGAACAATACATTGATTTATAGAAATACTATGTACAATATGTTCATAAAGTGATTGGGATATTAAACGAGGTTTTATGGATACCATTGACGGCATGCGCACCTTTATTGCGGTAGCTAAACAAAAATCGTTCACCGCGGGGGCTAAACAATTGGGCATTAGCACTAAGCTAGCAAGTAAATATATTGGTCAGTTAGAGGAAAAGCACGGCGCATTGTTATTTCACCGTACTACGCGCACTGTTACCTTGACTGAAACGGGGAAGGCATACTTTGCACGATGTGTACCTTTGTTGGAACAATTTGAAGAGCTAGAAGATGTCATTCAACATAGGCAGTCTGATCTGTCTGGCACGGTTCGCTTAACCGCACCTACCGCATTTGGAAGTACTAAATTAGTTGATGCACTGGCCCCATTTTTAGCCCAGCATCCGAAAATTAATGTTGAGCTGAACCTGTCTGATCAGTATGTGGCTATCATCGATGAAGGTGTGGATGTTGCTGTGAGGTTTGGACCGTTGAAGGATTCAACGCTGATCGCAAAAAAATTGATGGATATGCGTATTGTTTTTTTTGCCTCTCCTGAGTATTTAAAGCGCAATGGCAAACCAAGCCATCCCAGTGCGCTGGCGACACACAATTGCTTATTACAAACTTCTCAAAACGACCCTGAAAACTGGAAGTTCAGGGAAGATGGCAATATGTTCACTGTTAATGTTAGCGGCGATTTTGCATCTAACTCCCCCAGAGCAGTAACCCACATGGCTTCTCAAGGGCTGGGAATAGGCATGGGCCCACAATACGTGACAGAGCCTTACGTAAAAGACGGTTCATTGCAGTTACTGTTCGAACCCTACGAAGCAAGCATATTGGAATTAAACGCAGTGTATGCTTCAAATCGCCACTTACCGGCAAGAATACGAGCATTACTTGATCATCTTGCGCTTTCTTTTGCAACTTAGTGGTAATTACCTCAATAGCTACTGTGCAGGCACAATATATAATGTATCTGCTTATTGATTTAGACTTTGCTTATGAAGTAGATCAAAGCGTAGGGCATCTTTTTATCGCACAGACCTGCGTAAATACCTTGTTAGCATAAGGCTTTAAATGGCGCAGCGATAAAGCACACCAAGTATGCCCATACAAAAACGCTACAAAAGCCCAGTGGTTTGCCACTGGGCTTTTTTGTGCGCTGCAATTTACTAGAGATCACATTAATTGAAGCGGGCTTTTAAATAAATATACGGAAAATCGTATATTCAATATTTCATATATTCTTGTTTTGTTTTATTGTATGCACACTAACTAAACGAGGATGCTATGGAACAACTCAACCCACTTCAATTTTACAAATGCTTAGCCGACGATACGCGCTTAAAAGCCATGTTATTAATTAGCCATGAGCAAGAGCTATGTGTGTGTGAGCTTGTTGCCGCGCTTGAACTTAGCCAACCTAAAGTGTCGCGCCATTTAGCGCAGCTTAGGCAATGTGGCTTATTAAGCGGCCGTAAGCAAAATCAATGGGTTTACTACAGCATTAACAAAGCCTTGCCTGAGTGGGCTATTAGCGTACTAACACAAACACGAAACGAAAATTCTGCATTTTTTAGCGATGATTTAAATCGACTCAATGCAATGGGTAATCGCCCAGAGCGTGCAGCAATCTGCTGTTAATTAAACACATTGGTTTAACTTTACTAAAGGTATTTATTATGACAATTAAAGTAGGTATTAACGGCTTTGGCCGCATGGGACGTTTAACACTGCGCGCAGCATTAGAATGGCCAGAAGTAGAATTTATTAAAGTAAACGATGTTGCAGGCGATGCTAAAACACATGCTCATTTATTAGAGTTTGACTCAGTACACGGGCGTTTAGCACACAGCGTTACAGCAAACGAAAATAGCTTTAGTGTGGGCAAACACACTATTGCCGTTACCAATAACAAAACCATTAGTGATACCGATTGGTCTGATTGCGATGTAGTAATAGAAGCCAGCGGTAAAATGAAAACCACTGAACTGTTAAACCAATATTTAGCACAAGGTGTTAAGCGCGTTGTAGTAACCGCACCAGTAAAAGAAAACGGCATTTTAAATGTGGTTATGGGTGTTAACGATAATTTATATAACCCAGATGAGCACAAAATTGTGACTGCGGCGTCGTGTACGACTAACTGTTTAGCGCCTATTGTAAAAGTACTACAAGAAAAAGTAGGCATTAAACACGGCTCAATGACCACTATTCACGATATTACCAATACCCAAACGATTATTGATGCGCCACATAAAGACTTACGCCGCGCCCGTTCGTGCGGGACAAGTTTAATACCTACCACAACAGGTAGTGCAACTGCCATTACGCATATATTCCCTGAGCTAAGTGGTAAGTTAAATGGCCATGCCGTGCGCGTACCTTTAACTAACGCATCCATTACCGACTGTGTATTTGAGCTTGAGCGTGGTGTAACTGCCGCTGAGGTTAACGAATGGTTTGCTCAGGCATCTAAAAACGAGCTTGCAGGTGTATTAGGTTACGAAGAAAAACCGCTGGTCTCGATTGATTACAAAACCGATCCACGCAGTAGCATTATTGATGCGCTCTCTACCATGGTTATTAATAATACCCAGCTTAAATTATACGCTTGGTACGATAACGAATGGGGCTACGCTAATCGTACCGCCGAGCTTATGCTAAAAGTTGCTAAAAGCGATTTGGTTTAACCATTTGTAAGGTTTTAAGGGCGTAAACCATGTTTGAGCAACTTGCTAATTTACCTACAGCAATAAAACAGTATTTAATTATAACCGGTAATTACTGGGCATTTACCTTAACCGATGGCGCACTACGTATGCTGGTGGTGCTGCATTTTCATCAGTTAGGGTATGGTGCGCTGGCTATTGCCATGCTGTTTTTGTTTTACGAAATTTTTGGTGTGATCACCAATTTAGTGGGCGGTTGGCTTGGGGCTCATTTAGGCCTTAATAAAACCATGAACTTTGGCTTAGCGCTGCAAATAATAGCCCTTGCCATGTTATGCGCGCCAAGTGAGTGGCTCACAGTGGCTTATGTTATGGCAGCACAAGCGCTTAGTGGCATAGCCAAAGATTTAAATAAAATGAGCGCCAAAAGTGCCATTAAACACTTAGTGCCCGAGGGAGAAAGCGGACAAGGCCAGCTTTATAAATGGGTGGCTATTTTAACAGGCTCAAAAAATGCGTTAAAAGGGGTCGGCTTCTTTTTAGGTGGTTTACTCCTTACGGTATTGGGTTTTGTAGGTGCTTTGAAGGCGCTTATTCTACTACTTACTATTGCGTGGATTATTAGCGTTGTATTTTTAAAAGGCGACATGGGCAAGGCTAAAAATAAGCCCAAGTTTAAAGAGCTATTTTCTAAATCCCGTGCAATAAATTTATTAAGCGCAGCACGGTTATGTTTGTTTGCCGCGCGTGATGTTTGGTTTGTAGTGGCTTTACCTATTTATTTAGCTCAGCAGTTTAATTGGAACTTTTGGTGGGTTAGTGGCTTTATGGCACTTTGGGTTATTGGTTATGGCGGCGTGCAATCGCAAGCGCCGCGTATTACTGGCACCAGTAATTCAAGTGTTGATACCGTTAAACATGCCTATTTATGGGTGTTGCTGCTAAGTGGTGTAACCGCACTATTAGCACTTTTTATGCAACTTGAGGTGGCCGTTCATGCCACGCTGATTATAGGTTTGCTTATTTTTGGCGGTGTATTTGCTGTTAACTCCTCAGTGCATAGCTACTTAATTGTCAGCTTTGCTAAAAGCGATGGTGTATCGCTTGATGTTGGCTTTTATTATATGGCCAATGCAATGGGCCGTTTGCTAGGCACGGTGCTTTCGGGGTGGGTATTTCAGGTTTATGGTTTTGTAGCATGTTTATGGGCAAGTGTAATTTTGCTTATTTTGGCCTCTATAGCCACGGCCTTTTTAACCAAAAATAAAAGCTAAACGTTTGTATTAGTTTTTATTTTCGTAACGATTTTAATAGCTTCATTTTCAAGATCTACTAAACTGTAGCGGTAGTTTTAATTAAAGGGCAATTTAAGTGCAAGAAATCTCGTTAGCAAAAAAGCTGTTGTGGATAACCGTCGGTAGTACATTTTTAACAGTGCTGGTTCTCTCTGGCGTATTGTGGTGGCAAATGTCATCAAACAGTGAAGCGCTCGCAAAAGAATCTGAAGATTATATAGTGGCTGAGGTTGAGCAAAAGCTTAATGCAAATGCGGCTGCTTACGGTGAAAAAATAGCTGGGTTTATAAATGAAGCTTACCGAGTGCCTAATTCTTTAGCCGCATTGCTTGGTGATGCAGCTAAAACTCAAACGCTAAATCGCGATACTGTGGTGAACATTAATCGCTCTATTTTAGAGAAGAATCAATTTTTATCGTCTATTTATTCGCAGTTTGAAGCTAACGCATTTGATGGGCAAGACGCGCAATTTACACAAGGTTTTAAACACTCTGTTAATGGCGATGGTACGTTAGAAGTGTATATAACGCGCGACCAAAACGGCAATATTGAGCAACAAAAAGTAGCTAATGCCGCTGATAAATATTTAACATCGTTAAACGAGTTTGGTATTCGCGAGGCCCACTGGTACTTGTGTGCAAAAGACACATTAAAACCTTGTATTATGGAACCGTACCTTTACGAAATCCCCTCTGGCGACTCTGTTATGCTTACTTCATTAACGGTGCCAATTATTAAATCAGGCCGCTTTATTGGTTTAGCGGGTGTTGATTTAACGCTACCTACTTTTCAGGGCTTAACCGAAAAACTCTCGAGCGAGCTCTATAATGGCCAAGCAAAAGTAACACTTTTAAGTGACATAGGTTTAATTGTAGGCAGCAGTCATTATAAATCTAAATTAGGGCGCCCATTTAAAGAAGCAGTTAGTAGCAATACTTACAGTGAGTTGGTTAAATTTAAAGGGCAACATGGCCTCTTTAAAACACCTAGCGAGTATTTAGTTAACTACCCAATTAACATTAAACTGGCTAACACTCAGTGGAGCCTACTTATTGAAGTGCCAAGTAATTTAGCGCTGGAAGGGCCTAATGCGTTAGCAAAAAATATGAGCGACTCGGCAAACCAGTTAGGTTTAGTTATTTTAATAACGGGCGGTGTGATAGCTGTAATTGCCTTTATTATTATGAAAATAGTAGTAGGTAGCGTGGTTGCACCGCTTGAGCAAATCCAACAACGTGTTGATAACCTTGCCAGCTCAGAAGGTGACTTAACGCATACACTGCATGTTGACACTCATGCAGAGCTAATAGCGCTTGCGGGTGGTTTTAATGCCTTTTTAGCTAAACTGCGTGGCTTAATTGCAGAGCTTAAAGATGTTTCATCTCAAACTAAGCAGCAAGGCGAAATAGCACAGCATATTGCTATTGATACAAAACATAACGTGCAATCGCAATTTCAAGAAATTGAAAGCGTAGTAACGGCCATGAACGAAATGAGCGCCACCGCACTTGAGGTGGCCAGAGCCTCTGAGCAATCTGCTCAACAAGCGGATGAAATAAATGGTTTAGTGGTAAGTAGTGAGTCGAGCTTATCATCGGCTATGAGCCAAGTTAAAACCATGTCTGAAGAAATAAAAGAAGCCAACCAAGCGGTTGAAAAAGTGGCGTCGCGTAGTAAAGATATTACGCAAATTTTAGATGTGATCAGAACCATTTCAGAGCAAACAAACTTACTTGCACTTAACGCCGCCATTGAAGCCGCACGTGCGGGCGAGCATGGTCGTGGCTTTGCAGTGGTTGCCGATGAAGTGCGTGCACTTGCTTCTAAAACACGTTCATCTACCGATGATATTAGCCAACTTATCGATAGTTTACTATCTGAAGTAGGTAACGCATCAACCGTGATTGAAAATGGTGTTATACGTGCTGAGAGTGCTGTAAACGAAACCTCAGTAGCGTTTGATGCGCTGCATAGTGTTGTAGTAAAAGTGGATGAAATTACAAATCAAATTACCCACATTGCCACCGCAGCGGAGGAACAAAGCCTAGTAACAGAAGAAATAAACCGTAACCTTACGCTTATTTCTGATGCCGCATCGCAGCTTGCTGACTTATCTACCCAAGCGGGAGACAGCAGTGAAGCACTTAATGCATTGGTAGCGCAACAAGATAGCGAGCTCAATAAACTTAAAACATAAGTGAAGTTTGTTCTAAAAAATAAAAAAGCGGCTAATTCGTGCGAATTAGCCGCTTTTTTTAGTTGAGACTTTAGCAGTGAGTAATGCGAAAAGTTATAGCTTTTTGATCAAGGTAAACATTTGGTCGATCATCGGCTGCGCTAATTGATCAACGCCTGGGCGGTTAAAATAGCCACGTAGCCCAGTAAACTGCACCTGAAAAAACTGCGCATATTCAAGAGCCGTAAGGTTACTGCTCAGCTCATTATTTTTAATAGCTTGAGCAAACAAGCTGGTTAGATAGGCTTCAAACTTTGCCGATAAGTCTAAACTCAGCTCATATAATGAGGCATCTTTTTCTGCAAATTCACTGTTTGCTTTTACCAACATACAAATAGCACTTGGGCTACAGTCTTTGGTTTTAATAATTACGTTTTCTACAAACGCACGTAAACCACCTAAAACAGAGTCAGAGCTTGCTAAAAACCCATCAATTTGGCTTTTCATTTGTACTGTGTAGTCTTTTAAAGACTCGCTGTATAAGCCTTCTTTAGAGCCAAACGCCGCATATATACTGCCAGGGCGCATGTTAATAGCTTCTTGTAAATCGCGGGTTGAGGTGGCGTTAAACCCCTTTTCCCAAAACAATTGGCTTGCAACGCGAATTACATTATCGCGCTCAAATTTAACTTTGTTAGCCATTTTAATCTCAACTATTTTGAACGTATGCTCAATTTTAACTTGAACAGTCGCTCAAAATCAAATAGTATGTGTCTCGAAGTTATTTAACCTGAACTCTGGTTAAGAGATTTACTAGCATATTTCTTCATGATGATATTAAACGTTATTTTCTCTAGCCAGAGGTTTTTAGTGAAAACAAGGCGAATTTACGCGTCAATAGCTAGCCTATTGCAAGTAAATTCAACGCAGTTATCGCTGAAAATAGCTGTTAGAGATAGATTTATTATCCAGAGTTCAGGTTACTCAAACACATTAATTTATTGGAGCAGAACATGGCAGAATTTACGTTATATACCCAAGACAACGCACCTGAAGAATCAAAATCGCTTATGGCTGATTCAGTAGCCGCATTTGGCATGCTGCCTAACCTTCACGCAGTAATGGCAGAGGCGCCTACGTTACTTAAAGGCTACCAAGTACTGCATGAGCTATTTCAAAAAACGTCGTTTAACGCAGAAGAGTTAACTGTGGTATGGCAAACAATTAACGTTGAGCACGAGTGTCATTACTGTGTACCAGCGCACAGCGCAATTGCCGCTTCAATGAAAGTTGACCAAGATATTGTAGATGCACTAGTAAACAAAACACCACTAGCAGATGCAAAACTTGAAACTTTGCGTGAGACTACACTTGCAATGACACGTGATCGCGGCGTAATTAGCGATGAGCAAATTGAGAAATTTTTTGCAGCAGGTTACGGTAAACAGCAACTACTAGAAATTATTGTTGGTTTATCGCAAAAAGTAATGAGCAACTACACTAACCACCTTGCTGATACACCCGTTGATGAACCATTTAAAAAGTTTGCTAAATAATAGCGGTTTTATAAATGACAAAGGCAGCCTGAGCTGCCTTTTTGTGTTTTAAATACAACGTTATTTAAATTTAACGGCTTTAGTGCTGCGTGTGTAAGTACGTTGCTCAGGTTTAGTCCATTCACCCTTTTTTAAATAAGACGTTGAAACAACAAACGCATCGTTTTTTAGCTCGCTTATCGAGCGTACTTTAGTAATGCCTTCTTTACTGCCAGTTACCTCTTCATACGCAACAAATTGGGTAGGGCTGAGCACTTTCATGGTGCCTTTTGTGTAAAAACCTGCGGTAGTGAAATAGTAAAACACCAACGACTCTTTCTTACTGTCGTAAAAAATCATCGACTCACCACCATATTCACCTTCATTAATAGAGTGCTTGGTATGTATCGCTTTACCATTTAATGCTCGCTCCCATCGACCAATATCTTGTACTGGTTTGGCTCCCTCAGGCACTTTAAAATCGGCCTGCCAAGTACCTAAATAAGGTTTAAATACAGCGAGTTCTTTATCAAGGTTACTTGGGGTATCAGCGGCGTAACTATTAAAGACGTATAAGCATAATACTAAAAATAGGGCTTTAAAGTATGTCATAATTTGGCTCTTATTATTTTGGTTTAACTCTTTTTAGTATAGGCGATCATGAATTGATAAAGAAAACATTAATCATCTTCTCACTGCTTTTTTTGGCTGTGATTTGGCTTGCGTATCTATCTCAGTACTTGCCTATTTATGTACCAGGTTATATAAGCTCACTGAGCCTAATCACATATATAATGTACGCTTGGGATAAACGACAAGCAAAGCAATCAACGCATAAAAAAGTAAACCGCACACCTGAGCGCACACTACATATACTGGCGCTAGTTGGCGGTTGGCCCGGTGCACTCATTGCACAGCAATGGCTTAGGCATAAATCGCAAAAGCGACGTTTTATAGTGGTGTTATGGTTATGTATTTTTGGGAATGTGAGTGTAATAGGGGGTATTATATTGTTTGAAGAAAATGCGAGAGTTATGCCTTTAAATTAATGCGTATTTAAAGGCATAAATACAATTTACATGGTGTTTAGTTTGCAGCTTCAGTTTTTGCTACTTCATCTAGATTAACTGTAAGTATGGTTTTTTTATCAACCACGACCCACTTACGATAAGTTTGATAGCCAGGCTTGCTTACTTCAATATCGTATTCACCTTCTTTTAGTTCAATCGCGTCTTGGTATACCGGTTTGATATTCATAATACGCACGCGCGCGTCATTAGGGTTAGTAATTACGGTAAGTGAGATTGGAGCAACCACCTCGGCTACTTCAGCTTGAACATCGGCAACATTGTCTTCAACTTTTTGTTCAGTTTCATTCATATTTGAAGTGTTTGCACAGCCACTTAAAATGAGTAATGCTGCTAGTGCTGTTATTTTTTTCATATGAGCTCCGTAAAATTATTATTCTAAAATAGGGTTATGAAAGTAAGGAAACGAAAGTAGGCAATATGTGATTTTCCTAAATTCGTAGTTTACTTATTCATGATTTAAAATATTAAATGTATAAATGCAGCTATAGCAAAATACTATCCAAAGACTTAGTTATAGCTTCGCTACGCTCAACTAATGTCTCAGCGGTTCGATACATTCTTTTTTTCATTAGGCTATTAGCCATTGTGATATAGCGCTTTGATAATTCTTGCCTGATAGAGACTAATAACGGAAAGTCATTGGGTAAAATAGTGGATTCTGAGTCTATAAGCTCTTCTAGTGCAATTAAATCGTTATATTTATCAATACTAGCTAATTGCTTAGAATAGCGTTCGAAGCGTTGTTCATAAAACACTAAAGCAGCATTTGAAGGGAACACTACCTCTTTACCTTGATTAAGTTTTTCTTGATAATCAGTTAATGCGATTATTGCCGATTCTCTTTGTAGTAAATTTTCAAATTCAACTTCAGATTTCTGTTTCTTATCTAAAATGGCTTTACCTACGGATATTAAAGAACTTTGTGATATTACATCATCTTTAGCGATTGCGTTTTCTAACGCTTTTTTGTATTTTTCGAAATGGGTAGGAGATACTTGATAAACATAAGTTTTATCTACCTCATGTAAATCAATAATTAGCTGAGGAATGCTATTATTATCAACTTCGTTATAACGAGATTGTTCTAAAAGTAGATTAATTCGTGATGTAATATCAAAAATAATGGATTGCCTTTCTCTTAAAATGCTTTCAAGCTGGACAGTGAGCTTTTCAGAGTCAGGGTAGTATTCAAGTGCTTGCGTGTAAACGTCTATAGTTTCGTCGAAGTTTTTAAACTTACCACCACTATTGTTTATCTGATTAGCCATACCATCGAAGCTTTGCAAAACACTCTCTTGATTTACACGCAATAACCCTTGTTTTAAAACGTCGTATTGTGGCGGTATTTCAGAAAGTTTATCGAGTATGCTAGGGCCACTCCATGACATCCATGTTTTTACTTGTTGGTTTATAGCTTGAGCATTGTCTAACTTAGCTTCGAGCTGTTTTACGTTGTTGTTATTAGATAAGTAATATTGCCCTGCCAATACTGTAGCAACTACCAAGCTTGCGACTAATGCGACAGCCGGTTTGTAATTTTGCTTTAATTTAGTTGCAACGGGGTTAAGCGAGCTTAATCTATCAGACGCGTTTAATGCAATTGCTTTATTTAAGCTACCCCATAACCATAACGGGCAGTTACTAGGGCGTTTTGCTGAGGTATCTTTCGCTAGTTTATCAGCTGCTACGCGATTAAAAGGGTGTTTACTGCTTAATAGTTCAAGCGCTATACATGCATAAGAAAACACATCATCTTTAACTGAAGCCTCAGCTCCTTTGAGCTGCTCTGGGCTTGCATAGGTGGGTGTATAACCACCTACAACTGCGACATTTTGCTCGTTTTGAACAGCATAAGCATCTTCGATGGTTTTATGTTTTGCAATACCAAAATCAAGTACTTTTAAATTACCGTTAGAATCAAAAATAATATTTGATGGCTTTAAATCATTATGTATGACACCGCGTGCATGTGCATAAATCAGGGCATTAGCTAATTGCTCTAAAATCACCTTCGCTTTTTTAAACACCATACCTGTGGGTTTATTTCTTTTTATTATTTGCTCAAGTGTTTCGCCTTCAACAAGCTCCATTGTTACATAGTGAAGATTGCCATCTGAACCTGCAGAATACACTTTAACAATATTGGGATGGGCTAACTGTTGTGTTTTAGTGGTTTCATCTTTAAGGAGAGTGATGGCCTCTTCTGAGTGTGAAAACTCTTCGAGTAACACCTTTATTGCAACAAATACTTCGGGGCGACTTGGGCTTTCTAAAAATAAATCCCTAGCACGATAAATATAACACATACCGCCCTGGCCAATTAATTCTTCAACCAAGTAACGAGCTGATATTTTTTTACCAATTAGGTTGAGTTTATTTTTAGCCTGTGGCTTTTTGAGATTTGAATCAAGCGACGCTATCTGAGTTTTATCGTTAGAGTTATTGATACCGCTCATTATAAATCCTTTTATTGTGTATATATAAATAATTGCAAAGGTGAATTTTTATCGTTTTTATCAATTCTCCCTTTGATAACTGCAGTATTTTTACAAAAAAAGATTACTTTAGCAATCTTTCTGGCGTAGAAGTTTCATACAAAATCGGTTACGTCGTCTGTTTAAATTCACTTAAAACTTATTTTTATTTTTGAACTTTAAAAATAACTTACTTAAAACCGCTGCAAAAGGCGTAAAAGGTACATTCAGCGATAATCATTCACTTTATTTTTCATGGGATAAAGTTTGCGGAAGTGTGCTGAAAAAAGGAACATTCAAACAGGAGCTTAATTATTGGATTTCATGTTTTTAGGTTTATTAGATTTATCATTGTCTTCAAATTTAAATATCTGTGTATATTTTTATATATTAATTTCAATGTTGACAATAGTTTCGCTTCTACTTTATCCTACTGAAAATGTAGATTTATGGGACTAACTTATCAAATGGAACTGATACTAAATATAACTAGTTATCATAGACTCTCGCCTGAAATTGAAGCTTCTAAAACAACTAAACACTCCCTTATTTTCGGCCGGTCCGAAACGTGCGATTGGCATTTGCCCGATCCTGAAAAAATAATCTCTAGCCGACACGGCCGTATCGAAAAAGAAGGCGATTCGTTTTATTTATACGATACCTCCACTAACGGAACGTTTGTTAATTTTGGCGTGTCTGCGCTAGGCCAAGGTAATAAACACCGTTTAGCGCACAGTGATGTGATCACTGTGGGGGATTTTCAAATTGAAGTCGAGTTAGCTGATTCTCAATCTACGACAGCATACACAGAAGCTCGCTCAAATACGGATGACTTTGCACTAAGAAATAGTGCCCCAGCACCCGAAATAGATAATTTTTCTTCAAGTGAGTTATTTTTAAATGAATCTATTTTAGATGAGTCAATGCCTTCTGTTTCAATGAAAGAAGAAAGCATGGCACAGCCTGATAATCAAATTCCTGAAAATTGGGATGAATTATCAAATTTAATGAACCCTGATGTGTCAGTCTCACCGCAAAACCATTTTGATGATATTGCAGTGGCAGAAAAACCTGTTCAAGTTGAACCTCAAAAAGCACCAGAACCCGTTAAGCAGCCAGTAAAACAATCGCAAACACAGGCTAATACCGCAAGCGCTAATTCCGCCTTATCTGAGGCGTTTTTAAAAGGTTTAGGTGTTAAAGCTGAGCTTCAAAATGCTCTCAATACACCTGAGTTGTGGTTTGAAATGGGTCAAAGCTTAAATTTATTATTAAACGAGTTAATGGAGTCATTAAGACAACGAGCTTTGGTAAAAAATCAATTACGCTTGAATCAAACCATGTTTCAAACTAAACAAAATAACCCGATTAAGTTTTCTGCAGGTATTGATGATGTTATTCAGAATTTATTCATCAGAAATAGTGCAAGCTTCCTGTCGTCTCGTGAATCAATTAAAGAAAGCTTTACTGATACTCGAAGACATGAACATGCTTTATTAGCAGGAGCTGATGGTGTACTTAAAGGGATTTTAGAGCAGGTTTCTCCTCAGCAGATATCCCAGCAAGTAAACGAAAACTCGAATGTATTAAAAATTATTCCAGGCCAGTCAGAAGCAAAATGTTGGAAGATATACCAAAGCCTTCATGAAGAGTTAGCACAGGACGTAAATGCCAAAGGTGCCATGGCGTTATCTGACGATTTTTTAAAGGCTTATAATGATAAAACTCAAGAAACGTTTTAGGAAGGAAAGTAAATAATGACTAAATTTAAGCTCTTTTTTATGAGCATTAGCCTACTCTTTTTAACGGTTGGGTGTACCACTGTTAACAAAATAGTGCCGCCTTCAACTGACTTAATTATTAATGTTTCTAAAGATGTAAATCCCGACACATCAGAGAGACCTTCGCCAGTTGTTATGAAAATATTTGAACTTAGTTCAAGAACTATTTTTGATACTCAGGATTTTTTTAGTTTATACGAAACACCTGAAAAACTATTAGGCCCAGATTTACTTAAAAAAGATGAGCTAGAACTGCAACCAAACTCAGTACAAAAATACAAAATGAGCCTTAATAGAAATACCCGTTACGTGGGTGTTGTTGTGGCTTATAGAGATATCGACCAAGCAAGGTGGAGAGCAGTTATTGAGGTTGACCCTACTGGCTATGACGATATAAATGTAAATGTTGAAGCAATTGCTACATACATGAGAGAGCGATAAAAAGGATTTGTAAAATGGGTGATAACACTCGTGTTGCGTGGACTGAAGGGATGTTCTTAAGACCGCAACATTTTCAACAATCAGATAAGCATTTTTCTAATTTAATAAACCAATTATGTAAGGGCAATTTATCTGATCCGTGGGGCATACTTGATATAAGTATAGACACACAGTTATTGAACTCAGGACAGTTTACCCTTGAGTCTTTAAGTGCTATTACGCCTGATTTACTACCAATTGAAATGCCACAGTCTACTCCTTTACCTGAGCCATTAGTGGTTAGTAAAGACGTGTATGATGAGGTGGTATACCTTGCTATCCCGGCAATCAAAAACAGTGGTATTAATATTTCAGCGCTGGATGAGAATATTGTTACGCGCTATAAACTAGACGACTTAGCGGTTAGTGACGACTCACTAGGAACTCAATCCCAAGAGGTTATTCAGGTTGCTAAAGTTTATAGCAAGCTTATGCTATCTTCTGATGACAGTGCTGGGTATATTTTGCTGCCTGTTGCGCGCATTATTGAAGTAAGTAGCGAAGGCAGCATTAAACTTGATACTAACTATATACCTCCCTCTTTAAAAGTGGGTCAATGCAAGCCATTACATGGTTTAGTAAGAGAAATAGGCTCTATGATAAAACAGCGTGCAGAGAGCATTTCTGTGCGTTTATGCCAAGGTTATGCAGGGAGTACATCTGTTGCCGACTTTATCATGCTACAAACCCTTAATAAGTACGATGCGGTTTTTGACAATCTACTTAGCGTGAATAACATCCATCCAAATGTATTTTATACCCGTCTTATTGAGCTGGCTGGCGAGTTATCTACTTTTAGTACTGCGAATAAACGAGTACCAAAGCTACCTAAGTACGATCATGAAAATTTGGGCAAAGTATTTTCTGAAGTAGTTAATTTCTTATATCAATCTCTAAGTCATGTTATTGAACAAACTGCGACAGAAATTAAACTAGAACAAAGTAAGTTTGGTATTTCGTTTGGGGCACTAAAAGATAAGTCTATACTCAATTCGGCACAATTTGTTTTAGCAATCAAAGCAAGTGTACCGCACGAAGAGCTGCGAAAAATACTGCCCTCACAAATTAAGATCGGTAGTGTCGAAACTATACGCGATTTAGTTAATAACCAAATTCCTGGTATTACTATTAGTAACTTACCAACGGCACCGCGCCAAATCCCATACCATGCAGGTTTTCATTACTTTGAGTTAAACAAGCAGGGTGAACATTGGGAAAAACTTCGTTCAAGTGGTGGTATCGCTATCCACTTATCGGGTAATTACCCTGAGCTACAAATAAGCCTTTGGGCAATTAGAACTTAACTTTTAAAGGAAGAGTTTCAATGGATGAAACCATTATAAAACCTCGCCCTGGTAGACTAGGGCGTGACACTTCAAACACTCCTAATGTTGATAACGATACTGATAAAACAGTGATGTCTATTGAGCCCGCTGCCAGCAGTATTACTAATACGTCTAAAGTTTCAATTTTTAAAAACCCACTTTTAGAAGCGGCAACAGATTGTTTTTCAATTGTTATTTCTATTAGCCAAGCTAAAGAGATGACAAATATTGCTGCTTTAAAGCATCGCTGTGTTGAGGCTGTGAAGCGCTTTGAAGTTGAAGTGCGCAACCAAGGGCTTTCTAAAGATGTAATCACTAACTCGCGTTATTGCTTGTGCGCGATTTTAGATGAGTCAGTTTTAAATTCTAAGTGGAGCTCAATGGAGTGGGCTGATGAGAGTTTACTATCGACGTTTCATAAAGAAACGTTTGGCGGTGAATACTTTTACACCCTGCTTGATAACGCACTGGCTCAACCTGAACAACACAAACAATTTATTGAGCTGCAGTACCATTGCTTAAACTTAGGCTTTAAAGGTAAATACAGATTAGACAACGGTGGCGATACTAAAATAGAAGAATATCGTTCTCAAATGTATCACCTTTTAAATCAATTAGATGGCCCGTTGAACAATAAACTTTCACCCAATTGGAAGCAGCGTGTTGCCGCTGGCGTAGAGCTTAGAAATCAAGTTCCGCTTTGGGTGATTTTTTCAGTGTTGGGTTTAGTACTGTTAATGGTTTACTTATTTATCAACATGAAATTAAACGACGGCGTTACTTCACTAAACGATAAGCTGGCTGTTATTCATCCTATAGCGCAAAACGACAGTGTAGATAAAAAAGATAAACAACTATTAGTACTTGAGCAGTTACTGCAAACAGAAATTCAGATGGGGATAGTTACAGTAAAGAAAAATCTAGACCGTATACGAATTTCAATAAATAATGAAAGTCTATTTAATCAAGGTGATGCGAAACTACTGCCGTCAATTCAACCTATTTTAGAAAAGCTAGCACGAAGTTTGGAAGGAACAAAAGGCCGTATTTTAATTACTGGACATACCGATGATACGCCTATCCGTACCGATAAATACCCATCAAATTGGCATCTATCATTAGCGCGTGCAACGCAAGTTGCCAATTCTATGGCTAAAAGTACAAACCTAAGTGGTCGTTTATGGCCTGAGGGTAAAGGTGCAGCAGAGCCTATCGCCAGCAATTCAGATTCAGCTTCTCGGTCACTAAACCGACGAATTGAAATCGATTTATTATTTTAATGAGGCTGACATGAGTTTTTCACACAAAATAAAAAAAATTACTTACGTACTCACTTCTAAAACAGCCATGTTAATTATCGGCTTTTTGGCGTTATCTTTATTAATTTGGTTTGGTGGTCCGCTTATCGCGATTGCCGACTATATACCTTTAGAGAGCGTAGCAGCACGGCTATTAACTATTTTGTTTGTTATTTTAGTGTTTGCTATCACCAAAATTTATAGCTTAACGCAACAAAGCAAACGCGATGAGAAAATGGCCGATGAGCTAATCGAAAGCGATGAGTCGAGCAGTAACGAGGTAAATGAAGAGATCACCACGTTAAAAAATCGCATGAATGAAGCTATCAATTTACTCAAAGATGTAAAGCTATTTAAAGGTAAAAATATATATCAATTACCTTGGTATATTATGATTGGCCCGCCTGGGGCCGGTAAAACAACAGTTATTAATAACTCAGGCTTAGACTATCCGTTAAAAGATAAGTTAGGTGTGGATCTAGTCCATGGTGTTGGTGGTACACGAAACTGTGATTGGTGGTTCACTAATAAAGCCGTAATTATTGATACCGCAGGACGATACACAACACAAAGTAGCCACGCAAAGCATGACTCGCGCGCCTGGGAGGGCTTTTTAGGGCTCTTACGCAAATACCGCCCGCTGCGCCCCATTAACGGTGTAATGATCAGCATGGGTATTTCTGAGCTCATGAGTCAAACTAAAACAGAGCGTAATCTGCATGCCCGCGCAATTAAACAGCGCTTACAAGAGTTACAAAATCAGTTGGGTATGACTTTTCCTGTGTACGTCATTCTTTCTAAAGTTGATTTAATTGAAGGTTTTAGAGAGTTTTTTGGCGAGCTTACAGAAGAGGAATGCGAGCAAGTTTGGGGGGTTACTTTTGAGTTAGACCTCGATAAAGACACTCAAGTTGAAGCGTTTAATAAAGAGTTTCACGCGTTAATTTCAAAACTGACAGAAATGCTTAATCGTAGGTTGATTAACGAGCGTAATGAAGAAATACGAGCCAAAATTTTTGAATTTCCGAGACAACTTCGTGTGCTTCAAGGTGTGGGTGATGCGTTTTTAAAAGAAATTTTTACCCCTAACGCGTATGAAGAACTCCCTATGTTTAGGGGCGTGTATTTGACCAGTGCTACTCAAGAAGGGAAGCCAGCTAGTTTTTTAAATGATGTAAACTCAGCAGATTCTAGCTATATAAATCAATCGAAAAGCTTCTTTATTAAAAACGTTTTAGAAGGTGTGATTTTCCCTGAGCAAAACCTAGCAAGTACTAACAAACATCACGATAAGCAAAACAAATGGCTGAGAGTAGGTAGTATTTCTTTAGCTAGTATTGCGGTAATTGGTTTTTCTATTTCGTGGTACTTTAGCTTTGCATGGAATAATAATTTAATGGCTGCTACAGATGAAGCCATTGAAACTTATCAGGAGCTAGATGGAGCCTCGTTTGATAGAAGTAACTTATTAGTATTAAACGACAGGCTCAATGCGCTAAGAAATTTACCAGCTAACAATCCTGCGTTAGTTGATGACGATGAATCTCAGTCGATAGGTTTTAATAAGCTTAATGAAATTAAACAGTCATCTACACAAGCCTATAACAGGTCTCTACAAACGTATTTAGAACCTTATATAGCCAATACGTTAATTAAAGAAATGGAAGCGCATCCAGAGCACCTTAGCTATTTATACGAGACGCTAAAGTGCTATTTAATGCTATTCCAACCTGAGTACTTTGAAAGTGAAGATATTTCGGCTTGGTTTAATGCATACCTTGAAAGAAACCTACCAGGTGATAAAAATGCGCTGACTCGTGGCCAGTTGATGAACCACATTGCTGCCTTATTAGAGCTTGGTGTTAGTCAAACAAAAATAGATAATCAAGCAGTGCGTATAGCTAGAGCTGAGTTAACTAAGTTACCAATAGCCGAAAGAGCATACCAACGCCTACAAGCTGATTTTCTTGATAGCAGCATTCCGCCGTTTAGGTTAACAGACATTATTAGTTTTGAAAGTGCGCAAAAATTCACGTTCAGAAACAATGGCGAGCTGACTCGAAGTATTCCTGGTTTATATACCTTTAACGGTTTTCACGGCATTTTTAATGTTGAGAAAAGTAAAATGCTTGGCAATTTGATGGCAAGCAGCTGGGTATATGGCGAGGAGGCATCGGGCACTTATGATATTTCTAAAGAAGAAATTGAAAAGAAATTAGAGCAACGTTATTTTCAAGATTATATCTTCTTTTGGCAGTCATTTATCGACGATCTAAGCCTAAATCAGTACAGCTCACCTGCTGAGGGTGTCAATATTACAGATGTACTAGCAGGTTCAGAAGCACCGATTAAAAACATTATTATGGCTGTGCAAAAAAATGTGCAATTAACCAAACTGCCGGTGTCAGAGAACCAAAAAGCAGCGGGTAAAGTTGCCGCTAATGCTGCTGAAATTGCAATGCAAACTAAAGCCAATAGAATTAAACGTTTTTTACCTGACGAAGCCCCTAAGTTTGATATCAAGCTGCCTGGTTATCAGGTTGAGGAAGCGTTTGAAGATGTTATAAATATTGATACTCAGCAATTAGATAACATTCAGAAAAATCTCAGAGAACTTAATGTATATCTAACTAAGCTAGATAGAGGCGATCAGTTAAAGTCATCGATAAAAGATCAAATCAGTGGAAAAAGTAAACCAAGTTTCATTCGCCAACTTGAGTTTCAAAGCCGTGATCTACCTTACCCATTTAATAGTTGGTTATTAGATATAAGCAGAGATACCAGTAATATCACTAAAAATAGCGCTAACAGACACTTAAATGAGATTTGGAAAAGCCAGGTTTTACGCGAGTACAACGCAGCTATTGTGGGCCGATACCCATTCTCTCCTTATGCACAAAAAGAAGTGAATATGAAAGACTTTACACGTTTCTTTGGACCAGATGGCACCATTGATAGCTTCTTCACTAACTATGTAGCGCCTAGTGTGGATATGAGTTCGAGTCCGTGGAAGTTTGAAAAAGACATTGGCATAAGCGCTGATACTCTAGCCATGTTTGAACTAGCCCATCAAATTCAAACTGTGTTCTTCGATGGTGGAAGTGCAACTCCTAGAATTGAGTTTGGCTTACGTCCGCTATCGTTGGATAAAACTACATCGAGCTTAATGATTGAAATTGATGGTCAATCAATGATTTACCGCCATGGCCCCTTAAGAGTTACAAACTTTGTTTGGCCAGGCGCAAGTGGACAAAGTAAAACGCGAGTTGTATTCACGCCGCCTAATGGAGGGCGCTCTGTAAATACGACTTACCAAGGTGAATGGTCGCTTTATCGCATGTTGGATGAGTTGAGCGCTAAAAGAGCAAAAACACGTGAGGATTTAGAGTTACATTTTTCTCTCATGGGTAACAACGCAAAAGTTGAGCTATTGCCAAAATCAATTAGACATCCATTTTGGAATAAAAGTGTAGAGAAGTTTTCATGTCCGACCCGATTATAAATATAGGCTACCTTGGCAAAGTCCCTAGCTTAGGGGACTTTGTTCAAGACAGCGTTTCGAAAGAATTTTCAGAGCACTGGGAGCAATGGCTGCAAGCAGCTATTGCTGTAAGCAAAGAACAGTTGGGTGACAATTGGCAAGATAACTACCTAACAGGCCCTGTATGGCATTTTGCATTATCGCCAAATATTGTCGGTGATAAAGGTGTAATGGGAACTCTGTTACCGAGCATGGATGCAGTAGGGCGTCATTATCCATTTACGGTAGCCAGTACATTAGAAGTTGCGCCAATAGAAGTATTAAATTCGGGCGTCTTCTCCTTAGAGTATGAAGACACTGTACTTAAAGTGCTAGATAGCTCTGTTGACCTTTTCATGTGGAGAAAAGAGGTTGCTAAATCGATAAGAACGCTTTCAGAGCCTAAAAAGCAGCTTAGTATTTCTCTCTCTAGTGACAAAAATAAAGAGGGTGAAGCATTTGAGTTCTCAGGTGATGAGCTATCAAGTGATGTTTTAAAAGACGCCCTTCATGCACTTTTATATAAAAAGCATGGTGACTATAGTGTTTGGTGGACTCACGGTTCATGCAATATAAAGCCTATGATGCTCGTTACTTCAGGACTACCGCCTGTTAACCAAGTTGCAGCTATGTTAGATGGCCGATGGAAGCATTGGGAATGGAATTACACACAGGTAAAGAATAGTGATTAGCAATTTAAGTACAAGTTACGCAATAACTCATCGCGGTGCTGTTAGGCAATTAAATGAAGACTCCCATGTCGAAATTAACAGCCATAACTTATGGGTAGTAGCCGATGGAATGGGCGGACATGAAGCGGGTGAAGTTGCAAGCCAGCTTGTTGTAGACGTGATTAGAGCAAAAGTAGAAGAAAAGACATTAGCTACGCTTAGCGTTTCGCATATTGTTTCAGCTATTGAAGATGCAAATCGTCAATTAAATGAATACAGTGCTCAGTACTTAGGAAGCAAAACAGCGGGCAGTACAGTAACTGCTTTATTTATAAAAGATAATCAATATTACGTTTTATGGGTTGGCGACAGCAGAGCATACATGCTACGAAATGGTCAATTACAGCAAATATCGCGGGACCATAGCCAAGTGAACGATCTTATCGATGAAGGCGTAATTTCAGTTGAGGAAGCAAAAACGCACCCGCTTTCGAATGTGATTACACGCGCTGTGGGCGTTACAGACGAAGTTAAAGTAGATGTAGTACAAGGTGAAGTAAATACTAATGATATTTTCTTACTTTGTTCAGATGGGTTAACAGGTGAATTGTCTGATGAAGAAATATGTTTGTCATTAGAACCTAATAGTATTATAGATTCAGGTATGGCGCTTATGCATTCTTCTTTAGTAAGAGGTGCACGTGATAATGTTACCTGTATTATAATTAAATATGGCCATGATAATTTTAGTAGCAAATCGGAAACATACAAAATTCAAGATGAAGCTACAATTCCACTTTTTACTAAGTAGTTTATCTTAAATATAAAGAATAATATCTTTTTTGTTTTAGAGTTTTTACTTTAATTTCCGGCATGGATTAATTAAGTATATTAGATTTTAATTATTTTTATAAAAACAACAATTAAGATTTAAACTCAATTGTAACTGGGCTTGTATTTTAATATAAAGAATGTAATATGAAATCCGCTCCGCTTTATTGGAGTTTTATGGATAATTATTAGGACGACGGAATGTTTGTATTTGAAGAGTATATTTCCCCTATTTCTGAAACTGAAATCGCAGGCTTAGACCCGCGCTCGGATGTTTCTCCTACGTCGACTTATTACGCCTTAAAAGATTTAAGAAACCAACTTCGTGCCGCAGAAAGAAACGCGCTAGTAGACGAGGAGGGTATTTCATCACTTGCCCGCGACTGGTTACCTTTATTAGAACAATGCAGCAAAGCGCTAAAAACAGAAAGCAAAGATATTGAGTATTTAGCGTGGTTTATTGAAGCCCTTTGTCGAATTCATGGTTTTAAAGGACTTGCTTTTGGCTTTAAAGTGGCCAGCCAATTATTAGATAATTATTTTGACGCGCTATATCCCTCCCTTGATGCAGACGATGAAATTTCAGACAAAGTATCAGCGCTTGGCGGATTGAATGGTTCCGCAGGTGAGGGGACTCTGATTATCCCCATTAAAAGCATACTTTTAACCGACAGTGTTAGCTTAGATCCTTTTACATTTTGGGAGTATCAGCAAGGTTATGATATTTCGAGGCTTAATGATGAAAAAAGAGAGAAAAAGCTAGCACAGGGCGCGGTTGATTTTGAATTAATCGAAAAAAGTGCAGCAGAGACAAGTACAGAATTTTTTGTAACATTGAAACAAGATATTGAAGAGGCTATTTCTGAGTTTGCCCAGCTTAGCGACGTGATGGATAAAGTGACGGGGCAACCGCAACCTACCTCAAATATTAAACAAGCGCTTGAGGTAAGTTTGGCGGCTGTTAATCATATTGCTGCAGACAAACTTGTTGCAGCAGAACAGGCGTTAATATCAGAGCAAACGCAAGAGCAACTCACTCAAAACGATGAAGAGCAAAATGCAGTTGAGGCGCCTAAAAAGGCCATTAGCCAAGCAATTGATTCACGTGAGAATGCAATAAATAAGCTTAAAGAAATAGCGGCGTTTTTTAGAAAAACCGAACCGCATTCTCCAATGTCTTACACGATAGAACAAGTGATTCGATGGAGCGAATTATCGCTGCCTGAATTATTAAATGAATTGATAACAGATAGTGATGCTAGGACCGGGTACTTTAAGTTGTCTGGCATTAAGATCAGCGAAACTGAAACATAAGTAAAAGGAGTTCTCTATGAGTATCCATGATAAATTAAAACGAGTACGTAAGCCTCGCGTTCACATCACCTATGATGTAGAAACTGAGGGTGCAGCAGTAAAAAAAGAATTACCATTTGTTGTTGGTGTAATGGGGGATTTCTCAGGAGATAACACTGAAGTTTTAAAGCCATTAAAAGATAGACGTTTCATTCAGATTGATCGTGATAATTTTGATGATGTTTTGAAGCGTATGAGTCCTTCATTAAATTTAGTTGTTGAAAACACTCTAAGTGAAGATGACTCTCAATTTAATGTTAGTCTTAACTTTAAATCGATTGAAGATTTTGAGCCTGCGGCTGTTGTGAATCAGGTTGAACCATTGCGTAAACTAATGGAAACGCGTAATAAATTACGCGACTTAATGACTAAGATTGACCGTTCAGAAGAGCTAGAAAATGTTTTAGAAGAAGTATTAAGTAATACTTCGAACCTTGATTCTATCGCTAAGGAACTTAAGCTAGAGGAGACTGAAAAATGAGTGCAGAGCAACTAAGTACTGAATTAGAGTCAACAGCTGAGGCAAGTTCATCGTTATTGGAGCAAGCAATTGGTGCTACTAAGCAAACTGATGCAAGTCGCGCAGAAGAACTACTAAAAACGTTAACTGAAGAGGCATTAAAAGGCACAGTTCAATGGAATAAAAACATGACTGTGACATTTAATGAAGCAATTCAATTAATTGATCAAAAAATATCAAAACAGCTTAGTGTTGTCATGCATAGCGACGAGTTTCAAAAGCTAGAAGGTTCTTGGCGTGGGTTACACCACCTTGTAATGAATTCTGAAACGAGCTCAACGCTTAAAATTCGTGTTTTAAACATGAAGAAAAAAGAATTGCATAAAGATTTGAGTAAAGCAGTTGAGTTTGACCAAAGCCAAACATTTAAAAAGATTTACGAATCTGAGTTTGGTACACCGGGTGGCGAACCTTATGGCACCATTGTGGGCGACTATGAATTTACTAACCACCCAGAAGATGTTGAAACGTTAAGCTTAATGTCGAACGTGGCAGCGGCTGGTTTCTGTCCATTTATTGCAGCTTCGTCACCTTCTTTATTCGGCTTTGATAACTGGGAAGAGTTAACTAAACCTCGAGATTTAGAAAAAGTGTTTGAATCATTAGAGTACACAAAGTGGCGCTCGTTCAGAGACAGCGATGATTCACGTTTTGTATCGTTAACTATGCCTCGCTTCTTATCACGTTTACCTTATGGTGCAGCTTCTAAACCTGTAGAAGAGTTTAACTATGAAGAGTTTGAAGTTGAACCAAAAGCAGGGCGCTCAGTAAGTACTGAAAATAGTGACTACTGCTGGAGTAATGCTGCTTACGCAATGGCCACTAATATGACCAAGGCGTTTTCACAATACGGTTTTTGTACTGCGATTCGTGGTGCTGAGGGTGGCGGTAAAGTTGAAGGCTTACCAACGCATATTTTCACAAGTGATGATGGCGATCCGGATCTTAAATGCCCAACGGAAATTGGCATAACAGACCGTCGTGAAGCAGAGCTTAGTAAACTTGGTTTCTTACCTTTATGTCACTATAAAAATACTGATTACGCTGTTTTCTTTGGTGGCCAAAGCTGTCAAAAACCACAAGTATATTCAACGCCTGATGCAACGGCTAATGCTGCAATTTCAGCACGCTTACCTTATTTAATGGCCACATCTCGTTTTGCACATTACTTAAAAGTGATGGCGCGTGATAAAATTGGTAGCTTTATGGAAGCAGAAGATGTTGAGTCATGGCTAAACCGTTGGATTTTATCATACGTAAATGCGACAGAGGGTGGTGGTCAAGATATCAGAGCACGCTACCCGTTAGCCGATGCGAAAGTATCAGTTAAAGAAATACCAGGTCAGCCAGGTGCTTATAACGCAGTGGCATGGTTAAGACCTTGGCTACAAATGGAAGAACTTACTTCTTCATTACGCCTTGTAGCTAAAATTCCAGAGATTGGTTAATTAGCCAATCTTTAGCGTTAAGGATAATGCAGTAAAATGAATCACGAAGAGTTTTCATTTATAAATCAAGACTACGCTTTTCATCAAAAGTCGCAGTCTAGAATTAGCGATAATGATGCTTTATTAGAGCGTTTTCTATATGAAAAAAACTTAGATAAGGCACTGTTATTGTGGCTTGAAGGCTCTTCTGATTCTCCCATCTCTTGGAGCAAAGAATCGCTTGGTCCTTATTTACAAAGAATAATTGTAGAACTTGACCAACTAATTTCTCAGCAACTAAATAATATAATTCACCACACGCGATTTCAAAAGTTAGAAGCAAGCTGGCGGAGTTTATATTGGTTAACCCTTCAAACAGAGCAATTTGACAAAGAAAATAAAGTAAAAATAAAGGTACTAAACTGTGATTGGGCAACCCTCTCTAAAGATGTCAATAAAGCAATAGATTTCGACCAAAGTTACTTTTTTCAATTACTTTATCAAAGTGAATTTGATAGCGCCGGTGGCGAGCCTTTTGGTGTGGTAATTGGCGACTACGAAATTAGTAATATGCCCTCTAATGGCACTATTTATAACGATATTGATACTATTAAGGAAATCTCGCGTACCGCGGCTGCTGCATTTTCACCCTTTATATGTTCAGCGTCCCCTAATCTCTTTGGCGCAGATAATTTTTCTGATCTCGGGTATTACGCTGATTTATTTAATCAATTTGAGCAAACTGAATATGTAAAGTGGCAAAGCTTTAGAGCAATGGAAGAGGCACGCTTTGTTGGTTTAACGTTACCGCATGTTTTAGTCAGAGCACCTTACACTAACGATGGTAAACGCCATCAAGATTTTTACTTTAAAGAACAAATTAAAAGCTCCGAAACAGATATGTTATGGGGTAACGCTGCATTTCAGTTTGTATCAACAATAATTAGAGCCTATTGCGATAGTGGTTGGTTTGGGCATATTAGAGGTATTGAGCCAGGAAAAGTGTCAAAAGGACTAGTTACAGGGCTTGCAAAAGATAGTTTTGCAAATGATACATACCAAAAAGAGGCAAAACCGCCACTCGATTTATTGGTGACTAGCAAATTTGAAAAGCAGTTTTCTGAACTTGGATTTATCCCAGCATCATCAGTTACTAACTCAGAGCACATCGTTTTTTATAGCAACGCATCGGTACAAAAAGCAAATAATTACGAATCCAGCGCAGCTAATATTAATGCGCGCCTTTCATCTATGTTGCAATACATTTTATGTGTTTCACGCTTTGCACATTATTTAAAAATATTAGCACGCGATAGAGTGGGCTCTTACATAAATGCTCATGCATGCGAGCGTGATTTACAAGCGTGGATAAATAACTATACAACCGCATCAGACTCTGCATCAGAGCATATCAGAAGTAAATACCCACTGAGCAATGCGCGCATTAAAGTAAGTGAAAACAAAGCAAATCCGGGTCATTTTTTTTCTGTTTTACAATTACAACCCCATTTTCAATTAGATCAAATGGTCTCGAGCATTAAATTAATAACAGAGCTCAGTCCTCATCACAAAATAAAGGAATAACCATGAAGAAAATACACAGCTTAATCCGCGAGGGAAAATTAACTGAAGCACTTAGCCTATGTGCTGCAGAGCTTCAAGATGAGCCTTTAAATTTTGATATCAGAAGTAGCTATGCTGAGCTACTTTGTATAAATGGTGAGCTTGAAAAAGCTGATAAACAACTCGACTTTATGGTTCAAAAAAATCCTGAGTTTGCTGTCGGTGCTGTAAATCTTAGACATTTGATCCGTGCTCAGCAATCACGAATAGACTTTTACAAAGGTAAAGGGATCCCTAAATTATTTCATGATGCTGATGAGATAGACACATTGTTTTTAAAAATGCATGTGGCATTGTTAGATGGCGAAATAGACGAAGCCGCTGAGCTTTCTGCACAAATGGAAACATTAAGAGTAAGTTCGTTAAATGATGCAGAGTCTGTGGCACGCGACTTGGACGATACTTTAAACCCTTATTTAGAGGTGCTAGGCACAAATGGTGAATTTTACTTGGCAAATTTTGATGAAATTGAGTCGTTAAAGGTAGAGCCTGTAAGTTCAGTATTAGAAAGTATTTGGCTACGTGTTGAAATAACGATTAAAGAAGGCCCTTCAGGTACAGCACACTTACCCCTTGTCTATGCCAATGCTGAATCGGACCTTGAAAAATTAGGTCAGGTCTCTGATTGGGTTGAGCTAAAAGAAGAATTCATTATTGGTAAAGGCATGAAAATGCTGTTTGTGAATGATGAAGCCATCACAATTCCTAATTTAAAAGTTAATGCTGTAGAAGCAGCATAATTTATATTTGAGCAAAAATGATAGAACATAAGCAGCAGCTTCAGGCATCACTTTTAGACAGGCTCATTGATGATGAACCTGACTTTCAAGATGCACCATCGCGTACAGAGGGGATCACAATAAGTGAGCTACGTAAAAGTGTGCGAAGAGATATAGAAGCACTGCTTAACGCCCGAATCCAGTGGCATACGTGGCCTACACAATATAGTGAGCTTTCAACGTCGTGTTTATCGTACGGCTTGCCTGATTTTTCAAGTATGTCGGTCAGTTCACACGAAGGCCGAGCACTGCTATGCGAGACAGTTAAAAACACTATTTTAAAATTTGAGCCGAGATTTTTAGAAGTTGAAGTATTTACCGATGAGGAAGTGCCGGTTAATCGTGTTTTAAACTTACGTATTAATGCGCTTTTATACGCTGATCCTGAGCCAGAGTTTATAAGCTTTGACTCTGAGGTAGAGCCCGTTAATTTGGGTATGAAGGTTATTGAGGCATCATTATGAACGATGAATTATTAAAGTATTACAATCGTGAATTAGCATTTGTGCGTCATTTAGGAAAAGATTTTGCTGAGAAATACCCAAAAGTAGCAGGGCGTTTAAAGCTTAGTGAAGATCATGTTGAAGACCCTCATGTATCACGACTTATTGAATCGTTTGCGTTTTTAACTGCCAATATTAGACAAAAGCTAGATGATAGTTTCCCTGAGCTAACCGATGCTTTATTAGGGCAAATGCTCCCAGATTACCAAGCACCTATCCCTTCGATGTCGATAGTAAAACTGGAGGCCGAAAACCTTTCAACCGCAGGGGTTATAATTCCACGAGCAAGTGAGGTTGAAACTAACGTTGATTTGATGAAACAGTGTAAGTTTCAAACCTGTTACGAAACCTACCTTTGGCCCATTGAAATTACGAAAGCTCAGTTTGATAACAGCCCATTTATTGCACCTAAGCCACGTTGGCATGAAAAAGCAAAGTCTATATTTAAGTTAGAACTAACCGGTGAATACAAAGGTGTATCGCTTGCTGAAACAGGTTTAGAAAAACTTCGCGTATATATAAACGGGCAGTGGCACCATACGCTGAAAGTGTATGAGCTATTATTTAAGCATAGCATTGGTATAGCCATAGATAATGGCGATGAAGGCATTAAATACTTATCAAAAAAACAATTAAAAGCAGTCGGGTTTGAAACACACGAAGCGGTTGTTCCTTACTCTCAGCGCTCTGCTGCCGGGTATCGATTACTGGTTGAAAACTTCACCTTTCCTGAGAAGTTTCGTTTTTTTGAACTTGAAGGTATACGCGGTGCATTGCCTAAAAACTCCAACAAATGTGATATTTATATATACCTTGATACCGAATCAAGTGAACTTGAAAAACAGGTTGATGAGGATATGTTTTTACTCGGATGCACGCCAATAATTAACTTATTCGAGCAAGAGCTTGAGCCAATTCGCCCTGAAATAAGCGAATACGAGTATCAACTTTCACCACGTTATATGGACTCAGAAATTTCTGAAGTAATTGGCATTTCAGAAGTTATAGCGTTTGATCACAAAGGTAATAAACAAGTTGTTGCACCTTTTTATGGACAAACTCACCCAAATTATCAAGGTCATGAAGATTTATTTTGGCATATAAGAAGAGAAACGGCCTCGTGGGCAGGTGGTTATGTAGAGTCAGGCACCGAGACATTTATGTCATTGGTAGATGCAAAATTTGAAAACAGTGCGATGGAATATGGTGAGGGGAACTCAGTACTTACTGTACGTGCGTATTGTAGTAACCGAAATTTGCCTGCAAGTATGCCATTTGGCGACGATGAGCTTGGATTACTGATGCCAGAGCGCGGCGATGTAATTAAAAAAATTCGTTGTTTAGCGCCTTTTACGCATGCAGTCAGACCTGTATTAGCCGACGCAACACGCTGGCAACTTGTTAACCATTTAACGCTCGACACATTTAGCGGAAAAGATGCGTGTAATAAATTAAAAGAAGTGCTTCGTTTATATGACTTTAGAGCATCGCCTCAAACCAAAGGGCTTATAGATAATATATATCGCGTTAGTATTGAGCCTGCAACTGCGCGTGTTGTTCAAAAAGGCAGGGTAAGTTTCGTAACTGGCAGTGAAATAGAAATTACTTTTGCTAACGATGACTTTTCGGGTAGTGGCATGTTCTTTTTTGCAGCTGTACTGGATCATTTCTTTTCGCAGTTCGCCGCTATAAATAGTTACACACGTTTGAGTTTGCGTTTAAAAGAGCAGGAGCAAATATATTATCAGTGGCCTGCACGCGTAGGTGACAGACCACTATTATGATAAAGCAACTGATCGCCCAAGCTTCTCAAGTCGATTTTTATAAAGCGGTTTTCATAATTGAAAACCAGCTTAAAAAGCGTGGCTTAGATTATCGCCACGTTGGCTACGATAGCAACCCAAAACAAGAATTAATAAAATTTACGGCAACACAAAAGTTTGGCTACCCGGGAAATTCAATTACTAAGCTTGAAGAAGCTGGTTTTGAAGATGGCTTGCACAAAGTAAATATACAGGTGTCATTTATGGGGTTAACTGGCTGCTCTGGTGCATTACCGCAATTTTATAGCGAACTGGTTATGCAAAGGCTGCGCTATAAAGACACAACCATGCGCGATTTTTATGACATGTTTAACCATCGCCTGATTTCTTTGTATTACCGAGCTTGGAAAAAATATAAACCTTCACTAAATCATATAAATAACGACAAAAAAAAAGACCCGTATACTCAAATGTTGGGGCTATTAAGTGGTGGGTATAATGAACATCAGTTGCACTTTTCAGGTTTGTACAGCCGAAAAATTCGCAATGCTTTTGATTTACAAAGTGTGCTTGGTTCTTATCTTGGCTGTGAAGTAAAAATAAATCAGATGGTTGGTCAGTGGTATGAGCTAAAGTTGCAAGAACAAACGGCTTTAGCTAGTCAAGTTATGTATGAAGGTCAACATGCGCGGCTCGGGGTTGATTCAGTGATAGGTAAGCAGGTATGGGATGTGTCTTCTAGCATAGAAGTACATATAAAACCCAATAAGCCTTGCAAAGTCAAACAACTTTTACCAAGGGGTGAGTTGTTTCAATTGGCAAAAAAAATCACAAAAGATTATATAGGAAACTCTATTCAGTTTCGTTTAATAATTGAAGCTGATTTTACATGTTTAGATACAGCACAGCTTTTAGAGGATAAAGCCCAACTTGGAATTAATTCTTTTTTAGCAGTACAAAATAACAAATCAAAATCTAACCCTACTAAGTTATCGTTTAAGGGATAATTAAAATTAAAAGGAACACTGTATGTCTTCGATGACACTCAATAAATTAGTTGAAAAACTAAGCCCTGATTGCAGAAAAAGCCTAGAGGCGGCGGTTGCAATTTGTAATAGCAGAAGCCACTTTACAGTGGAGCTTGAACACTGGTTACTTGCCATGATTGAGCAGCAACTAGATGACGTTAGGCTTATTTTTGGCTCTTTTGACATTGATATTGAAAAAGTAAAACAAGACTTAAATCAATCTCTAGAAGCGTTTAAAACCGGTAGTGAGTCATCACCTAGTTTATCTGTGCATGTTACAAGTCTATTAAAGCAATCTTGGTTAAGTACCAGTATTGAGTTTACTGATAACCAAATTCGCAGTGCCTACGTTATTTATACGCTTGTAAAAGACGATACCTTATCGAGCTTAGTAACGCGCTGTAGTAAGTTATTTAATAAAATAGAGCCAGGGCAGTTACTCCATGCATGGCCAGAAATAGTTGCTCAGTCGCAAGAGCGTAATCACTCAGTACAAAGCACGGCTAGCCAATCAGGTACAAACTCTAAAACACCGAGCCTTGACCAATTTACTGTTGATTTAACGGCGCAAGCAAAAGCGGGAAAGATAGATCCCATTTTAGGACGCGACTTCGAAATTCGCCAAATGGTAGATATTTTAACTAGACGCCGTCAAAACAACCCAATTTTAACCGGTGAAGCGGGTGTAGGTAAAACAGCTGTAGTTGAAGGCTTAGCTTTAAGAATTGCACAAAAAGATGTACCGGCCGTGCTGCAGAATGTGAAAATTCACAGCTTAGATTTAGCACTATTACAAGCTGGCGCTGGCATGAAAGGCGAGTTTGAAAATCGTCTTAAATCATTAATTAACGAAGTGAAAAATTCAGTTAACCCGGTTATTTTATTTATTGATGAAGCTCATACGATGATTGGTAGTGGTGGAGCCGCAGGCCAAAACGATGCTGCTAACTTATTAAAACCAGCACTTGCCCGTGGCGAGCTTAGAACCATTGCTGCTACAACGTGGGCTGAATATAAAAAGTTTTTTGAAAAAGATGCTGCGTTGACGCGCCGCTTCCAAGTGGTAAAAGTAGAAGAGCCAACGCCAGAAAAAGCAGTGGCTATGTTACGCGGTTTAGTACCAGTGATGGAAAAACACCACAAAGTATTTATTTCTGAACAAGCCCTTGAAAGTGCAGTACACTTATCGCATCGCTATATTACGGCAAGGCAATTACCCGATAAAGCCGTGGCATTATTAGATACTGCCTGCGCACGGGTGGCAATGAGCCAAGCATCTACACCAAACACTATAGAGCAACTTGTAAATCGTTTAAGTGAAATAGAAACACAAGTGCAGATGCTACACCGTGAACAGAAAACAGGTTTAGATCATTCAGTGCAGCTAGACACACTTAAAACTGAACTTGTAACTATTGAAGAGCAGTTAGCGCCATTAACAGAGCAATTTAAAGTAGAAAAAGAAATTGTTGCTGAGCTTAATAAGGCGCTCGAGTCTATTAACTCAGATCAAGAAAATTCATCAGATGAAATTTTAGCCAACCTTAAGCAGAGCAAAGAAAAGTTAACTGCTTTTGAACATAATATGGTTCATTGGCAAGTGGACGAAGAGCTTATCGCACAGGTTATATCAGATTGGACTGGCATACCTGTAGGCAAAATGCACGAAGATGAAATACATGGCATTTTAAACCTTGCACAAGAAATGAAAAAACGCGTAGTGGGGCAAGATCACGCGTTAGATTTAATCGCTAAAGTAGTGCAAACATCTCGCGCGCAATTAGCCGATGAAAACCGACCTAATGGCATTTTTATGTTGGCAGGTCCAAGTGGTGTAGGTAAAACTGAGACTGCACTATCGCTAGCGCAAGAGGTGTACGGTAGTGAAGATAATGTCACTGTTATTAATATGTCTGAGTTTAAAGAAGAGCATAAAGTGTCGCTACTGCTTGGTTCACCTCCTGGTTATGTAGGTTATGGCGAAGGTGGCATATTAACCGAAGCCGTAAGAAGAAAACCATACAGCGTAGTGCTGCTTGATGAAATGGAAAAAGCACACCCTGGTGTGCAAGATATTTTTTATCAAGTATTTGATAAAGGTACAATAAAAGACGGTGAAGGTCGAGATATCGACTTCAAAAATACAATTATAATTATGACCTCAAATGTGGGTACTGATACCACCATGGGCTTATTTGAAGACGAAGAAAGTAAGCCAAGTATTAAAGGCTTATTAAAAGCATTACAAGATGATTTACTCGCTTCATTTAAGCCTGCTTTTTTGGGTCGTATTAATGTAATTCCGTACATCCCACTAAGTGACGATATCCTTTCAGAAATAGCCTCATTACAAATAGCAAAAATTGTTAAACGCGTTAACAAGCATTACGATGCTGAGCTTAAATATGAAAATGACGTAATAGAATATATTATTGATAATTGCCAAAATGCAGGGTCCGGTGCTAGGAACATACACACTATTTTGCAAAATAAATTATTACCATTATTATCTGAAGTTTTACTTTCTAGTATGATTGATGATAAAAAAATAAATAGTATAAAGTTGGCTGTAAAAGATAATGAATTTAATATTGAGTTAAATTAAAGTTTATTTAAATTAACTTTGTATTAAGGTTGTTTCTTTGATTTTAGGGTATTATAATTTTGTTGCCTTAATTCACTACATGGAATTTTTGAGACATTGTCTTCATCTAAGGAAAGGAATCTGAAGGCCTTTTCATTGCTGTATTAAAGATAATGATTTCAAAGGAATTTTTGGGAAACCAAAGTAAATAATCCAGTCTAAATGGATAACATTGTTTAATTAAAAGGAGCATTATCAAATGCAAGCAAATACATATTTAAAATACGGTCCAATCAAAGGCGAAACTACGGCTGAGTCTTTCAAAGATTTAATCACAGTATTATCTTTAGATTGGAATGTAAGCCGTGAAATTAGTGCAGCAACTGGTACAGCAATGGACCGTGAGTCTAGCTCTACTCGTCTTGGCGATGTAACTATCACTAAACTTCAAGATAAAGCATCTCCGGATCTTTTCAAAGAAGCAACTATTGGTAAAGGCCTTCCAGCTATTTTCCATATCACTAAGCAAGGTGATAAAGTTGAAGAAATCATGAAAATTGAACTTACAGATGCAATGATTTCTAGCTACTCTGTATCAGTGCAAAACGATCGTCCTATTGAAACAATCACTATCAGCTACACAGAAATGATGATGACTGTTACTCCAACAGACGACAAAAATAACATTACTGCTCCACTTGTATACGGTTACAGCGGTGTTAAAGGTCAACAAATGTAATTTTTGTTACCTTATAATGGCTCTGGGCTTTTGCTCAGAGCTTTTTTTGATCTTTAGGATGGGAAAGGCAAGGAATGCAACAAGCAACACAAGATAATAACGTAATTCAAATTAGCACCCCTGCTGGTAAAGATGCCCTCTATTTAACTCGTTTTGTTGCCCAAGAGGCAATGTCAGATTTATTCGTTATGTCTGCCAATATGTACACGATTGGTAAACAAATAGCACACGAAGATTTAGTAGGTAAGCCTGTATCTATTAAAGTAAAAAATGCACAAGGCGGTGGTGAGCGTTACTATCACGGAATAGTAAGTCATTTAGTTTCAAATGGTAGCCGCACAGCTGATGTAGAAGAACAAAAAAACTATATAGATTACCAAGCAACGATAGTTCCGTTTGCAGCATCAATGCGCAATCGTAAAAACAGCCGAATATTCCAAAAGAAAACAATTAAAGAAATATTTGCTGACCTATTTGGCCAACACAATGTTGCCTTTAGCGATAAAACCAGCAAAACATACCCTAAGTATGAGTACTGTGTTCAGTACCAAGAGTCAGACTTTGACTTTATTCAACGACTTTTTCAGCAAGAAGGTATTTTTTACTTTTTTGAGCACACCAATAGCAACCACACACTAGTACTTGCAGATGATATAACTGCATACGAGGTATGTGACGAAGCGAAAGTTGTCTATTCAACTGGCCATTTAAGCGAATCACACGTATCGCGTTGGCAGGGCGGTTTAAGCATTGCACCTGGTAGCTTTAAACGCGTTGGTTACGATTTTAAACAGCCATCACGCTACCCAGACGGAGAGCAAGCAAACCCAGAGCTCCCGACGCAATCAGTATCAGAAATTTTTGAATATACTGGCGAGCAAGAGTGCCACCCGCGTGCAGCTAACTTAGCATCTGTTCAGCTTGAGTCATTACAGCGAGACATGAAGCTTTCTAGTGGTCGTAGTGACTGTCGCTCATTCACTGTGGGTAAACTCTTTAGCTTTAAAAAGCACGAAGACCCACGTCTTGAAGGTAAAACATTTGTCATTACCTCTATGATGACGTCAATAACAATACCTAATCAATCGGGTGCATTGCAATCAAGTGCTGAAGAAGTGTACTCAAACCATTTTGAATGCGTCCCCAAAGAAATCCCTTACAGAGCACAAATAAATAAGAAAAAACCGGTAATTAGCGGTGTACAAACTGCAATTGTAACTGGCGATAGCGCCGATGAGATAATGATTGATCAATATGGTCGCGTAAAAGTACAGTTTGATTGGGACCGAGAAGGCAAAAAGGATTCAAAAAGCTCATGCTGGATCCGTGTAGCGCAAAACTGGGCGGGTAAAAAGTGGGGGGCGTTTTTCTTCCCACGAGTTGGCCAAGAAGTCCTAGTAGACTTTATAAATGGCGACCCAGATCAACCTATTATTAGTGGCGCTGTTTACAACGCAGATTTAATGCCTCCGTACGCATTACCTGGCGAAAAAACACAAAGTGGTATCAAAACACGCTCTACTAAAGAAGGCGGGGCTGATAACTTTAATGAGCTAAGGTTTGAAGATAAAAAAGGCAGCGAGCTTGTTTATATTCAAGCAGAAAAAGACAAACAGCTTTACGTAAAAAATGACCAAAACGACAAAACAGATCATGACCATAATATTGAAATTGGCAACGATCGAAAAGTTGATATTGGCAATAATGAAACCCTTAAAGTGGCTAAAAACCGCAGCGATGATATAGGTGAAAACGACACATTAAAAGTGGGTAAAACACTTAATATTGAGGCGGGTGACGAAATAGTAATTAAAACTGGCTCTGCACAAATTAAAATGAGCAGTAGCGGTAATATAACTATAGAAGGCACTAATATAGATATTAAAGGCAGTAATGTTAAAGTTGATGGTAGTGCCATTACTTTATCTGCCGGTATGATTAAATTAAATTAGTGCAATTATGGAAATAATAAATAGCTTTTACTCAGGGTATAGAAACGGAGTTAATAATAATGGACATGTTGTATATTGTCGTTATGGATTGCCTTATTTAATTTGTTTGCCAATAAATAGGCCTGATGATCCGTTGCTAAATCCTGCATTAACGCATTTAAAAGCGATGAACGGTTATTACGCTAATCAGTTTTTAAGTAATTTACATAACGCATTAAATAGTGAAGATGTTATAGCCGCTTTGTATCAATATGCTTTGCAAAGCTCTGTATCTATTTCTGATTATAATAAAGCGGAATTAATTGATACGTTATCGGGTTTAGTTGCTCAAAGTAAGTTATTAATTATTCCTTTATTTGATTAGGTTTATTGTTAAAAAGTAAATAGGACAAGGAGTCTTTATGGGTAAGCCCGCAGCTACAATTGGTCATATGCATGTATGTCCTAAAACAACAGGTACAGTCCCTCATGTTGGCGGCCCCGTTGTGGTTGGCTCTGCTAATGTATTAATAGGTGGAATGCCTGCGGCACGTAAAGGCGATATGTTAGTATGTGTTGGCCCACCCGACAGCATAAAGTCAGGCTCTGGTAGCGTAAAAATTAACGGTAAACCCGCAGCTCGAATGGGTGATGATAGCTCCCACGGCGGAAAAATTGTAGTTGGCAACCCTACTGTATTGATAGGTGGCTAATTTTGCTGTCTACCTACTTAAGTAATCATCAAGCACAATTGCTCAATATAAGTAAGGCGCAGTGCTGCCCTTTTACTTCTGTAGGCTATGTAAAAACGCTCAAAAAAAAGCTGTTAGAAATAACCTGGTTAACCGCTAAAAAAAACAATACTCCTCAATGTTTTACCCAGCCCGATTTAACTCAACTTAGTGCTTTAGTAACTAGCGAACAGAGTCTTGATGTAATTTCTCAGGCATGCATAGAAGTGATGGCTAATTTACCGCAAACAATTAACCTTGCTTTTATAAACGCTTTGCTAAACAGCCCGTCCTTGCATGGCTTAGCAAAGGCAGTTATTTATAAAGTTTTATTACAGCAACACAGCTTTAATTTAATTGCATTAATTGATTTAAATACTCTTTATTTTGCGTTAGCTAATAGCGCTGAACAAGAGGTAACAACAGCCGAAACAGTCGCGCTTATCAGCGCATTCAACCCTAATGCCAATATAAAATTGCTAAAACATGTGTTTGATGAGCTATATAAAAGTGGGCTTGTTAATTCACCGTTAATGTCGCTTTTTTTATTATCACTAAGTTGGGAACAGGTAAACGCGTTAAGTAACTACGCAAGCCACGTTTTAACAGTAGATGATACGTTGCATGTGCTATTACAAAGTGGCTATGTAAAGCTAGTGCCCTTAGCGTGTATGTCGTTAAACCAAGTAGAAAACCCAACAGCTATTATTGCCCTAATAAGGCGTATGCTTGGTGATAAGCTCGACTTACTCGTAAGCTATGACATTCAATTAAGTGCGTTTAATGCTGAACAACAAGCACTAGATGCCTTCAAGCAGCAGTTACAGCAAAATTGGCCTAAATACGAGGAGGAGCTTTGCGTACAACGGTTAGTAGCTGGTAAAGCACTTAATCATAAGTTAAACGCAATAGAAATGTCGGCAATGGACTGTTATAGCCAAGCAATATTCAATTTGTATACCTACTATAAATCGGTGGCTAAAAATGTAAAAGCAGAGGCGCAAGCATGAAGGCGTTTAATGTAAACGTAAGCTGTTTTTTTACGCCTTTGTCGCAAGACATAGATACATTGCTATATGAAGATACCCCAAACCCACCTAACGGTGTTAATTGGCAATCATGGAATGCCTGTATTTATGATTGCATAGTAAAAGCGAAAGAACTTTTTGCAAAAGTAGAAGACTCAAACTTGCCACTTGTATGGCTATTGCCAGCACTGGCGTACCAAGATGAGCTAAAGCAGCTTTTAGCAAAAAGTTTTAAACAGTTGTTCCCTGAACATGTAGAGCACTTATTATTTTATGGTGCTGTTGGCGCTAATACGTTAGTACAAATGGCGGGGCAAAAAAAATGGCGTAAGGCAAATGTTATAGCCATTGATGCAACCTATAAAGCCGATAAAAACAATGAGTGGGTATACTTAGGAGTGGGTGGTGCACTCGCGACTATTGAAACGGTTAAAAGCGGCTGGATGCAAGTAAGCCATGAGCTTGCCCCTTCAATCGATTTTATAAAGCACGACCAACTAGGCGGTATATTTTCAAATATTGCACAGCATAATAAAGACTACATAGACCTTATTTTTGCTCCAGGTAACGGCATACATCAGCAAAGTGACGTATGGCTTACTAATTTACAAAGGCTCAGCAGTTTAATTAATGAGCATACACATTATGAATTACCTAATTACAAATTAGGTAAAATGGGTGCGCTTGAAGGACTTGTCAATTTATATCAATTGACCTCAAGCCCAGCTATTGTAAATCACTTTAAACACGCGTTAGTGATTTCTCAAGAACAAGCAAAATATCAGGCCGCAGCATCATACTTATGGATAAGTGAGGAAGTACACAACTAATGCAAAGTAATACGGTTGTTTTACAAGGAACGAGTTACCCCATTTGCCTAGTTGCTGGCAAAGGCCAAACGCCGTCAGGTTATGCGCCAAGTGTGGCAAACACCCCAGATACAGCTAAACAGCAAATAGCCCAAATTGGTGGTGCGTTAACGGGTGACGCTGCCAAACGTCTTGATGTAATTAATTTACTAAATAGTGCAGGCATTAACTGCCCACGTAGCGCCTCTGCCCGCGAAACAGCAAGTGTACTTACCCAAGCCTTAATAAGTGGCGCAGTAACGTGTTACCACCAAAAAGCAAAGTCGGCTATTCAGGTAAGCGATAACACAAATAGTGGCTCAGCGGGCAAAAAGTCGAACAAAAAATCAAGCTCAACCGCATCGGGTAAAAGCGCAACGCAAGCACCTGCAAAAAATACGGGTGGGGCAAGCAATAACACCGCAAGCGAAGAGCCCATTACAAATCAAGAGTGCCGCTCAGATCCGGTTTCAATGCTGTCGGGCGAAGAAATTCTCCCGCTTATCGACTTTACCCTAGCAGGCAGCCGCCAATTAGTGTGGCGACGTTTGTATCGCTCATCTCATGCTGATGTGTGCACAACAATGGGTAATGGTTGGCGGCACGACTTTATGGCAAGCCTTACTGAGCATTACTTACCACCGCCAAAAGTGGGCCCTAAGCAAAAAGGCACCTATTGGTTAGAGTACCAAGACGAGCACGGCGCTAAACATAAATTTGAAAAAGTAAAGCCTGGCCAATCAAGCTATCAGTTAAGTAGTAATCTTGCGCTACATTACCAAACAAATGGTAAGCAAGTACTAGTAACGCCAGACGACCAACACCTTACGTTTAAACCAGGCGAAAGCGCATGGTTGCTTGAAAAAATAATTAACGAAAAAGGCCAAAGCATCGCGTTTTATTACGATGCAAAAGAGCGCCTACACTGCATAGAAGTAAACAAAGTACGTGGCTGTATAATTAGCTACAACGCGCAAGGTTTATTAAGCAAAGTAGCAGCGTACTGCACCGATAAAAACAACAAACAGCAATTGCTATCGCCATTACTAGCAAGCTACGAGTACGACGAAAACAAAAACCTTGTTAAGGCTACTAATCAGCAAAACGAAACTGAGCGCTACGCCTATAATGCCGCTAACTTATTAACAAAGCGTACCCGAGCCAGTGGCTTTAGCCATCATTTTGAGTGGGATAGCTACTCACCTAGCGCTAAATGTATAAAGCAGTGGGGCGATAACAACACCTATACTTACCAGTTTGAATATAACTTAGCAGCTGGTGAAACAACCTGTATAGATTCTCGCGGCCACAAAGAGCACTTTGTACATAACGCACAAGGCAAATTGGTAAAACATACCGACCCTAACGGCAACGTTTGGCAATATACATATAATGCGCAAGGCCAAAAGCTCAGTGAAATTAAGCCCGATAACAGCACAACGCGCTATAGCTATACACCTTATGGCCAATTAGAAACAATAACGCAGCCAGATGGTAGCCAAACCCATTTTGCTTACAACCAACTTGGGCAACGTGTATTAACTACCTTACCTGATGGCCAAACAATTACGCGTAAATACAGTGTGGCTGGCTTATTACAAAGCGAAACCTTTGGCGATGGCCGCACCACATTATACAGCTACGATAAGCTTGGCCAGTTAACCCAGCATATTAATAAAAACGGCCAAATCACCAAATTTATTTGGAACGAGCAAGGCGAGCTGTTAGCAAAACACCATAACGATGAGTTAATACGTTACAGCTACGACAGCTTAGGCCGCGTAAATGCCACACTTAACAACGCAGGCTTACTCACCCAATATAAATACAATGAGCACGGCCAGCTTACACAAACAATTGCCTTTGATGAAAACAACCCTGAAAATAAACAGTATCAATATTTTAGCTACGACGAAGCAGGGCGGTTAATTAGTTCGCAAAACAGCAAAGGCGACACCACAGAGCAACACTTTGAAGGGCTAAGCCAGCCGCATTGTGTTATTCAGCCTGATGGCAGCGCGCTGCATTTAACGTACGACAAAGAGCGAAACTTAACAGCCATCGAGCGAAGCGACGGCCATGTATACCGCATAAGTTACGACGCGAACGAAAACCCTACACAAATAACCGGATTTGATGGCACGCTACAGCAATATAAATACGATGCCTGTAACCGCTTAACTTCAGTAACACAAAGCAACAAACGCCATGTGAAAATAGAGCGTGACAGCCTTGGCCGTGTAACTGCGCAGCATGCAAGCCTTGCAAGCGACTCACATATCATTAATAACGCCAATTACTACAGTTATAACCTGCAAGGTAAAATTACGCGTGCGCATAATGCACAATCAACACTTAAACAACGCTTTGATAAAGGCGGCAGGCTACTGTGCGCCGAGCAAGTTAATAACCAGCAACAAGCGCATACCTTAAAATACAGTTACGACGAATACGGCAGAAGGCAAACGCTTACCCTGCCAGACTCAACCACGCTTAAATACAGCTACAACCAGTTTGGCCAGCTAAGTGCTATTCACTTACAGCAAGCCAATAGCAAAGAGGGTGAGCTCGCTGAGCCGCTTGTAACACTAGGCTACGACAGCCAAGGTAATATTAACACCCAGCAGTTTGGTAACAGCATTACTCTTACTCAACAGTTTGATGTATTCAACCGTTTAACGCAGCAACAGCTTACACACCCAGCGCAAACATTATTTGATACCTGTACGTACAATTACGACAGTGTAAATCAGCTTATAGCCCGTAAAAACGAAGGCGTAAGCAGCCAAAACATCAATTTTGAATACAACAGTTTGGGGCAGTTAATACAACAAACTTTAGCAAGCTCACGTGCTGATACAACCACACACTACCAGTGGGATAGCTTTGGTAACCCACAAAGTCAGACTGTTCAATCAAACACAAACGATGCAGACATTAGCGGTACAGACACTAGTGATACAGGCGAGCAGGGTATAGAACATGATACTGCCAGTAACGAGCATACAGCCAGCTCTTCTATTGATTTAACACGTGCCACGCATAGCGAATACAATGAGTTAGCGCTAAATAGTAGTGAAAATAGTAGCAACGCTGACTCAGTAGCAAACAATGAAAGTACTAACAACACCACAATAAACAGTGCCACCGACGCCGACCGCCTAACACACTTTGGCGATAGCGACTTTTACTACGACGAGTTTGGTAACCAAATACGCGAAACCGGCAAAGGCATTAAAACCCGCCGTGAATACAACGCGTTTAATCAGTTAAGCTGTTTTAACAACAACGGCACGCTCACCCAATACGACTACGACCCATTAGGGCGTCGTATCGCCAAGCACACTGAGCACGGTAAAATTGACTACATTTGGGATAACGACCAGTTAATCGGCGAATGCCAACACGGCGAATATACTTGGTATATCAACCTGCCAAATCAATTTCACCCAGTAGCGCTTATTAAAAAAGGCGAGGTATTCTACTACCACCTAGACCAACTTAACACCCCACGCTTTGTAACCAATAACAAAGCAGAAGTCGTCTGGGAAAACCAAGCCGATGTGTATGGTTATGAAGAGCCAGAAGCCGAGCCTGACACTAATAAAGAAAATACCTTCACTCAGCCAATCCGCTTTCAAGGGCAATATTTAGATGAAGAGAGCGGCTTACATTACAACCGCTATCGCTACTACAGCCCTAAACAACAGCGCTTTATAAATCAAGATCCGATAGGGTTGGTAGGTGGCATAAACCACTATCAATATGCGCCAAATCCGGTGAATTGGGTAGATCCGTTTGGACTGCTGTGTAAAGAGGGGGTGAAAAAGCTTTCTAAGATGATAGGCGACATCGTTGACCCAGCAATAAAAGCCAAAATATTAAAAATTGCTGAAGACAGTTCTCCAGCAGATGCCAGAACGGGTAATATTAAAGTAACAAGACCTAATGGTGAAAACAGACTTGAGCATGAATACAGTATCGAATCTATGGATGTTGATAACGGTAAAATTACTTTAACACGAGAAGTAGGCGATAAAGTGATTGAAACTACAATGACCATTGAACAGTTTGTTGGTGGGCATGTTATTGATGGTAAAGTGGTAAATGAAGAGTGGTCTCGTGAAACAGGAACATTGACTGAGAATGAATTAAAACTCAACAAAGCAACTAAAAAAGCAGGTAGTAAGCAGGTTGTTTCTTCTCTGCCTGTTGAATTGAAAGAGCATGTGGATACTCGTGATGAGGAAATAATCGAACGAGATAAGCACAAGGCGAAAGCTTCACCAGAAGAAACACAACGTTATAACGACCAAATACCACTGATTAACAATGAATCAGCCAAAATTGGTGAAAAGGCAGCAGATGCAGCAATTGAATCATTGTACCCTGGTTATACTCGCATTCACCCGACGAGCTTAGATAGTTCTACATCGGTAAAGGGTAACTTTGATATGGTTTATCAAAATGCTGATGGTGATGTCATTATTGTTGAAGCCAAGGGGGGCAGTAGCCCATTAGGTAAAATGAAAATTGGTGATGAATATTATCAGCAAGGCACAACGAAGTATGCAAAAGCCATTACTAAGAGTATGAAAACTAATACGAACCCGAAAGCGTCTACAGATAGAAAGGCGGCAAAAGCAATAACAAAGGCAGCTAAAAAGAATAAAAATATAAAATATTTACATGTCAAAACTCCTATAAAAAAGACGGGTGCAGGCTCTGAGGTTGGCGAGGTCGAAATTTCAGAATTTGATATAGACAAAAATGCTCTAAGAGGTAGAAAATGATAATTAAAAGAAAATACGATCCAGAATTTGATAAGCGTGTGCCTCTGGATGAGTGGTTAGAGTCGCCAAGAGAAGCCTATGAAGAAATTGCAGAAGACATTGAAATTAAAAGAGACAATTTATTAATGATATCAGAGGATATGGTTAACCTAGCTCGCTGGTTAACTTGGGAAGTTCAAACTCCCGAGATAGAAAAAGAGTCAGCATCAGGGTTACGATATGCATCAAAAATGTACGCCGCGTTCTTAAAGCTTGCACAGCAGCCTGAGCAAGAGCAAACCTTTAAAATATATAATTTACCTGAAGTGACATGGAATGGTAAAGGTATGTTAGAAGCGGGTTATGCAGCGCCATCAGAATGGATTGATGCCTATTTTTTAGCTGTTATTACTCGCGATACTGAAAGTATGGATAGCTTGGCAAATTTCCCTATAGAAACGATGAAACAAAGTGCGACACAAGCAGGCCCCGTTTCTTATAAGCTCGTTGAAGTATTTCAAGCTTACCACCATCATCAAGCCGATTACCCAAAATTACTTGACGAGTGCATGGGAATGGCTGTTAAACAAAATGATGATTGGGCGTTATATATTGCTTTCGGATACTTAGAAACGCTAGCTGCTTTATCACCAGCAACTTTTGATGTTGGTTGTGATTTTAATGAAGCACTTGCCAAAAACTTACAAGCGCAAGAGCGCTACCACATTTATGAGGCAGGTCCGGATCATGCCCCTGTAGATTCATTCTTACCCCTGCAATTACTCGGCATGGCGTGCATGTGGCACGATATGGGTAATGAAGTAACGATTGAAAGTGATTCACTTCCTCGCTTTTTAATTAATGGTACTTATTTTAAATAATTAGAAATATAGGCAGCCAATGGGGTCAAATTTTGACTTCATACATCTACTTTCATTATGTTGAATTTAGATAAAACAAAGAAAATAACAAATACACCACTTTAAATAGTGGGTGTTAATTTACTAATAACACGTTGTATTCATGCAACATAATTAAATAAACTAGACACCCACTTTAAATAGAGGGTGTTAATTTACTACTAACACGTTGTACTTAAACAACATAACACTTAAGAAAAGGACTCTTCGATGCCAGCAATGAAATTAATCCAATCGGTAGGAATTGGCGGCGCAAATAAGCCAGGTGATGTAAAGGCAGTACAAACCGCTTTAAATTCACTTCTTTCCCTCATAGCGCCTACTAGAAAACTTACCGTAGACGGTCGTTTAGGCTCACGCCCTGAAAACTCTAAAACCGTAGCTGCTATTAAGTTGTTTCAAAGCAAAGTGGTAAATATGGTACGCCCTGATGGAAAAATAGACCCAAATGGTCGCACCCATAGAAAAATCAACGAAAAGCTGGCGAGTGCTGTAACAGCTGCGGTTGTTCCAATATCTGGCAATTTAAAAACAACGTTAAAGCGAAACGTGAAAGCATATGAAGGGAATATTCCTCATATGTATTTAGATACACTAGGGTTCTTGACAGTAGGCGTTGGGCATTTATTAAAAGATGTTGAAGCAGCAAAAAAAGTACCTTTCATCGTTCGTGATACGGGTGTTAAAGCTTCAATACAGCAAATTGAAGGTGAATTTAAATCAATTAAAGCAATGCCGTGGGGTAAAAAATATGAGGCAACTTACTACAAACCATTCACAACGTTAGTAATTTCAGAGGCGGTAAGAGAAGCACAAGTCGAACACCATATTAAAACGTTTGAAAGTGAGCTTAAAACCATTTACGGTGCATCTGAATTTGCAAGTTACCCTGATGATGTTAAGTTAGCCTTGTTTGATTTAATATTTAATTTAGGAATGCCTAGACTAAAAGATACTTTCCCTAATTTTAACAGGCATATGAAAGCGCACGATTTTAAAAAAGCGGCTATTGAATCAAATAGAAAAGACGTATCGGCTGAGCGTAATACTTATGTCCGCAACTTATTGGCGAATGCAAAATGATTAAAAATACATTATTACTCGCTTTCACTGTTATATCGAGCACAGCATGTGCGAAAATTGCAGGTAATGAAATAGCACCCACATATAACCTAAAGAGCAATACAAGAGGGTTGTTTATAGACCCGGTAACATCCGACAGTATGGAACAGGTTGATATGCTATTGAATAAACAATGGTATTTTACAAAAGTACTTACACTTGATGGTAAGCCTGATATGGATGTTAATAGCTGTAAAACATTGTTTAAAGCCTCTAATGAAAACTATAAAACAACAAATTACCAGGCGAAGTCTATACTAAAGGACTTTAAAAAAACGTGTTCGACTTGGCGCGATATGGGGCAGTTAACGCCTTCAAAAGAAAGCTTTTTAAGCTCATTTAAGCACAGTTTAGCATTACCTGAACAGATGCCGCCTGAGTTGTCTTTAATTATCTCGAATGATGATGAGCGTCGCCTAGCAAAAGCGAGTAGCTGGGAAGAAATGAGCCACATTAAAAAAGTGGAACCTGTCACTGACGACCAAGCGATGTATTATGATAACAGTGGTGGCATTCAAAGATTAACAATAATGGCGAAGGGCGATTATAACCAAGATGGCATTGAGGATATGGTGTTGTACATGGAAAACTCAGTGGAGGGCGGGGATTATTACTCTTCTTATAGTTATATTGTGACACGATTAGCCGCCGATGCACCATATACGTTAATCAAGCAGTTTTAATCACTTAAAAATATAACAATGACACCCACCTTAATTTTTGTTTGGTAAAGTTGGGTATGTGGTTTAGTTTTTACAAGGTATGTTACTTTATAAAGCGGTTATTGAGTTGACCTAAAAGAGATATGCTACTGAATGTAATGCTTATTTTTAAGTACAAAATGACAAAGAAGTTAATTTTACTTGCATGTATTAAAAATAAAATAATTAAGACACCCACCTTAAATGCTGGGTGTTCACTTATCGCTGACAAATTGCACCTAAAAGAGATAACGTTAAAAAATGGACTTTTCGATGTCATCAACAAAAATAGCACAATCGGTTGGATTGGGCGGCTTTAACATCTCAACTGATGTAATAGCTGTACAAGGCACGCTAAAAAAATCACAAAGGCTTGTCTCGCTTACACAAGCCTTAATTTGTACTCTTCTACTAACGATAAGTCATACCGCTTTCGCGTCAGAATGTTTAAATATAAAAGTAACTAAGCCTATAAAAGTTGATGACAAAACAGGGCTATTGCAGTCATTGAAGTTTGAGCAAGTTAAATTACTCCACAAAGATAAGTCAGGTATTTGCTTGCCTACAAGGGATACTTACATCTTGTCTTCTAGTGAAGGGATCCCTTTTATTGCCACTCGATTAAAAGGTCATACACCAGAAATAACATTGCTTGAAAAAGACAAAAATTATTATGCATTAATAAAGTTTTATGCAGGTAACAAATTGCAAGTACTAAAGGGATATCAAGTCATCAAATCAGAGCTATACGCGCTCCCTAACTTCACTTTAAGTAGTAATGTAAGCAATATTAGTATTGATGAAGGGGTTATTAGCGTAAAGAATACTAAGTTAGTTGAAGAGCACTCCATTGATTCAGTTACGCTTTATAACTTTGATTTATCAGGTGTATCAGTTAAGCATTAAGTAATGTATTTACTAAATAACTATAATATTGAACTACCAAGGGTATTAAAAAGCATGATAAAAAGTAACCTTGGTAAGTTTTTTCTGATTACAGCCTTGTTTTTTATTGCACCGTGTAATGAAGCTCAAGGTGCTTCGCAAGTTATATTTAAATGTAATGCGGATGTGCCTACACCTATTGAGCTGATTATTAGCAAAGTAGGTAATAAATTTCACTTAGCTAAATTCACTGTAAATGCAGCCACGGTTATTGATTCAGCAGACTTTAAAACGGTAGAAAAATCGAGCTATCATCGCTCTTTGGTTACTGAACATAGTTTAACTTTTAATGGGGGAGAAAGTGAAGTTATAGTGAGTGATTACTATAGTGAAGAGTTTGATACAGTAACACAAGAAAACACAGTCACACTACAAAAGAATGATATAAAGAAATATTGGGCTTGTGACAGTACTGCTATTAGTAAATTAGCTTCTATTGAAGATTTTTAGCCAATTAAAAGCGCTGATCGCGCACACTATTTTATTAAGCTTTATTTTTTGTGCTAATGCTCAACATACTGATTTATTGGAGCTTGATGGCTTTAGAAAAGCGGTCAATAGTGCTGACTATTTAGCTAAAGTAAAAATTATTAAAGTGGAATCTTTTCAAGAGGTTGATGGTTCCCAAAGGCATGTTTTTACCGCTGATGTAGTTACTACCTATAAAGGCTCAACTCATAAACAGATTTCTTATGAGATGTTTGTTGAGAGAGGTGAAGATGTAATGTGTAACTCGGCGCCCATTTACCTTGCACTTTGTAAGAGTTTAAACGGGTCTTATTATTGGCCTGGTACGGGTTCAGAGTTTAAACCTACACCTGTTATTAATGCTTGGATTAATGAAAATAGAGTTTCCCTTAAACTAGCACGCACACCTGCAGGTTGGTGTGACTAGCTTGGGTTTTTGAATAATATTAAGAATATTAAACATAAGGAAATACAGTGAGTAAAATAAACACGGATGTAAATTACAGAACAATGGCAGGAAACGCGCGCTTAGTGATTATTGCCGAGTCTAGCCATAATCCAGTATCTTATAAATATGAGGCTATAAAGGCTCTAAAACAACTTAAAGCTGCGGGTTTCACTCATTTTGCGATGGAAATGTTACCTATAAAGATAAAAGAAAAAATAGATTTTTATCAACGTACTGGTAAAGGTTTTGATGTCATTTACAAACATTTTCGAGAAAATTGGTATTGGAATGGTGCTGCTAGCACAGGTTATGGTGAACTAGTTAAAGCTGCTAACTCTCTAGGTATGAAAATTATTCCGTTAGATATGCCTGTTGAGGTGATGGATAAAATTGATGGTAGGTGCACTTGGGAGGACGCTGATGGTGGTTTATGTACTGATTCACATATTCAAAGAAATCAAATGTGGGCGAGCATACTAAGCAGTACCCTTAAAATTGAAAAAGGCTCCCGTATTGTTGCATTTATGCATCGGTACCATGCATTTAATGCTGGTAATAGGCATATAGGTGTTGATTCTATTTTACTTAATTTAAAAATCAGTGGAATAAGTATAATTGACTATATTGGTGGGATGACCTGCAAAGATAGAGGAGTTTGTGAAGGTGAAGGCGACTTAAAAAAGCCGCTTAGAGAGACTTATTTCTATAGGAAAGGTGCATTTTTACCTTCACCAGTACCTTCTTATACTGTTCATCTTCCTGAACAATCTTTAGGGAAGTGATTTTATGGATAAAATAATATTATTATTGTTAGTTATAATGGCGCCTTCCATTTATGCCGCAGGTCCTCGATGGGATAATACTATAGATATAAATGACCCAGATTTAACAGTAATAACCGCCGCACAGCAATGTCATAAAAGCTTAATTAACGCACCTGAGTATCTCGAGGAGTGGTGTGAAAAAGCTTATTCCATGGGATACTGGAAAGCATTGATTACTTTAAGTCTTCACACTGGGGATGGGACTCGATTATTAGAGGAAGCCAAAAAGCGGGTTGCGGCAAAAGAGATAGAAGCTTATTCAACACTAGCTTGGTTATATGGAAGTGGCATGTTTGTAGGGCAAGATATTGATAATGCAATTTCTCTTCACAAAGAATTTTTAGCGTTAGATATAGAATTGCCAGATTCATTAGTTACAACGGCGCATTTTGAGTTAGCAAGTTTATATAAATCGCAGCATAATTGGCTTGCAGTAAAAGAGCATGCACAATATGTTATTGAACACAGCGCTTTAGCTTATGACAAAGAGCAAGCTGTTAGTTTATTACAGTTAGCAAAAGAGAAAGCTCAATTAAAAATAAATCATTGAATTAAAACTGATACACAAAGGAGCTATAAACGCCTAAGCTAAGGCGCTATAGAAATGATATGGAACAACAAAACCAACAAACACTAACTAACCTTGTTTACGATATATACGAAAACCCAACTTTAATAGAAGAGCATCAAGTGCTTATAAACCCTTTGTTGAGCGATTTAGTTGCCACTGCGCCTGCTGGGTTTGAGGGTATGGCGACGATGATTAATACTCACATTTCTAATGGGTTTAAATTCAAAAATCCAAAAATACAAAAATTTGAACTTGAGTCGGGGCTTTTAAAACTTAAAACATATTTTCAAAAAATAAACCTATAACACCTACCTCTCTTTATTATTGAGCCCCCACATTTTTAACTTTAATGCAGCACGTGTGCTGCATTAACGTATTCTCATTAAGGATGATGTATGAGCCTTGTTACCACGAGTATTTTAATGCTGTTTTTACAGCCTTTATTTGTATATTTAGCTCTTTTTAAAGAGTCAGATCGGAGTGTACAAAACCGTTCACTAGATAACGAAGATGCTATGTATCTATTTATAGCGCCAGGGTTAGCTGTATTTTATCCTGATGACTTTTGGCAGGCGGTACTTTATTTAGGAAGTGTATGCCTACTAGGTTTAATGCTTGCCATTATTGTAAAAAGCAAAGCTAAAAAACGATTAACAAGGGATGACGCTATTGGGTTTACTATTGCCAGCTTTTTATTTTTTTGGATTATAAAATTAATTATTGGTGGGGTAGCGTACCTCTTTACCGAAAATGCCACGAATGCTTCATCAGCCGACATAGGCCAGCAAGCTTATTCATCAAATTCAGGTGAGCTTTTAAACTGGGGGTATTTATATTATCAGTTTTGGCCAACGTTATACTTTTTACTCTTAATGCTAGCCACATTAGCTATAAAAATAATAGAGAGTCGGTTTGATAAACATTCATTTTCAGGCTCGCTGCTAATATTGGGCGCCGTTTTAGCTGGCGTATCACCGTTATTTGGCAATGCTTTTATTTTAGGCGTTATTGCTAACTTTTTTATATTTTTTGTTGTTTGTACGGCATGCATAGAAATTGATAAAAAGAGCGATCCTTCAGCCGGTGCTATTAGTATTATGTATGCTTTTTTGCTTATGGGCGGCATCATGTTTAGTGGCATTGGTAAATTAATATATACACTATTTTATAATTAGATTAGTGATTGTTTTTTGATAAAAAAACATGCAGTATAATTGTACCTAATTAGACCCCTACTTTTCAGTATAAATATGGCTGGTGTAATTAATTAACCATATACATTAAGTAGTTTATAGCTAGGCCTTGGGAGAGAGTTTGCTTTGTTTTTATCGCGCTTAAAAATTTTTGTGTTGGTGATAGTCTCTATTGCCGTTGTCTTTTTTACTACATCACAGGCTTGTGCAGATATGTTTGGCTTTTTTAATAAACAAGAATTTTATTTATCGGCTCCAGTAAAGGGGCAGTTATTAGATAATGGGCAGCCAGTTGCAAACACTAAAGTAATGCGCTCACTTACCTATGGCGATGAATACGTTGACGATACCACAACAGATGAACAGGGTTATTTTACCTTCACAGAAAAAACAATAAAAACAGGTAAGCCCGCTAATATGTTTGATAACGATTCGTTAGTTCAACATATTTATTTAGAAAACGGTACGCCAGAAGGGATTGTTTTATGGTACACACTTATTTCAATTCATGAAGAAAGTGACACACTTAAAGAACTTCTTGCACACTTAGAGTGTGATATTGGCCAAGAGCCACAAACTTACGATATACCAATTAAAGAAGATACAAGCCACACTTTTGCGATATACACATCATGTAAACTTTAACTATTAATTTAAAGGGAACTTATATGAATACTTTGACACCCACTCAAGCCGTACAATTAGCAAACCTTGCATATAAAGCAAAAAGTATTAAAACTACTAATTTACTCAATCGCACACTTCATGCCTCTTTGCGCGACAATTTTAATTTCTCAGTTAACCCTGGCGCAGTACAAGGCGTAACGGGTAGTTTTTTCTCACATTTATTTAATTTAAGTACGGGATTTGCCTTAGTAGGGCATGGGCTTGGCGCGTATCAGGGCGATTCGGTTATTACTATTCGCGGTACTAACTCACTAAGGGATGGATTAACCGATGGGCACTTTGGTGTGAGTGGTGGGTCAAATGGTAGTATGGTTCATGCTGGTTTTAATAAGACTTTTTATAGTATGAAGCCTGCGCTGCAAGAGTTTATAGCTGCGAATATTCAAGATAAAGTGACCGGTTGTGTTCATTTAGTTGGTCATAGCTTAGGAGGTGCGTTAGCGACGCTTTCTGCTGATTGGATCAAAGCTGAGTATTCACTTCCTGTAAAATTATATACGTTTGGTTCGCCACGTGTTGGGCTTGAAAGTTTTTCTCGCGCTGCAACATCAAGAATTGATAAAATTTACCGCTGTACACATGGGGCAGACCCAGTGGCTAAAGTGCCTTTATGGCCTTTTTCCCATGCTCCGCATAATGGCCAAGAAATACGTTTAGATAGTGGACAAGGTTTAAAAGGTGCTGCTCATACTCTTGCTGGCACGCCAGGCTATTTAAACACGGCCAATAGCAATAATTGGAACAACTTAACTATACAAGCTAATCACTTTTTAAACATGCCTGTGCGTTTAAAATTTGAAGACCGAAACCAAGCATCATTTACCTCACATTGGGCAGATAAACTAGCTGCGGCATTAATTACCCTTTTAAAAGATGCGGGCTATTACAGCGCAGTTGCTGCCCAAGCTGCCATTGGAACTGGGCTCACCTTTTACGATATGTTGGCGCGAACGCTTGATAAAATAGCTAAAGCGTCAGCCTCGTTTGCAACACAAACATTAGGTTTACTAGGGCATATGTTGGTGTTTGCAGGCAAGGTAATCAGTAAAGCGGTAGAGCTGACTTATAGCTTTATAAAATCTGTATTCGATTCTACCCTAGGGGCTTTATACAGAGCGGCAAAAGAAGGATTAAGTGGCTTAGATTAACCTTAACTTAGGCCTCAATCTCGCTCTAACAAAATAGCACCACTTTGGTTTTCGCCTAAGTGGTCGTTTTTGTTATAAATAGGGCATTTGCTCATTGATAAGCACCCACAACCAATACAGCCATCAACGCGGTCGCGCAAACGCTGCATATACGCTATGCGCTCATCTAGCTGTGCTTGCCACTGCTTTGAAAGGGCTGCCCAGTCTTCTTGTGTGGGGGTGCGCTGCTCAGGTAATGTGGCTAGGGTGAGTTTAATTTCATCAAGCGTTATTCCCATTGCTTGTGCAGCTTTAATTACCGCTATTCGGCGTAGTACGTCTTTTTTATAGCGGCGTTGATTACCGCTATTGCGCCAACTACGTATTAGCCCTTTTGTTTCGTAAAAGTGCAGGGCTGATACTTTTACGCCACTTCGCTTGGCGACATAACCCACGGTTAGGTTGGCCTCTGTTAGTTTTTTTTGATCTGTTTGCATTATTTTAAATTTCCGTTTGACCTCAATATAACTTGAGGTTTTAAGCTTCTTTCAACATTAAAAAAGGAGCTAACTAAATGCAACAAAAACTTGAGCGCAGGGCTGTTATTATTTATTCAAGCGCACGTAAAAATGGTAATACACAGGCGCACGTTAACAGCTTTGCTGAGCAAAATAACGTGCGGGTAATATGTTTAGATGATTATAAAATAGCGCCGTACTGCTATAACAAAAACTATAAAAACGATGACTTTTATGCGGTATTTGAAGCACTTTTAACGTATGACCACTGGGTGTTTGCCTCACCCGTTTACTGGTACAGCACCACAGTTCAAATGAAGTTATTTATTGATAGAATAACCGACTACATGGACGATGAAGCATTAAAACCAAAGTTACGAGCGCTGCGCAGTAAGTATTTTTCTGTGCTTTCTAATGCGTCATCAAGTGAAGCGCCGGCGTGTTTTATAGATCAGTTTAAAAACACCTTTAGCTATTTAGGTATGCAGTTTATTAACCACAGCCATAAAAGTACCCAAAAGGTTGCTTAAATTGCAGCCTTTTTTGGTTGTCTCTGGTAGTTTAGTAATCATATTAAAAAACACAGGATTGTTTTATGAAATATTTATTAGGGTTAGTACTGCTTTATAGCTCGTTTGTTAGTGCTAATGAGCAACCAATTAAAGGGTTTGGTAATTATTATGATGTACCTAAGCACGATAAAATTAATAGCTCTACGGTATTTAAAATAGCATTTGATGTTGCCGATGGCGCTAAAAAAGGCGAGCAAAATCATGCAATAAATTCGTTAGCGCGTTTTATTAACATGCATGTAGCGCATGGTGTAAAGCCTGAAAATATTCAACTTGCATTAGTTGTGCACGGTAGCGCAAGTGTGGACGTGTTAGCTAATAGCGAATATAAAAAACGCTTTAACGCTGATAATAAAAACCAAGCGTTAATAGAGCAGCTACTAACTAACAATACTAAAGTGTATGTGTGTGGACAATCGGCTACTCATTTTAAAGTAACGCCTGAACTGCTCATTGATGGCGTAAACATGTCTCTTTCTGCGATGACTGCACATGCTCAATTACAACAACAAGGCTATACACTTAATCCATTTTAATGACACAAATAACAAAAAATATACTCTGCTTTGGCGATTCGAATACGTGGGGTTTAAACCCCGAAACAGGTAAACGCTACGATGAAAATACCCGCTGGACAACGCTTTTAAATCAGCAGCTTGGCTCTGAATATAAGGTAATAGAGGCGGGGCAGCCAAATCGTACTTTGGTAAATAACCCGCCATTTTCAGGCAACCTAAACGGTATTAGCTATTTAAAGCCCTACTTAGAGCAGTATGAGGTGAGTACGATTGTTATTGCGCTGGGCACCAACGACTTAAAAAAACGTTTTAACTTAGCGCCTGTAAATATTGCAAGCGGCTTGGCAAGCCTTATCACCTCTATTAAACACTTTTATGCCGATGGCAAGTTACCCAATATAGTGTTATTCGGCCCTTTATTTATTAACCCTCAGCACGCTTTAAGCAATATTTATTTCAATTGTCATCAAAAATTACAGCCCTTAAACGCTCACTTTAAACGTATAGCACAAGAGCATGCGCTTAATTACGTTGATACATCACACCTTAACGCCCCTTTTGGGTGCGATGGTATACATTTAAATTACCAAGGCCATAAGCAGCTTTGCGAGCGGCTAAATCGCGTAATTTCTAAATTATAGTTTAAAAAAATCAATAAATTAAAGCGCAAGGGGCTTTAATTATTTTACAAGCTTAATTGCTTTTATGCTCAGGTATGCAATTATTATGGCACCTGAATCACTCACTGCTTCTTTTAAAAGGCGTTATGAAACAATATCAACGTAGGTCGTTAATTGCTGTAGTAAGCGGTATCGTCGTTTTTGCGGTATGTGCTAGCACATTACTTTATTTTGCTGCACAAAAGCTTGGTAGGCAGTTAGCGCGCGATTCAAATTATATTGTTAAACATATAGATGCGGCCGTAAATGAGCGAAGTAAAATTTTATCACATTTAAATAGCCTAAGTGCTGATAGCTGTAATAGTGATAACCTTATTGAAATGCGTCGCGCTTTATTTGATGCACAGTACGTGATAGACATTGGTTTTTTTAAAAATGATGAACTTGTGTGTACAACTGGAGCAGGCAAATTAGCTAAAACTATCCCAGATAACCCACCCGACTATATCCGAGCAGACTCTAACGACAATAAGCCTGTAAGAGTAAGGTACGAGCCGCAATTATATCTGCTTTTGTTCAGTGACCGAGCAATGGAGGTCATTATAGTTAGGCAAGGGAACTATAATTTAATTATTGATAGCCGTGCCTTTAACGATAAAGTGATTGTGTCTACTCAGTGGGAAGTGCTTTACAAAAACAGCGATAACATATTTCATTTAGGTGGCGTTGAAGGTACTTACAAGCAAGTAAAAACGAATGCCTTTTTAGCTTATGAGTCAGTTATAAAATGCAGCACCGACAATCCAGGATACTGCGCGGCCGTGCAGCTGCCATGGAGTCAATTTTTTGCTAATAATCAATTTTTATTAATTATTTCGCTTATTCTTATATCGTTAGCGGGTGTATCGAGCGGGTTGTTGATTGATTATAGCTTAGCGGCTAGGCGGTCTACAGTGACGCGCGTTCGCAAGGGGTTGAAAAAAGGCTCATTTTATTGGACTTACCAGCCTATTATTTGTTTGCACACTGGTAACGTTGTTGGCTGTGAGGCATTGGCTCGCTTTGAAGACAAATACGGGGTTTTGTTCCCAGATCAATTTATTCCTATTATCCGCAAAACAAATTTAACGTGGCGCTTTACCCAAGCCATGATAGAAAAAGTACTTTGTGAACTCACAACCGTTGAGGCATTACCGCGCCATTTTAAAGTGTCTATTAATATTTTTCCGTGCGATGTAGAAACAGGCAACATTGCACTTTTAAAAGATATACCGGCACTCACTGATTCGCGGTTTATTATTTGCTTAGAAATAACAGAAGATGAATATTTAGACTCAACCGTTGCCCATACTCATTTTAAAAATTTGGTTGAGGCGGGTTTTAATTTATCGATAGATGATTTTGGTACGGGTTATTCTAACTTAAAAAATCTACAAAACTTGAGCTTTCATCAACTTAAAATTGACCGCACCTTTGTGCAAGACATAACCACACAAGGCTTAAAGGCATCGATGATCCCCAATATTATGGCCTTAGTGCGTAAATTTAACTACACCTGTGTGGCAGAAGGCATAGAGACCAATGAACAAGAAGCCATACTAAAACAAGCGGGCGTACACTACGGCCAAGGCTGGAAATACGCTAAACCCATGGCACTTCGAGAGTTTAAAGCGTATTTAAAATTACAGACGGTTTAAACGTGTTTTACTTCATACACGTACCAGTATGATATTTGTAACAGTGTAAGGTTTTAAAATGATCAAAATAATAGCCAGCGGATTGATGGTGTTAATGCTTAGCGCTTGCTCAGCCCAATACCCAAACCAGAAAATTACCGGTAAGCAGTTTCCCACTATTAGCGGGCAAAGCCTAGAGCAGAAAAGCGTAACCATACCAAGTGACTTTAAAGCCGATAAAACCTTGTTACTCATTGGCTATAAACAAGATAGCCAATTTGACATAGACCGCTGGTTGATTGGCTTAGACATGGCAGGAGTTACATTACCCACTTACGAACTACCTACCATAGCAGGGATGGCACCGCGTATGTTTAGTACATTTATAGACAGCGGTATGCGCAAGGGTATTCCTAAAGAGCTATGGGGCGGGGTAATCACTATTTATGAAGATGGCGAAGCTGTGCAAAAATTTACAGGTAATAATAACCCTAATAATACACGCGTTATTTTAATAGACAGTAAAGGTAAAATTTTACATTTTTACGACAGGGGTTTTTCGGTAGAGGCGCTTAATAACCTTAAAGAAAAAATTAAATAAAGAGAGCTAAGCTTTATAGCCAATAAGCTTACTCTTTTATTTCGCACAGTTCATAGTAGTGCTTTATATTAAGACAGTTTTTATAGATAAGCATCTGTAATAATTAGATAAATAATTTCATGTGTTTTATTAACAAAAAGGTAGTATATAATCAGCATTGTAACCTTTATTTAATCTCGGTAATGTATTACAAACGTTTCAAGGAAGAAATTTATGCTACAACCACACTCCGTTTTTATAAAAACTACGTTTCAATCTTCTTTTCACTGCGAAAGCTACACAACTATTTTAAAAACCATGCAAGCCATTTTTGGTGATATAAAAATGGATGACGCTATCCCTAAAAATGAGCAAAGGGAAAAGTTTGATTTATTTTTAATAGATGGCGCTAAAAATAACTGGTTAGATTTACTACCTGCTGATTTAATTTGCATAGCTAAAAAGCACAAAGTGGTGTTATTTAATGTAGAGCCCAGTGCAGTATGTGAAAAAAACTTATTGCTCAATCATTTTAATGGCGTGTTTTATAAGTCAGATGCGCCAGAAGATATATTTAAAGGGCTTGTAAGAATCACGTCTGGTGAATTGTGGTTTACGCGCAAAGTTATATCTAAAGCATTTTCAGATATTCTTTCTGTGGCTTCTTCGTTTAATAGCTTACAAGAAGATATAACCCTAAAAAAAGGGGATTATGCGCATCTTACTAAGCGCGAAAAATCGGTTATTCACTTAATTGCCCAAGGGGCAAGCAATAATGCCATTGCCGATAAGCTTAATATAAGTGATCACACCGTTAAAACACATTTGTACAGTGCCTTTAAAAAAACCAATTCGCGCAACCGTGTAGAATTGGCAAATTGGGCTCAGCGTTATATATCGGTTTTATTACCTATGGCTAAGTAAACCACTACTCCTAAAGTGACCTTAAGCTATTAAAGTGTATTTTTAATAGGCAACTAGGATTTTTTATACGGATGGGTTTTAAGCCAGTGCTCGGCGATTTGTTCGCGCGTGGCAAACCAAACCTGCTCATGCGAGCTGGCATACTCTAAAAACCGTGCGAGGGCTTTAATGCGTCCTGGGCGGCCAATTAAGCGACAATGCAAACCAATCGACATCATTTTAGGGGCGTTTTCACCTTGTGGATCGCCTTCTTCATACAGCGTATCAAAGGCATCTTTTAAATAATTATAAAATTGATCACCGGCGTTAAACCCCTGCACTGCGGCAAAGCGCATATCGTTTACATCAAGCGTGTAGGGCACTATTAGCTGAGGTTTACCTTCTTTAATACTGTAAAAGGGTAAGTCGTCGCTGTAATCGTCGGCATCATATAAAAACGAGCCATTTTCTACCACAAGGGCAGCCGTGTTAGGGCTTGTGCGTCCGGTGTACCAGCCTTTGGGCTTTTTACCGGTAAGCGTTTGAATGATCTCAATGGCTTTTTGCATGTGCTCACGCTCGGTTTGCTTATCTATATGTTGATAATTAATCCAGCGCAGGCCATGGCTTGCAATTTCGTGCCCAGCTTCAACAAAGGCTTTAGCTACATCGGGGTGGCGCTCAAGGGCCATTGCCACAGCAAAAATGGTGACCGGTATATCGTATTTTTTAAAGAGTTTAAGTAAGCGCCACACGCCTGCGCGTGAGCCATATTCGTAAATAGATTCCATGCTTATGTGGCGGTCTTCTACATGGGGAGCGCTGACTATTTCTGATAAAAACGTTTCAGCCGCTGCATCACCATGCAGTACACTGTTTTCACCGCCTTCTTCGTAATTTAATACAACTTGCACGGCTATACGGGCTCTATTAGGCCAATTTGCATGGGGTACCTGTGATCCATAACCAATTAAATCACGTGGGTAGTGTTTAAATTGCTCGCTCATGTTATTGCCCCTTTTTTACTGCGCTAAGCCAAGTGCCAAGCATTTCACGCTCTGCATCAGTCATTTTGGTCATGTTAGCCAATGGCATATCTTTGGTAATAACCGCGCGAGTATGAATAAGTGCACTGGCTTTTTTTACATCAGCAAGTGAGTCGAGCTTAAAGCCAAGCGGCGCGGTTTGAAAAAGCTTTGATGTAGGTGTTTCACTGTGACACTCTGTACAGTGTTTATTAATAATATCCCATGCTTGTGTATCGCTTATACTTGCTTGTAGCGGCGCGTTTTCGCCTGCATGGGTTGTACTGCTAGGCCATGGTGCTATGGCTAGCATTAACGCAAAAAACGCGGCAATACCGCTTATAAGTACTGAAGGTTTATTAATACCTTGGTGTTTTAAATTAAAAAAGTGGCGTATCCACATACCAATAATAAAAAAGCCAATAAGCACCAACCAACCAAACTCGTGGCTATAGGTATACGAGAAGTGATTGCTTAGCATAATAAAAATAACCGGCAGGGTGGCGTAGTTATTATGTACCGAGCATTGCTTTGCTTTCAAACCCGGCGCTGAATCAGGAATGCGCCCAGCTTCTACTTCGCTTACCATGTAACGCTGTGCGGGCATAATAATGTGATATACATTACCGGCCATACAGGTACCAATTAATGCTCCAACATGAATATATACCGCGCGGTCGCTAAATAGCTGATCAACCCCATACGTCCATAACGCTAAAAAGCCCACGCTGAGCGCAATAAAGGCCTTGCCGTTTTCAACAAGCGGGCTTTTACATAATAACCGATAAACACCATAGCCTAAGCCTATAAAGCCAAGTGATGCGCCAATAGCAGCAAATTTACTTAGCTCACTTTTACTGGCATCGAGTAAATACACATCTGCGCCCACATAATATAACAGCGTAAATAACAGCACGCCGCTGATCCAGGTGGTGTAGGCTTCCCACTTAAACCAGTGTAGGGTTGAGGGCATTTGCTCTGGGCCATTTTGGTATTTAGCTACTTCGTAAAAACCACCGCCATGAATTGCCCATAAATCGCCTCTTATGCCTTTATCTTGTTTCCATTGTGGCGGCGTTTGTAAGTTGTTATCAAGCCATACAAAATAAAATGAGGCGCCTATCCACGCAATACCTGCGACCACGTGAAAGTATCTAAACACTAAATGAGCAAGCTCAAATAAATAGTTTTCCATTAGGTTAAGCCTCTTCTAATTGCGGTGTGTGGGTTGTTGAAAATTGCTCTTTTGCATCGCGCTTATACACGCTTTTACCCATAATATAGGTTTGTTCAATACAGCGGTCGTCGCCTAGCATCATCATGGCAAAAAGCTGTTCGTGAAGGGTTTTGGCATGGCCAATTCTGAACTTTAAAAACGAGGTGGCCGCGTAATCCATTACAATAAAATCGGCCTCGCAGCCTACATTAAAGTTACCTATGGTGCCTTCTAAATCAAGTGCCCGTGCTCCGCCTAAGGTGGCGAGATACATGCCTTTAAATGCGGAGAACTTTTGGCCTTGTAACTGCTGAATTTTGTACGCTTCGTTACCTGTTTGTAGCATAGAAAAACTTGTTCCTGCGCCTACATCGGTGCCCATGCCTACATTTATTCCGTGCTCCTCACAGGCTTTTAAATTTAAAAGGCCCGAGCCTAAAAATAAGTTAGAGGTAGGGCAGTGAGATATAGCCGCGTTGTTATCACCAAGGCAGCACAGCTCACGTTCCGATAAATGAATGCTATGGGCAAATACCGAGCGTTTACGCACCATTTTAGCTTGCTCGTAAACGCCAAGGTAATCTTCAGCCTCGGGGAATAATCCTTTTACCCATTCACATTCGTCTTTGTTTTCAGATAGGTGCGTATGCAGGTAGGTGTCGGGGTATTCTTCTAATAATTGAGTACATTTTTGAAGTTGCTCTGGGGTAGAGGTAGGCGCAAAACGTGGTGTTACCGCATAGCTTAATCTATCCACATTATGCCATTTTTCTATCAGTGCTTTTGATTGTTCGTAACTGGTTTGCGCGCAATCTGATAAATCGTCAGGGCAGTTTCTGTCCATCATCACCTTACCGGCAATCATGCGTAAATTACGTTTTTGTGATTCGTTAAAAAATGCATCAACCGATTGCGGGTGCACAGTGCCAAACACCAAAGCGGTAGTGGTGCCATTACGTAGTAGCTCGTCTAAAAAACGGTTAGATATGTCTTTTGAATAATGCTCACAGGTAAACTTTTTTTCGGTGGGGAAGGCGTATTCGGTAAGCCAGCTTAAAAGCTGCTCGCCATACGCGCCTACCATTTCGGTTTGCGGCAAATGTATGTGGGTGTCTATCATGCCGGGCATAACCAATTTGCCATCGTGGCGAATAATAGTGGCTGATTTATTTAAGCTTGGCAGTATGTCTTGCTCGTAACCAAGGTTAACTACTTTACCGTTTTGAATAACTAACGCGCCTTTTTCAAAATAGCGATGGGCGCTTTCGCCTGCGATGGCGGGGTCATCAACAAAATCGAGTATGTTGGCACAAATTACGGTCATTTTATTATTATTTTGCGTGCTCATTATTAGCTGCCTCTGTACGTTGAGTAGCCAAATGGGCTAAGCAATAACGGAATGTGATGATGCTTTTGATCTTGCAATCTAAAGGTAATTTGCGCTTCTGGGTAAAACGCAGGTGTTTCTTGGTTTTCATAATAGCTGTCTAAGTCAAAAACCAGTTTATAAGTTGCAAATTCTACGTCTGTATTTAGCCAGTCGGTAATACGCCCGTCGCTATTTGTTTTACCTTGAGCAATTAATTGCCACTCATTGTTAGTGTATACAAACAAGTGTACAGCTACATTTTCAGCCGGTTTGCCTGTGCTGGTATCGAGTATATGGGTAGTAATAGGGCTTTTGTTCATACTTTTATTCATATCAGGGACTCCAATCTTATTTTTGTTATTTTGGCTTGTTCGCCCGCGGCTATATTAAGCTCTGTGCTGCGGCTGTTGTGTATACGCTGCTCAATAAGTTCAAGCATTTGCTCAGCACTTTTGCCGCTGGCACACACAATAAATATAAAGCCAAATTTACTGAGGTATTCTTTATTTAGCGCAACCATTTTTTTAAGGGTTTGCTCGTTTGCTTTGCTCATTCCTGATTGCTCGTGCCCCGCTTTTTGCGCTGTAGCGGCGTACTTTTTACTTAATGTTGATAAATCGCCTATTTGCGGGTGGCCCTCAAAAGCGGCTAAATAATCGCTCTCGCCTAGGCTATCCCATACGCTTTGTGCGCTGTTAAATAAGTGCTCTTTATTTTCAAATGGCATGCTATTTAGCATACCGCTCACCCAATTAGGGGCGGCGCAGCAGTGCTCTAAGGCTTGATGCACTTGCGCTTCATTTAGGGTGTTAATTTTTAAGCTACTCATGCGTTTTCTTCCTCTTGCGCGGTGCTAATTAGGGCATTTTTAAGTGCACGCCATTGCACACCTTGACGTTTAGGCGCATGGGTTTGCATAGCCTGGTAAAGGCCAATTAATTGCCCACTAATCGAAATAGCCACTTCCATAGGGAGCTTGCCCGTTACATTTTCAAGCCCTACAGGGCAGACCATTTGCTTTATTTGCTCGGTGGTAAAGTTGCGATGAGCTAAGCGCTGTTTAAAGCGTTTTGCTTTGGTATCTGAGCCAATAACGCCAAGCCAATTGGCATCGGCGCGTTTAATAATGGCTTGTGTAAGCGCAAAATCGAGCTGGTGGTTATGGGTAAGTATTAAGTAATTATTAGCTTTGGGCGCGCGTTTTACTTGCTCTGTTGGCTCTTCATCAACCACTTTTACTACGTTATTAGGGATTGATTGTGGGAATACATCGGCGCGGCTATCTATCCAACGTATACGCATAGGCAGCTGTGCCAATATACCAATAAGTGCTTGTGCTACATGTCCTGCGCCGTATATGTCGAGGGTAAAGCGCTCGCATTGCATGCACTCAAGCATAACGGTGGCAGCCCCGCCGCAGCACTGGCCTAAATTTGCCCCTAGGTTAAATTGCTCTATCACTTGCGCGGCCTCACCTTTGGCAAGGAGCTCGCGGGCTTTTTCTATTACTACGTATTCAAGGTGACCACCGCCAAGGGTGTCGTAGATATGCTCGCCACTTATTACCATTTTAGAGCCGGTACCACGTGGGGTTGAGCCATTGGTGCCTAGTACTGTCGCAATAACATAGTTAGTGCCGCTTTGTTCGTGCTCGTTTATAGCTTGCGCCCAATTTTGCGTATGAAAACCCTGAAACGACTCATTTAAATTAGCCATGTTGATGCTCCTTAAACCAGCTAGCGGTTTGATCAATTGCATTTAATACACGCTCGGGTGTAGCAGGTGTATCAAGTGGGGCTGTGTACTTGTAATCGGCTACACTGCTTATAGCATTACGAATCGCACTCCACACACTAAAGGCCAACATAAACGGTGGCTCGCCTACGGCTTTTGATCTAAATACGGTGGTTTCTGGGTTGGCCGAGTTATATAAATTGACGTTAAATTCGGCAGGGGTATCGCCAATAGCCGGAATTTTGTAGTTAGCAGGGCCAAAGCTTGCAAGCTGGCCTTTATCATTCCATTGTAAATCTTCGGTAGTAAGCCAGCCCATACCTTGTACAAAAGCCCCTTCAATTTGGCCTATATCAAGTGCTGGGTTAATTGAGCTGCCCACATCGTGCAGTATATCAACACGCGTTACAGTGTTTTCGCCTGTCAGCGTATCGATTTCTACTTCACTCAGTGCTACGCCATGCGCGTAGTAAAAAAATGGCCGGCCTTCGCCTTTGGCTCTATCGTAATGAATTTTAGGCGTTGCGTAATAACCGGTTGATGAAAGCGATATACGATTCATGTAGGCAAGGTTTGCAAGTTCGCTAAAGCTAATTTCGCCTTTACTAAAGGTAATGAGATTATCTTTAAATACAATACTTTGGCTGTCTACCTCAAAGTGCTCACTTATAAAGTTTATTAAACGCTCTTTTATGGTGTTTACCGCGTTTAGCGCCGCCATGCCGTTTAAATCAGTCCCGCTTGATGCGGCGGTTGGCGAGGTGTTTGGTACTTTGTCGGTACGGGTCGCGCTTATGCTTACTGCGTCAAAATCAACGCCAAAGCCATGGGCTACTATTTGCGCTATTTTTGTATTAAGCCCTTGGCCCATTTCGGTGCCGCCATGGTTTAAATGTATCGAGCCATCACTATAAACATGCACGAGTGCTCCCGCTTGGTTTAAGTGTTGTACGGTAAACGATATACCGTATTTAACCGGCGTCATTGCAAGGCCTTTTTTGATTATAGGCGATGATGCGTTAAAAGCTTTAATTGCCTTTTTTCGCGCCCAGTAATCACCCGACTCCTCAAGCTGGCTTATCATATCTTTTAAAATATGCTGCTCTACGGTTTGATGATACGGCGTGGTGTCGCGGCCTTTTTTGTATAAATTAAGTTTTCGGATCTCAAGCGGATCTTTACCTAATTTAGCGGCAATGTCGTCCATTATTAGCTCGCCCATAATCATCCCTTGCGGGCCACCAAATCCTCTAAATGCGGTGTGGCTTACGGTGTTTACTTTACAGCGATTCCCCTTAATGGTGGCAGCAGGGTAGTAATACGCGTTATCAGCATGAAACATTGCACGGTCGACAATGGCATCAGATAAGTCAGGCGAGTAGCCACAAAACCCATTTACGGTTACATCAGCGCCTTCAATTAGGCCATTTTCGTCAAACCCTACATGGTATTGATTATAAAATGGGTGGCGTTTACCGGTAAGTTTAAAGTCGTCGCTGCGGGCTAGGCGCATTTTAACGGCGCAGCCAAGGTGGTAAACCGCAAGCGCTGCAAGGCAAGCCCACGGTGCGCCTTGAGTTTCTTTACCGCCAAAGGCTCCGCCCATACGGCGGGTTTCTACGTTTACAAAGCTAAATGGCTTTTTTAAAATTTTAGCAACTAAGTGCTGCACCTCTGTTGGGTGCTGTGTAGAACACTGCACATGAATCCCACCGTCGTTATCGGGCTGAGCAAGTGCTATTTGTCCCTCAAGGTAAAAGTGTTCTTGCCCGCCTATGTGTATTTCGCCTTTAAGCTGGTGAGCTGCATTATTTATGGCTTGCTCGCTATTACCACGGTTAAGTGAATGTGGCGGCCTTACCCAATGCTCTTTTTTTATGGCTTCTTTAATATCAAGTATGGGGGTAATTTGCTCGCACTCTATAACCACTAAGCGAGCAGCGCGGCGCGCAATGGCATAGCTTTTGGCAACGACTATCAGCACTGGTTGCCCGTGGTATTGAATTTCATGGTTAGTAAGCAGTACATCACCTGGAAATACTGGGCCAATATCAAGCTTACCGGGTACATCATCAGCCGATAAAATACGTTTAACACCTGCCACTTCAAGCGCTTTACTTGTATCAATTGATTTAATAAAGCCGCTGGTAATCGGCGCAAGCACAGGGTAGGCGTGTAAGCAGCCATGGGGCTCTGGGTTATCGTCGGCGTAGTTTGCATTGCCACATACTTGTTTTATTGCACTTTCGTGGTATTTAGATTGGCCAACGCTTCCGCCTTGGGTTTTTAGTTTATCCATTTCAAAGTGACGCATGGGAAATCCTCGTAATGGCAATGTTGTTATTATTGTTATTGCTGCTTGGCTGTGCACCGCAAAACTCAATACCAATACGCTGCAGCAAGTTTTTGCTTACCGTAGTGCGGTAATGTGCGCTGCTGCGTACATCGCTCATGGGTGCAAAGTCATCATTTATACCATTCGCCGCATCTATAAACGTGCTTACTTCTAATGGCTGAGTATTAAGCTTTTGCTCTATATGCGCAGCGCGTTTGGGTATGGCAGCCATACCGCCCATGGCGCAGCGGGCATTGCTAATCACACCTTGTGTTTGCTCTATAGCCAGTACTAAACACACAGTAGATATATCATCTTCAAAGCGTTTTGAAATTTTATGACACGCAAGCTTTAATGAGTCTGGGCGGTTAGGTACGGTAATTTTGCTAATGACTTCGTCGCTTTTAATGACTGTTTTTTTGTAATCAATAAAGTAGTCGGCCACGTTTATAGTGCGTGTGCCTGCTGCGCTTAATAAGTCCATAGTGGCATTAAGTGCAATTAATAATGGGGCCGGATCGCCAATAGGAGAGGCGTTTCCTATGCTGCCACCTAAGGTGCCACTGTTACGTACTTGGTTAGAACCAAGGCGTTCAAACAGCTCCTTAGACTCAGGGTAGTAAGTGTAAAATGCGTCTACAAATTGGCTGTAAGGGAGTGCTGCACCAATATGTAGCTCGCCGTTGTTATCGCTTAATGTGCACAGCTCTTTAGCTTGGCTTAGCGATATTATTACATCAGGCAATAGCATGTTTTGGCTAAGCTCAATGGCAAAATCGGTGCCACCAGCAACCAAGTGTGCCTGCGGGTATAGTGCTTTTAGTTCAACTAGCTGCTTAGCATTTTGTGGCAAGTAGAATTTGCGGGGGCCATTTTTTAAAAATGGAACATCGTCATCATATTGCGTGTTAAGTGAAGCTTTAAACTGAGCCGCTAGGGCTGAGTAAGGCTCGTTTTTACGCTCGTAGCTATAAGCTTTTTCAACTGCAAGTAAAATAGGGCTGTAACCCGTACAACGACATAAATTACCCCCTAGTGCATGAATAGCGGCTTTTTTACCTGGGTAACTCGGATTATTAATATAAAGCGCCAGCATGCTCATTATTATGCCGGGGGTACAAAAACCACATTGCGAACCATGGCACTCAACCAATGCGCGTTGTACTGGGTGTAAATCGTTAAGTGTAGGGTAAAGCCCCGCTGTTACAGCCTCTACGGTTACTATGTGTTTTGCGTGTGCATTACCTAATAAAAGCAGGCAGCTGTTCATGGTTTGGTAGTGCCAAACTGGGTTACCGTTTAAGTTTGTTTTTTCTTCGCCGACTAAAATTGTGCATGCGCCACAATCCCCTGTTGCACACCCTTCTTTGGTGCCCATTTTCCCTTTTTTGGTGCGAAGCCAGTCCAAAATGGTGAGACTCGGCGAACATTCTTCTACTTCTATTGGCGTGTCATTTAATAAAAACTGAATCACACAGACCCCCTTAACTTTTTTAAAGCCCTGATCTTTAAAGGCTTGGCGTATATTTTTTCTTGTTGTTTTGGTGCTGCTAAGAAAAAAACTTTTTCATATTGGTAAGTTTATTGCAGATACTATGCCATTGTTGACCGCTCGGTCAGTAATTTAATTAAAGCACAGTTTTGCTTAACAAGTACACAAAAGAGTGGGGGCTAAAAAGCTATTTACCCTTTTATATAAAGTAAAAGCTGTTAGCTAAATAGCTTTTTATAGAAGTTTATTTTTAACATTTTAAATAGGCGCCATAAAAATATTTACACAATAAACTTGACCATTAGGACAGTTTGTTGGCTTTAGATATAAAGCAATAGTTTTGATTTTTGGTTGCAGCAATATTAACTATACAAACTAAAGGAGAGCACTATGTTAGAGCCGATAAAGCAATCAGACGATGCAATGTGTGAGGCAAGGACAGAAAAAGCGGTTAATACGTGCGAAGACATTTTATACGCAGTAGATGATAAACCAGGGCTGACCGAATCCTTTTTCGCCGCCCTGCAACATGTACTGGCAAGTTTTGTAAGTATTATTACGCCTACGCTTATTATTGGTGGGGTATTGGGACTTGGCAGCGAAATACCCTATTTAATTAGTATGGCGTTGTTTGTGTCGGGTGTTGGTACGTTTATTCAAGCGCGCCGTGTGGGGCCCATTGGCTCAGGGCTTATATGTGTGCAAGGCACCAGTTTTGCTTTTTTAGGCACTATTTTAGCCACCGGCTTTTCTGTAAAAGCCACCGGAGGCAATAACGATGAGGTGTTGGCCACTATATTTGCAGTGTGCTTTTTAGCGGCCTTTGTAGAGATATTTATTAGTTTTTTTATAGAAAAACTCGGCAAGGTCATTAAACCTGTAGTCACCGGTGTGGTGATCACCACCATTGGGGTTTACCTCATTAAAGTAGGTATGACCGACATAGGCGGCGGGCAATGGTTATTAACTAATATGCCTGAAAAGTTTGCATCAGCAAGTAACTTAATTGTGGGATTTTCGGTGGTGGCATTAGTGGTGTTACTTAACGCCAGCAAAAACCAGTGGGTAAGGCTTACCGCTGTGGTTGTAGCCATGATAGTAGGCTGGATACTTGCAGTTATTTTAGGCATTGCCAAGTTTGAGGTGGGCGAGTTTGATTTAATTGCCATGCCAATACCCTTCAAATACGGCTTTAATATTGATTTTGGCGCCATGATTGCCTTTGGCTTTTTATACCTTATTACAGCCATAGAATCGACCGGTGATATAACCGCTAATTGTGCAGTGTCTAAATTACCCGTTAAAGGTGCAAGCTATTTAGCCCGAATACGCGCAGGTGTATTAGGTGATGGTGTTAACTCAATGATTGCAGCCGCATTTAATACCTTTCCAAATACTACTTTTAGTCAAAACAATGGGGTTATTCAGTTAACAGGTGTGGCAAGTAGGTACATTGGCCTATGGATTGGTGCAATACTGATTGTTTTAGGGTTGTTTCCCGTGGTGGGGGCTGTACTACAAAACATACCCAAACCCGTACTTGGCGGTGCAACGCTTGTAATGTTTGGCACCGTAGCAGCCGCAGGGGTAAAAATTCTTGCAAGTGAAAAAATAAACCGCCGTAGTTTACTTATTATTGCGGTGAGCTTAGGCATGGGGCTAGGGGTTAGTTTTGTACCAGAGCTATTTATAAATGCGCCTAAATTAGTAACCGCCATATTTGGAAGTGCTGTGACGGTGTCGGGTTTAACAGCAATAGTTATGACGTTGGTATTGCCTGAAAATTATTCAGCAAGTACAGATCATCTTAACTAAACTAATAAAATTATAAAAAAGGGATTAACAATGAAAATCAAAACAATCAAAAAGTTAGCATTAGTAACTGCAATTGCTGTTTGCTCAACGGGCGTGTCGGCTAAAGAGCTTTGGTCAGATTTTAGTATTACCGCCATGACCGGCGCAGATTACCTAGAACCGTTTTCTGGCGAAGAAGACAACAGAAGCGTAGTCACCATTGAGCACGCATCGGGGCATACCTGGGGGGGCACGTTCTTTTTTATGGATAGATTAAGTAACCCCGATGAAGTGTACGGAGAGCTAAACATAAACCCAACGCTTTACAAACCACAAGAAGGCTTTGTTAAAGCGGTGTTTTTAGGGCTACAAACAGAATACGGCTCAGGTGATACCGATCAAAATAACTATTTATTAGGGGGTGGCGTATCGCTAGATGTACCTGGTTTTCAATACTTTAATGTGGCTTATTACCGTCGTTTTCAGGACGATATAGGTATAGAGCGTGAAGATAACAATCAAATAACCGTAACGTGGGGCTATAACAAGGGTAACTTTAGGTACGATGGCTTTTTAGATATCGTTGACAGTACCGACACTATGTTTGGTAAAAGCGAAGGCGGTTTTAACTTTACCTCACAACTTAAATACAACATTGCCCCTATGCTTGGCCTCGACACAGGCCGCCTTGATGTAGGTATAGAATACGTGTATTGGAAAAATAAGTTTGGTGTAGATGGCCAAACAGAGCACAACCCCAACCTAATGGTTAAATGGCATTTTTAACCTATTAAGTGTTAAAAATACAAAAGCATAAGCTGCAGTTAACTGCAGCTTTTAAGTTACTAACATTAATAAAGGGCCTATTAGCGTTTAATTTTGCTTTACAGCACAAATGTTTTTTACATTAGGGGTTAACCATTTCACTAATGTGTTGTAATTTAAAGTAGCAATATTTACTTTTAATGCCAGATTAAAAGGAAAAATGATGAAACCCCTCATTTTAATTTTAAGCTTGTTTATAAGCTGCTCAGTGTGGGCCGAGGCCACTAAAAATATGCCCGTAGCAATAAATTGGTTGCAGTTGATCGATGCGGGAGAATATACAAAAAGCTGGCAACAAGCCGATGCGCTATTTAAATCGCAATTAAATAAAGCAAACTGGAAAAGCGCCTTAAGCACAGTGCGTGCGCCATTGGGTAAAGTGGCAACACGAGAACAAATAAGCGCTAATGAATACACATCTTTACCGGGTGCCCCACAGGGTAAATACCTTATTGTGCAGTTTAAAACGCAATTTGCGGCAAGGCTTGCAGTTGAAACCCTAACATTAAGTAAAAGTAGCGGGCAATGGCGTGCGGTGGGCTATTTTATTAAATAGCTATTTTGCGTATTTATTAATATGAGAAAAAGCCATCAGCACATCACGCGCATAATTAAGCCGCGGATGAGCAAGCGCCCCTTTACGCCACGCCAAATATAAATTGTTTTCAGGGCCTTGTGGGCCAAGTTTAATTAACCTTCCTGATTGAATATCGTCATGGCATAGATAATCAGGCAGCACGGTATAGCCTACACCGGTTCTTACTATGCCGGCGAGCGCGCGTATATCGGGGCAGCGTGCAATTATTTTTGACGTACAGCTTTGCTTAAATACGGTATCAAAATACTGGCGTATAAGTGGTAATTGGCTGTCGTAACTAACCACTGGCAGCGTGTTTAACAGTGCCGGCGTAATAGTTTGCCCCTCTAAGCTTTGGGCTAATAAACGGTGCGCTACTAGTACTAGCTCTTCGCTGTCGAGCACTTCAAAGTCGTAAATTTTGTTGTCGGGCAAGGAGGCCGTAATAGCCATATCGGCAACGCCGGTGTCGAGCGCTGAATAAATTTGCTCGCGATTGCCTGGGATAACGACCACATCAACATTGCCTGCTTGTAATAAATTAGCCAATTGGGCAGAAGCCACATAGCTAATATATTCAGCGGGCCCTGCAAGTGTAATTGTACCGCTCACATCGCTAGAGCGGGTGCGTACAGACGCTATTTTTTGCTCTATGGCATCTAGGTGGTTTGCCACTTGGCCTGCTAAGTCGTGGGCTGCATTACTTGGCTCAACGCCTCGGTGGCGGCGCTCAAATAATGATTTACCCACTACCGACTCCATTGTTTGTATATGGGCGGTGGCTGCAGGTTGCGACAATCCTAAATTTTTAGCCGCACGGGAAATATTTCTACAGCGGTAAACTTCAACAAAGGTGCGTAGTTGAACAAAGTAAGACATAATTACTTGGTATCAGAAATCCGATAGGTAAAGCAAGATTAACTGAATTCTACTTATTGTAAAGAGCGCGTACACTTGCCGCTCATTCAAAGATTAAACGTTATCGTATTTATTTTATAAATTTGGCAATTAATTACTTGTAAGTTAAAGATTAACTCCCATTTTATAAAGCAGTGAGCACAAGGGGCTAAGCCCCGTAACCAAGTAGAGTACAAATATGTTAAATTTTGCATTTAAAAACCGCACCGAGATTTTATTCGGCAAAGATCAAATTAACGAGATCGCAAGCCGCGTACCTAGCGAAGGCAAGGTCATGTTTTTATACGGTGGTGGTTCTATCAAAAAGAACGGCGTATATGACGATGTAGTAAATGCACTTAAAGGTGTAGATTTTGTTGAGTTTTCGGGTGTTGAACCGAACCCAACTTACGAAACGCTTTCTAAAGCAGTTGAACTTGTAAAAGAGCAAAACGTTAGCTTTATATTAGCTGTAGGCGGCGGCAGTGTTATTGACGGTGCTAAATACGTAGCGGCAGCAGCAAAATACGAAGGCGATGGCTGGGATATTTTAGTAAATGGCGCAGAAGTAAAAAGCGCACTGCCTATTGGTGCGGTATTAACGCTACCGGCAACAGGCTCAGAAAGTAATGGTAACTCGGTTGTTACCCGTAAAGAAACGCAGCAAAAACGCGCCTTTGGTACACCAATAGTGCAGCCGCAGTTTGCAGTGTTAGACCCACAGTACACATTCTCGCTTCCTACTCGCCAAATTTCTAATGGTGTAGTTGATGCGTTTGTACACGTTATTGAGCAATACTTAACGTACCCAGTAAATGCCCCACTACAAGACCGTTTTGCAGAAGGCATTTTATCTACGCTAATTGAGCAAGGCCCTAAAGCCCTAGAAAACCCAGAAGATTACGACGTACGTGCAAACGTAATGTGGTCGGCAACAATGGCGTTAAATGGTTTAATTGGCCAAGGTGTTCCACAAGATTGGTCTACGCATATGATAGGCCATGAGCTAACAGCGCTTTATAACTTAGACCACGCTGTAACGCTTGCTATTGTATTACCGCCGTTGATGTTTGTTCAGCAAGAGCAAAAACGCGCTAAAATTATTCAATTAGGTGAGCGTGTATTTGGCCTAAATATGGAAGACAAAAACGAGCTGATTGATGCAACCATTAAACATACTCAAGACTTTTTTGAGCAAATGGGCATTAAAACCAAACTTGGCGATTACGACCTAGGTGAAGAAGCCGTTGAAGCGGTTGGCAATAACCTTGAGCGCAACGGCATGACAGCCCTTGGCGAACATGGCGATATTGACGTTGCTAAAGCAAAGAAAATTTTAAGCTTAGCGCTTTAATTTAATTGCTTTTATGAATGGCGCTTTTTAGCGCCATTTTTTATGCTCAAAAAGTTAAAAGTTAAAAGTTAAAAGTTAAAAGTTAAAAGTTAAAAGTTAAAAGTTAAAAGTTAAAAGTTAAAAGTTAAAAGTTAAAAG
>NZ_LKDV01000018.1:0-90633 GCF_001401875.1 Pseudoalteromonas sp. P1-13-1a | reverse complement strand
GAATTTAGAGCGGGTCATTAGCTCAGTTGGTAGAGCAGTGGACTTTTAATCCATTGGTCGATGGTTCAAGTCCATCATGACCCACCATTTCTAATAAAACCACAACTTTCCCCATTATTTTATTTAAATCAGTTTCTTATTTTTATTTATAAACAGCATGCCCAGATAGCTGTTATTTGCCCGTGTATTCTCGTATAATTTGCCGTAATTAATGCACCGTAGATGAAGTGGTCGAGAACATGAGTCTAGCTCAAACTATTATGCCTGAAGGCTATATCTTTCCTCCTAAGCCAGCGCCGTTAACTAAAGACGAGCAAGGCGAATATAAAGCACGTATTAAACAACTACTGCAAGATAAAAATGCAGTGCTGGTAGCCCATTACTACACAGATCCTGAAATTCAGGCCCTTGCCGAAGAAACAGGGGGCTGCGTTGCAGACTCATTAGAAATGGCACGTTTTGGTGCTCGCCACGATGCAGATATGATCATCGTTGCAGGCGTACGTTTTATGGGTGAAACCGCTAAAATTTTAACGCCAAACAAAACCGTTGTTATGCCAACGCTAGAAGCAACCTGTTCGTTAGACATTGGTTGCCCTATTGATGAGTTTTCAGCGTTTTGCGATGAGCATCCAGATCGTAAAGTTGTCGTGTATGCAAACACCTCTACAGCGGTTAAAGCGCGTGCAGACTGGATTGTAACCTCATCGTGCGCACTTGAAATTGTAGAGCACCTAGATGAGCAAGGTGAAAAAATTATTTGGGGCCCAGATAAACACCTTGGTAGCTACATTCAAAAGAATACCGGCGCCGATATGATCATGTGGAACGGCGCATGTATCGTCCACGATGAATTTAAAACAAAAGCGCTTAAAGATATGAAAGCCCTGCACCCAGACGCAGGTGTATTGGTGCATCCAGAGTCACCGGCAGAAATAGTGGCACTGGCAGATGCGGTTGGCTCAACAAGCCAATTAATAAAAGCGGCGCAAACAATGGATAAAGAAAAGTTTATTGTAGCGACAGACCGCGGTATTTTTTACAAAATGCAGCAGCTATGCCCAGAAAAAGAGTTTTTTGCAGCCCCAACAGCCGGTGAAGGCGCGTCATGTAAAAGTTGTGCACATTGCCCGTGGATGGCAATGAATGGCTTAAAAGCGATTGAAGAAGCACTAATAGACCCACGTGGTAAAGAAGTGTTTGTAGATATGGACTTACGCGAAGGCGCACTCAAGTCACTTAATCGCATGTTAGACTTTACAGCCAACATGGCTAAGTAAACATCACTCTGTATAAAAACGGCTAAGCCTCCGGCTTTAGCCGTTTTTTTATGCCTAAAGTAAATTGCTGATTGATTATTAGGCACTTAACAGCACAAATTTAAAAATGCCTTGCACCTATGTAACCTATTTCATACTATAACGCGCTGTTGCACTGCAACACCGTGGAGGAATGGCTGAGTGGCTGAAGGCGCACGCCTGGAAAGTGTGTTTAGGTTAATCCCTAACGAGGGTTCGAATCCCTCTTCCTCCACCATTATTCAATATCAGGGCGTCTCAGGACGTCCTTTTTTGTGCCTGCAACTAATAAAATGAACAAGTTGCAGTTATATCTTGCCCTATTTCGCCTAACCAAAGTTGATAGTTCTAATTCGTTTTTATGTACTGCTTGGGTATACTAAAATGCAGCCCAACTAGTAAAAAAACAAGAGTGAATGGGGCGTTGAGTGGTCACATGCACTACATAAAACAAGGCTTTATTGGTATGAGTCACGGAACCCTCAAAGTATTTTAAGTAGATATAAATAAGGATATAAAATGGCTTTAACACAGATGCAAATCATTCAATCACTGGGTGAGGCAATGAGCTGGTTAGAAAGGGAGTTAAGTTGGGATGTGCCTGCAACAGAGCTAAGACATTTAACCGGTAGAATAGGCGAGCTTTACGCTGCACTTATAACTAATGGGCGTATGGCAACTGAAGTTAACCAGGCGGGTTACGATGTTGTATCAAGTAGTGGTGAGCGTATATCAGTTAAAACAACAGCTAAAATGGGGGCAAGCGGCCATATAAGCTTTAACACAAATACGTTAGCGTTGGTTGACCGCATCATTATTTTAAGAATAAATACTGAAGAAATGCAGGTTGAGACTTTATTAGATACCACTGTTGAACAAGCAAAACTACTCATGAATATTGGACCAACAGGTAAAAGCGCTATAGCTATGAGTAAGTTAATAAATGCACAGGTTAAGCCACGTAGATTACTAAATGTAAAAGAAGCTATATGGGATAACTACAAATTGGTGGAGCTTGAAAATGGCACTATTGAAGTGTTTTTAAATAACGAGCTTGTAACACCCAGTAAGCCTTACTTACGTGATATTGCTAAAGAGTTAGGGGTTTCAATTTTAAATAGCAGCGGAAATCCATTTAATACACGGCAATTGGGTTCTTTATTATTGAAAACAATTAGGTAGCTGATATACATTTGGAGTGTACATAGATAAAATCAAACTAAATGATTTACTTAACGTCAAATAAAAGGAATTAATCATGAGTCAGCAAAGAGCGCTGGAATTATTAAGGCAAGGTGTTGGTAGTCCAACAGCTAATTTTCACGAGCATCAGTGGGAGTCTGTTGATGCCATAGTAAATCAACGCTGTCGTTTGATATGTGTACAGCGTACCGGTTGGGGCAAAAGTTCAGTTTACTTCATCTCAACTAAGATGATGCGTGAGCAAGGTCATGGCCCTACAATTATCATTTCCCCCTTGCTCGCTTTGATGCGAAATCAGATTGAATCAGCTGCAAAATATGGTGTTGCACTCGGAACGGTTAACTCTTCTCAAAGCCGTGAACAAAATGATGTTAACAAAGCTCAATTTTTAGTCGGTAATTTAGATGCATTAATCATAGCGCCTGAGCAATTGGCTAACCAGGAGTTTATAGACAACGTTATAATACCATCTAACCCTGGTTTTTTTGTTATAGATGAAGCGCATTGTATCTCAGACTGGGGGCATGATTTTAGACCTGATTATCGACGGATCTCAAGAGTGCTTGGGAACATTGCCGATACTCCAGTACTCGCCACAACAGCTACAGCTACCGAGCGAGTTGTTAGAGATGTTGTCGAACAATTACATGTTGAAGGTCAACAGGTGTATTTGTTGCGTGGGCAACTAACACGAGAATCAATTCACCTTCAAAATATACATCTAGACAAACGGTCAAAGCGTTTAGCTTGGCTTGCCCATACAATTCCACAAATTGAAGGTACAGGCATCGTCTACGCTACAACTATCAATGACGCCTTTCTTGTTGCAGAATGGCTCCGAAGAAGCGGTATAGCGGCAGAAGGTTATGCTGGCTCAATTCCAGGGCTTACTAAAGTAGAGAATACGTTAAAACGTGAGCAATTAGAGCAACAATTACTAAATGACGAAATAAAAGTTTTAGTTAGTACGTCAGCTCTGGGTATGGGCTTTGATAAAGGTAACTTAGCTTTCGTCATTCACTATCAAAGTGCAGGATCAGTTGTTAGCTATTACCAACAAGTAGGCCGAGCGGGCCGGAGTATTAATGATGCTTATGGTGTATTACTGTCTGGCGATGAAGACGAAGAAATCCAAAACTACTTTATTAGGGAGGCGTTCCCTAAAGAAGAGTTAGTTCGTGATTTACTCGCTCTACTCGAAGAAGACAGTTGTGACGGCCTTAAAAAAGCTGATTTGGAAGCACAGCTAAATTTTGCACCTATGAAAATAGAAGCTGCGCTAAAGTTTCTATTAGCTGAATACCCAACACCGATAGTTAAGGAAGGCTCTTTATACAAGCGTACGATTAATAATTACTCATTACCGACAGAAATAATCCAACGTTTATCAAATAGAAAAACAGGTGAGTGGCAAGAAATTCAAGCTTACCTTCAAAGTGACCAATGTTTAATGCAAGTATTAGCCTCTGCGCTTGACGATACCCTCGCAGCTCCATGTGGAAAATGTGCTAACTGTGATCCTGATAATGCGTTTGAAACGACATATCCTCAAGAATTAGGACAACAAGCTTTCGAATTTTTGAGTAATACCATGATTGAAATTGAACCTAAAAAACAAGTAGGTAATGGACATGCTCAAGCGGCTGAAAGATTTCCGGTGTATGACTTTGGCTATAAATTTGGCGCATTAGAACATGAGCCTGGCGCTGCACTATGTCATTGGGGAGAAGCTGGTTGGGGCGAAATAGCCGCTGCTGGTAAACGCGACCATGTTTTCGACCCTAAATTAGCCGACGCCTGTGTGAAGATGATAAACGAACGCTGGCAGCCAAATCCTATGCCTACTTGGGTAACTTATGTGCCATCGCAAAACTATCCGAATTTAGTAAAAGACTTTGCTGAGTTAGTAGCACAAAAACTTGGTTTAGAATGTGTTGAAGCTGTAGTCAAAGTAAATCAAACATTACCTCAAAAGCGCATGGAAAATAGCGATTTCCGGTGTAAAAACCTTGATGGGGCTTTCGCTGTTCAAAATGTACATGTAGGCGAGCCGGTATTACTTATTGATGATGCGTCAGATTCAGGTTGGACGTTTGCGGTAATTGCAGCATTGTTAAGGCGTGAAGCAAGTGGCCCAGTATTTCCAATGGCTATTATGTCAACGAAATCAAATTAAAGAGTGATAAATTGAATACTCAAAACACCCAATATAACGAAAATACACAAGCAGTTTTGCTGTTATCAACTTTTTTTAGTAAGCCTAAAAAAGACGAGGCTCGCCCACTAAACGCCATAGAGTATGGCCGTTTTGCTCGTTGGCTACATGAATTTAATTTCACACCTAGTTCGTTGTTTCATCAGTTTGATGAGGTGCTGTCTAAATGGAAAGATCCTAAAGGCAAAATTACCGCTGATCGCCTATCTGAGATTTTAGGCCGCAAAGCAGCTATGGGTTTAGCGCTAGAGAAATGGCAACGTGCAGGTGTTTGGGTCATCACCAGACAAGACAGCGAATACCCTCAGCTACTTAAAAAGCAACTTCGTCATATTTCACCACCGGTATTTTTCGGTGTTGGCAATAAGGCACTACTTCAAAAAGGTGGTTTAGCCGTTATTGGCTCGCGAGGTATTGATAATATTGATGAAGAGTTTACTCAAAATATCGCAATACAAGCCGCCCAGGAGAATATTAACATTGTATCGGGGGCAGCAAGAGGTGTTGATGAAACCGCTATGTTGGCTTCGCTTAATGCAGGTGGTACAGCTATTGGCATTATGGCAGATAGTCTTTTAAAGGCGGCTACTGCAAGCAAATGGCGCAAACACCTACAAAATGAACAACTAGTGTTAATCTCAAGTTTTTACCCTGAAGCTGGTTTTAGTGTTGGTAATGCCATGGCCCGTAATAAATACATTTATACCGCCGCAAATGCTGCATTAGTAGTACGTGCTGATGAGGGCAAAGGTGGAACTTGGGCTGGAGCTAAAGAGAATAATGAAAACCAATGGGTGCCTTTGTTTGTTAAACAGCAATCAGACGCCAGTGGCAATATTGTGCTGTTAAATAACGGGGCCATTCCACTTAAGTTGCAATCAGGTGCTGAACCTTGGCTTGCCAATACATTAGCCTCAGCTCAAAAGGTTGATTCAAACAACAGCCAGCCTAATAACTTAAATTTATTTGAGTAATGAATATGTTAGCAACGCAACTGTTAAACGACATTAAATATCAACTCACAGTACCCATGATGCTGAGTGAATTGATGCGAGAACATAATAAGTTAATTAAACAGCTGGAATGGTTGCCAGAGCAACTGGCTTTGTTTCTAGCGGTATTGCCTGAGTTTACCGTTACTCATCTTGAGTCTGGTGAAACCCAAATCAGTATGGGGAAAGTTGAAATTACCTTGGATCTAGCACTTGAATCACTATTAAAAGAAGCCAACAAGCCGTTACCAACAGATAAGTTAATACAGCAGTTAAAAGAATTTAAAACCAGTGGCCCACAGTTGTTGGCCATTGCAAAAAGACACCCGAATATGAATGTGATTGGTGGCCGAGCCATTCTTTACCGAGCCTAATTATAACGCTAGCAGCAATCACGCAATAACATAACAAATTTATAAGTAGACAAACATGACTGAAGAAACAAAAACAAAGAAGCTTACTAAAGCAGAGCAAGATAAGGTAGACCAAGGCGAAGCGCTAAAAGCCCAAGTACTCGCAACCCTTAGTTTACAAAACACCGCTTACGCTGCTAAAGGTTTTGATCAACAAGCTAGTCTAAAGGTTAGTAACGAAGATCAGCAAGTCAGTTTAGTTTTCGGTAAAGATAATAACGGTGAGCCTACTCACCGTGTGATGATATGGGTATTGCCAGAAGGTCATTGGCAGTTAGCTAGTGTAGATAATGTAGAAATGACTGCCATTGACGCTGCTGGGGTATTAGATGAACATGAATTCCCTAAATTTATTCACGTAACTGATGGTAAAAATGAAAAGTTCTTTGAAATGGACTTTCCACCAATGGAAGTGGACCAAATACCCAGTGTTAATGAAATAAACAACTACAAACAAATTAAGCGTGACCCGACCTATTATTGGTCCCGTGAAATGTATCAACGTTTAATGGATGGATTAGATTATTTCCATGAAACCGTGTATACGAAAACCAAAGATAACGTCAGTAATAAAAACGAAATTATTGAAGAGGTGGCCAAGTTTCTATTTTTAGAAACTTTCCGTATTCACCACCCAAACCAACAGTTTGAGTATGAAAAGCAAGTACTTCAGTTTAAAGATGTCTTTGACTGGCAGTACGTAGAAAAAAACAAAGCCGATGCAGTAAAACAAATTAAAGTGGCTTTTGATGTTTTAAAAGAACATCAAGATTATAAGGTAACGGATGATAGCGGCGAAGCGCATCCAATTTTTGATGTTGAAACTCATTTACGCCTCGCAAAACCAGAAAACTACTTAGCATTGATGAAACTGATACAAGATTTACCAGGTGTATTCTTAAATAGTGAATATCAAAAGCCAAAAGATAAGCGTGCCATTGTTGCAGGTAAAGAACAGCCTAACTTAGGTCATGTCGCAGCAGATGTATTAGGCCGAGTATTTGATGTTTTTTTACGAGCAAATTTTGAGTCCAAAGGTGGTCTTGGGGTTTACCTTACACCTGCGCCCGTTAAGCAATGTATGTTGCAAATGGCGATGCACGATATATTAGAAGAATCGCCAGAAATCCTTAATACCAAAGGTAAAGATGGCAAACCGGTATTTCGTTATTGTGACCCAACTTGCGGAAGTTATGGCTTTGGTTCAATAGCGCTCGGCCATATAGAACGAGCCTTAATGGAAGTATTAGGCAAAGAAACCGCTGATGATGTCCGCCGAGATGAGCATTTTCAAGCCATGTTAGAGCATAGCTTTGTCGGTGCTGATTCCGCACCGCTGATGGTAAAACTCGCCCGAGTCAATATGGCGTTATTAGGCGCACCAAAAGCCAATATCTTTAAAACCGATAATTCATTGACTACACCGCAATTAAAAGCAGGTAGCTTTGATTTAATTTGTACTAATCCGCCATTCGGTAAAGCAAAATCTGGTGTAACTGAAATATTAGAACAGTACATCACTGACTTACATGAAGCGCCTAAAGGCAAAGATTGGATATATAAACCAACAGTTTATGGCCGTGCTTTAGGCGGTAAACCTAATAATAAAGATCGCTGGAAACTATCAAGCAGTAATATTGACATGGCGGTTTTATTTATTGATCGCTGTTTGGAGCTTCTTAAACCCGGCGGTCGCCTACTCATGGTATTACCTGATGGCATTTTATGTAACTCAGGGGATCGTTATGTACGTGAATACATTATGGGGAAAAAAGATGAGGAAACCGGAAAGTTTAGTGGCGGTAAAGCCATTATAAAAGCTGTAGTGTCACTGCCTTCCGATACTTTTGCTTTATCAGGTACAGGGGCAAAAACCAGTATCCTATATTTGCAAAAACGCGATGCTCACCACGAAGATGAAAATACCTTTGCCAATCAAGAGCAAGGTGATGTCTTTATGGCGGTGGCAGATACCTTAGGCTATATCGTTAAAAAAAATATTGAAGACTACTCTACAGGTGTGCCAAATGATTTAGCTGCTATATCTGGTGCTTATGCGAGAGGTGAATAATGTTTAAACAACTTGTTTCCTCAAAACTGCTTTCTTCAAGGGTTGATGCTGACTTTTATCAACCAATTTATATTGATGCAGAATTAAAGATTAAAAAATCAAAATATAGAACCTTAGAAGAGTTAACTCATTTCGTAAGAAAAGGGGTCTTTGATATGCCATCTTCTCTTTATTGCGAAGAAGGTGTCCCATTTTTAAGAATTTCGGATTTTTATGGTCAAAGTATAAATATCAACCGCTCAATAAAGATCCCTAAATGGAAACATTTAGAAGAGCCTAAAACTACTTTAAGAGGGGGAGACTTAGTCTTATCTAAAGTAGGTACGACGGGAAAGGTTGCCAAAATCCCTTTAGGTAAAGAAGTCAACATAAGCCAAAATCTTGTTGGTATATCTATAATTAAAAATCTTATTGACAGTGATTATTTATTAGCTGCCTTCGCCAGCTCATACCTAGCATTATCAATTGAGCGTCATGTAACTACAGCTGTACAAGGCAAGTTAACTTTAGATATTTTGAGGGAGCTACCAATACCTATCTTTTCCAAAAGTGTACAAAGTTATATTGGTGAGAAAATTCGTCACGCTGAGTTACTTTCAGAGTGGGCAAAACAATTATTTACACAAGCAAATGATGAGTTTGAAGAATCAATTTTTTGGGATCCGAGAGTCGTTGAGAAAGTTAAGTATGGCCGTATTTCGCCTAAAAAATTAGAAAACAGGCTAGATCACCGTTTTAATAGCATTGAAAAGTTTAAAGCAATCGATTTGCTCGTAGAAAACGATATAAAGCTCGAACAACTCGAAAATGTTTACAGTATCACGGCTATGGTTGGTTGGAAGGGCTTAACTACTGATCATTATGTGGATGATGGACCTTGGTTACTGCGTGGTGTTGAATTCTCAGACGGTGTTATTGATTTTGATAACCTCGTAATGGTTGAAAGAGGTAAGTACCTTGAGCAGCCACAAATTCACTTAAAAGAAGGTGACGTAGCGTTAAGTAAAGATGGAACGATTGGGAAAGCTATCGTAATACCTGAAATTAATAGGGAGTTTGCTGTTGGTTCCACAATAGCTAGATTACGAAAAATTGATGAAACACTTGACCCTTATTACTTAGAGCATTGTCTAAACCATGACTTTTTACAGGTACAAATAGAAAGCTACGCTACAGGAGTGGCACAGCCACATATCACTCAAGAATGGATCGCAAAACTCCTGATACCAAGAGTCGCTAATGAGCAAGAAATATCGACACTAATTTACAAGCATCATTTAGCGATGAACCTAGCAAAAGCACTTACAAATTCTTCGAAGCGGTTAGTTGAAGCGCTTATAGAAGGCCAAATCACAGAAAATCAGTTAATAGAAGCACAACAAGCATTAGAAACAGGCGATAACACCAAAGACAGAGCAATTTTAAGCAAACTTTCCGACAAAGGCTACTTAGCTGAAGATGGTAAACTATTATTTTCTGACTTAGACAAACTCTATGAATTATTGGATGAAGCTAAACAAGCGGTAGATACTAGAGAGGAATCTGCTTAATGACTGCTAGCATTACCGCGCCCTTAACCGAAAAAGAAGCGCAGTTACTCTTAACGCTGATTCAACAAGGTGAATGTGCTAGCCAACCTGAACTTGAAGTGTTTCATCAGCTTGGTTTGTGGCTGTTTAGCGAAGATAAAAAAACACTAATTGCTAGTAAGAGATTATTGCTGTTACGCCAGACTCTTAATACCGATTTAGATGCTGTTACTGCGATTTTGGCAACGATTCCTGAATTACAAACTGCCTGGGCCAATATTGTCGCCGCACAATTAAATGATGCGGCTACGAGAAATGATGTTCACGCATTAAGCGAACAAATAACTAACCTGGGTGGCGGTGCTGGTTTTGTGTTCTTACAAACTCAGTCATCAAAAAGTGTAGGAGCTTCACTTAACCCAACCGATTTCACAGTGTTAGAAAGTTTTGTTTTTGGCCAAGGAGCTGAACAAAGTGCCAGTTATCCTAAGTTATTAAGATCACTATCTACTGCGGCCAAGCTAATTGATGATTCAACAAAGTTTAAGCCAGAATTAAATGAACTGTCACCAATTGATGAAGGTGATGTTACTTCTCATTGGTTAGCTCAGCGTTTAATTGAGTTGCCACTAATCACGCAAGCTAATACAAAAAGCCACGCAAAGAATGACTATCACCTGAGTGGCTTAGTGCAAGCACCAAAGAGTGACTTAAACGATAAACAAACCATCGAATGGTTAGTGGCCAACCCTTGGGTCTATTTACTGGCGCAAATTATTTATACCCAAGATATCTGGCGCAGTGAGCAGGTTTCGGGTGGCTTAGCGTTAGAGATTGAGCACAGCCAAATAAAGCACTTTATGAACCCAAATGCTATCAAAGTAGTGGTAACGACTAATACAGGTTATGAAGTTAGTTGTGGTAGTTTGGCTGAATTAATTCTACGGGTACTTGATGCGCTTGATGTTCATTTACTCACACCGCTTAAACACCCACTGCAAATTGAAGCACTTAATGCCGCGATTAGCCCCGTAATTGGCTTTATGATTTCAGCCAAGGTGTGGCAATTTATTGAAGGCAGCAGCAAAGATATTCCGCAATATAAAACTCACAGCAGTTTTGCTCGTATTCCTACTTCACGACTTGGCACTATTAACTTTGCCAGACCTAGCAAACATATCGCTGCGGCTATTCGAGAGCAGGCACAAAGCTGGGCCAATGAATTGGTAGGGCTACAAACATGATTAAGTTAGTAAAAAATAAATTACAGCAAAGGACCATTGAAGGGCCTCTGAAAATGGATGTATTGAGGAAGTTTAAATGAATAATACCAGTTTAGATAAAAACCCTTTAGGTGTTGCTGAAGCTTCAACTCCTTATTCAGCAACAAACATGGCAACGGCCAATCATCATTGGCAGTCAGATGGTTTATCATCGTATCCGCCACGGGATCCTCTAGTTGGTCAAAGCCAGTTTTTTCATGATTTTGAAAGCTTTATTCACTTGGTGGATAAAGAAGAGAATGAATTTACCCAAGTATTTTCTGTGGTTGCTGAGTGGGGTCGTGGTAAATCGCGTTTAGGTTATGAGCTCATTGCCCAAATAAATGATGCCAGCCCAGGCTGGTATTGCCGTGATAACGCAGGTGATTTAAACCCTGTTAAGTTATTTAGAAACGATGAAGATCGCGAACAGTATTTAAGTTTGTATATCCGCTATAGCCAAATAGCTACCGAAAACCAAAACCATGAAAATTGGTTTGCTTACGGTTTATATATGGCGCTGCAACCATTGGCTAAAAATCAATTTGATGGTTCTATTCAAGCTGAAGTTGCCAAGCAATGTTTTAATCGATTAGAAGTTGAAGGCTTTGATCATCAAGAGCTTGCAAACCGTTTGGAGCTTGATAAGAATTATTCAGATCAAGACTTATATGACGATGAATTTCTAGCGACACGATTAGTAAATGCTGCGTATGAGTATTTAAACCAGTTTGGCATTAAATACATTCTAGTGGTACTCGATGAGTTAGAAACCGCCGCAGAAGCAGCCACCTATGGCTTAGAAAGTGATGATATAAAACGCCTTGATGGACGTGCAATAAGCATTGTAGGTAGTGCGATTAAAGAGGAAGATCCTCGTCGTAAATTACCTTGGCTGCGCTATGTTACCTTATGTTCACCTGCTATTGGTGATGAACTGAGAGAAGTGACCTCTTTGCGACGTCGCTTTAATTTGGTTGATTTAGAGCACAATGCTTTTTCTGATGTTAGTGATTATGTTGCCACGCTAAAAAAGGATGGTCGTTTAGCACAAGATTACATTGAAGGCGTGGTTGAAGCTGCTTATGCCATGAGTGGCGGTAACTTTGGTTGGTTTAACGTGATTATGGCAGCGGTTGATGAAAAGCTTGCCAGTATGCAGATGAGCGGTGAAGCAGTAAAAAGCATAGGCCAACTGTTTAATGCCGTTTTGAAAAGCTCAGCAAGAGTGCGTGAATACGTTTTAGATTCTGGTGCTATTCAAGCAATTAAAACTGAAAACATTGGTATTAAAGATGCTGCTCTTGAACTTCTTTATGGTCAGTTGCCTGTAAATTTAAAAACGGTTGATGAAAACACTAAAGCATTGGTCACTACGGTTAATGAATTTGATGATGCCGTTGCTAGCTTTTATTGTTTGGTTAATTGGGACAGAGATAATTGCCGTCCGGCACTGCAAAATGCCAAGTTTGTGCGTGATAAAGCAGACTTATGGACCTTTGAAGGCATAGAGCAAAAGCTAGATTTAACTCAATTACTGGCTAATTTAGCTACCTATGCTATTCACGAAGGTAGTAATCAGTTATTGGTCCCTAATAATAGAGCCGAATTTATTCAGTTGCTGCAATTATTGTATCCCCATGGAGCCGCTGAAGATGTAGCAAGAGCCTTATGGTTGCATCACTTTGGCGATCAAGAGCAATTAACACAAGCTGCGACCCATATAGGGCCTAGTGTTAACATGCTGAACCGCTTAAATCTTAGGTATCGTCAGCAAAGCCAACAATCGCTTATTTTTAAAACGCCAGATTCTGCTAATGCGCATTTTGAAGTAATGAAAGAAGCAAGCGATAAAGCTGCTGATAAACAGTTGTCGCGTTTAACTGGTTTAATGCGAGTATTAGATAGCCATTGGCAATATGACGCGACTGATGCGGGTTTTGATAATAGTTGTGACTTAGTAAGCATTGCGACCTCGCATACGCGTAACCAGCAAGAAGTGAGCGGTTTATCTACGTGTCGAGCTTTACATTTACACCCTAAAGGTCGTTTAGTATTAGCTTATGTGAACAACGAAAAAGAGCTCAAAGCGCTTTGTTCACAGGTGACTAAGCAGTTTGCTGATGAAGGGAAATTTCCTGTTTTAGCGGTTACTTCTTCTATCGATTTAGGCTATAAGTTTAATAACCCATCAGATCCTGTGCTGCAAAAGGCGCAAGATTATTTAATGCTGTATCGTTTAAGTCATAACGAAGAGCATATTTTAGAGCAAGTGGGGATGCCACTGGCAGACTGCCAAGGTTTTACCATTGAGCGTAAAGGTTTAACCTCTAAGTTTTTACAGCGCCTTGATGCATTAAATAGAAGCTTGGTTGATTCTGCCACTCATTGGCGACAAGGCCTACATGAGCGTGGCTTAATTGCTATGCCATTACGAGCGAGCAATAAACTTACGCAAAAAGAACTGGAGTTATTAGCCGATGGTTGGGCTGATTTAATTGTGCGAAGCGATGTGAAAAAATTGAGCCGTTACGATCAAACACCTCAAACTGTTGAAGATGGCGCATTGTACGATTTAGTTAGGCAATTAAAAGTACCGCAAAAAGAACTTAATGATGGTTTTGGTGAACAAGAGTGGAGTCAAATATTTTCTTCTACTGATGAAATAACGGCTCAAGCACAGTTTCCTACTTTTATATGCCGTTTATTAAAAGAGCGTTTGTTTAAGCATACTAAAATCACTTTAGAATATGCTAAACAAGCCTGGTTTTTTGGCTACAGCTGGCACACAAAGAATCCTAATGATGTATTTAAAGAGTGGATGTTGTTATTAGATAGCGCTCTATTAGTTGATCAAAGTAGTGATCCTAGCAAACCTAAAGTTCCAGTTTATTCATTAAATGAACGCAGTGCTTTTGAAGGCAGGTTAAAAGAAGCTGAGAATTGGTTAGAAAATGATTACCCAACACGTGTTAGTGAGATTGCTACCTTATTTGGAGAAGGTCGAATTAATACCTTGTTTGCGCCTAAAGGTAAAAAAGAAGTTGGGGCTAAAACTCATATGGCACAGGCAAATTTAAACAAGGCGAGTTCACTTCAATCAGAAATTAAAAGGTTAGAAGAAACTACATTACCGAGCATTGATGATTGGTTTGATTATGCCAACCAGTTAGCTACAACCAGTCAGGCCAGATATGCACATCAAAAATCTGTTGAGTGGGTATACCAAGCAGAAGGTTATCAGCAAGAATTGCAGCAAAAGCAGTTTGCTAATTTAGATTTTGAACAGGATAGCTCGCCTCTTTGGAAGCGTATTGCCAAAGCAAAATCGTTTGCCGATCAGGTTTATAAAATTGAAAAAGCAGTAACGACTCAAACCACAGCGCTTATTTCTGAAATAAAATCAGATGCTGAGAGCAAACCACCATTCCCGCAAAATATCTTCACTTTATCGTTAGATAAAATCTCTCGTATTCTTGCTGGTGCTATTAGGCCGGGGACATTGCCAGGAGAAACACCAGAGAAACAACACACTGAAGCGGGAACCTTAGGTTTCTATTTGCGTAATTTAGACGTTGAACATGCTTTAAAACGTTTAGAACAATTAGCCCAGGAGGTTGGCTATAACATTGATAGTGAGCAGTGCTTACCACTTGAGGATATAAGTGGTGCGGTAATTTCTAGTTATGTAGATTTGAAAGCTGAGTTTTTAAAGCAACATACCCGTGCTGATGAAGCTGTTGCGGGGCTGGAAGAGGTTAAACAGTCTTTAGATAATGTACCTGCGGATTTTGCATCAATATACCCTGACGCTTTAACAAAATTAGAACAGCTCAATAAAAAGGTTAAATACGTTGCTGGCTTGTTTGATGACATTCAAGATGAAGCCGATTCGTTAAAAGATAGAATTAATTCTGATCTGCAATTAGGACAGTTCAAATTATTGCGAGAACAAGTACCGCCACTGCTAGCTGATGTTAAAAAGCAGCTTACACAGTGGTCTGGTGATATTGCGACCTTAAAAAACTATGTGATTGGTTATCGTGAGAAATTACTTAAAAATCAGAATTGTAATTTTGATCAAGCCTTGCATGTTCTACAAACAATAAATGGTGAAGCGCAAACTCCTACGTTAACCATTAAAGAAGTAGAAAGTATGGGCTCTTTAGCGCAAGCCAAAAAAGAGCTAGACGCAAGAGAAGCCAAAGTGAAAACTAAAATAAATACTTTGCTTGATTCACATATTGTTAGCGCTGAACGCTGGGCAGTAATTGTTAATGATTTAGCTGAAGGAAAAGATCCTAATTTCACCCATGATGAAACCCAAGAGCTAGTGAACAAACAGCTGATTGTGCAAACCTATCGATTAGGCGGGGCTTAACGGTTTGACTATTAATACCTATTTAGTTGGAGAATTAGCAACTCATCGCCGTGGCAGTGTCATCGCTGATATTTTGCCAGTAGAGGTACTAGCTGATATTGAAGCGCTTCCTGATTGTGGATCATTACTGATGTTTGGCCAAAATTGGCAGAAACTGACAAGTGAACAACAAGGTGGATTTAGAGAATGGTTAGCGTTACCGGGTCGTCAGTTGCTGTTGATCCCACCATTTAACGATGGCTTGGTTTCAGCCAATTTAGATTGGCAGGTACAACTACAAAGTGAAAGTTTAGTAGGTGAAGGTTTAGCTGCTAGTTTATGTGACGAAGTTAAATATGTTTTTGAGGCTATAACTTGTCAGTTTGAGCGTTCATTAGGTCATAGTTGGCAGAATGGCTCTTTGAATACCTTGTTCTTTAAACAGCATGCTACGTCAGGCCAGTTTGCTGTTACGTCTTTACCGCTTTGGTCTTTAACTTGTTTGGATGAAATTGAAGCAGTGAAAGGTTGGTTTGAAGCATTATTTAATTTTGCTGGCATTGCTAAAGTAAGCGAACAGGATTCAACTAGTGAAAAGGAACAACTAATTTTACAAGATGCGCATCATGTATTGCTTTGTTGTGCTTATGGTAAAAGCTTTGAGTTAGGCACACAGTTGATAGAGAGAGTGAAGCGGTTAGCTTTATTTAATGTTAATGATGAAAGTTTAATTAATGCGTTAACTGATATTGAAACGCACCAATTATTTACAGACGGGAGTTTAAGCCAGTCAGGTGAGGATACCTTAATGGCAAGCCCGTATAAGCTTTATGCTGATGAATTAAAAAGGATGGCTCCATGAGTAGTTTAGGTACAACTAATCGTAGTTTGGCACAAACATTAGCTGTGCAAACTCAGTTGCATATGCCAGGCACTGTTGGTCGCCTTTTACAGCAAATAAGGGATTTAGAGCAGTTAGCGCCTTTATTTGTATCTGCAGGTTTAGTTAAACCGATTGAACGGCCAAACCCGCTAAATATTAAAGTTGCAGGTATTGCGACCCGTAGTGCTACACAAAAAACGTTAGGTGGCTTTTTATACGCGAGTGCTGCGGTGAGCCTTGAGCTGACGATAAAAGATAATGCTGTGGCGACATCAGGGCAAAATAGTACTACAGAACTTGATGATATTGATTTTGTAAACCAGTCAAAGCGATTAGCTCTAATTCAAATAAAACAAGCCTACCAACTTGCTGAGCAACGATTACTCAATGGTGAACCTGTTGATTTAATATTGCTCGATTGTCCGTTGTTTCTTGGCCGCGATATGGCTCCCTTAAAGGATGCACCCGAGCATACCGAATATCGTAAAACTTATGATGATACCTTAGCTGTAATTGATCAGTTTTGGTTAACCCATAAAGAAAATCTTTATCCTTGGAACAAAGAAGGACCTATATTAGCTGGTATTGCTTCTGAAAAGTTTGGCGCAATTTTATACATTGCTAAACAAGATTTAAGAACCCCTGATGGACTTTCTCAATTACTTGCCAGTGAAGATATAGACCAACAAGCAGCGGGTAATATTTTGTCTCACTTAAAAGGCCTCTCAAGTATTGGTGAACAGCGCTTTATAAATGGTATTTTAAGTAGTTTTACTCGAACAGCAGCTTTTAGAATTGCAGAGAATCAAGACCGTATGGAGCCTAAACAGGCAGCCGAAAATGGTTTAGTTGGTTTTCATTTTAAAGGTGGTAATAGTACCGGTATTCGCCTAGTTCAATTAGCAGGTGATGAGCCAGACTGGGATTCACAGGCATTAGATGTTTTGTGTGGTCAATTAATGTGTTTAATGGCTGTTGGTGGACAAAGGGCTTACCCGCTGCCAATACAGTTGGCCCAACAAGAATTGAAACAATTAGACCAGTTTGTGAAGTTTTATAAATCAAATATTCAGTCAGCACTTAAATCAAGAGAAGTTGAAGATGTTTGGTTATCAGATTTAGATGGAGAATTATAATGAAGCACCAAGTTTTAGGGACATTAGTAGGTAATACCGGCGAGCCGCACAATTTACACATGGTATTAAACAGTTCGTTTTCAGGAAGAAGAGGTGAGTTTGTTAGGATTCGACATCAAGAGCGTCAGGATGAGCCTGTAACTCATGTACTTGGCCGTATTGTTTCGATTCAACGAACAAATATGTTGTTTAACTCTGGTTTTGGTAACTCTGTATCTGAGCTTGAGTTATTGCCTGGTGCTGAAATTACTGGTGAGCATGTGTACGCGACTATTGATTTAGTAGGTTATAAAGATGCAACAACTAACCAAATTAAAATACCACGTAGGCCACTTGATCCAGGCTCAAAAGTCGAGACTGTTGATTATCAATTCTTAAGTGACTTCTATGAATTTAATGAGCAAAACAGCTTACATATTGGTAATTTGGTTGGTTATGAGCATGGTGAAAATACAGTTCCAGTCTATTTAGATGTAAATAAACTAGTTACTGAGCATATGGCTATTCTAGCGATGACTGGCTCTGGTAAATCTTACACTGTAGGCCGAATAATTGAACGTTTGGTTGCGTTAAATAATGGCACTGTTGTTGTATTTGATCCCCATGGTGAATATGGCAGAGCGCTACAAGGCGGTAACTTACAATTTGGCGATCATTTAGATACTGAAGATGAACGCGATAAAAAATCTTTACCAGAAATTAAGCACATGATGGAAAAGCTACAAGCTTCAAATGCTGGTATTCAAATATATACACCGCAAATGGATAACTTCCGTCAAAAGTATGCAAATAAAAACAAGGTATTAGCTCTTCAGTTTGATAAGTTTGAAATGGATGATATTTCAGAAATATTACCTGGGTTAACAGAGCCACAACAACGAGTATTAGATGTAGCAATTCGTTATTGGCGTACAGTGGAAACTGTTGAACCTAGGGATATAAATAAACTGAGATTCTTCTTAGGTGATGGTATTGAAGAAGTTAAGAAGTGGGATGATTTAAGTAGTGCTGAAGCACAAGCATTAAATGGTCGTTCTGCTGCTGTTGCTTCAATGAAGCTATCTCGCGTTTTAAATGAAGCACAAAGTTTCTATTCATCTGAGTTAAGTGGGCCAACTGATATCTATGAAATGATTGGTCGCCCGAGTGATAAAAAAGGTCGTTTAGTTGTCATTGATTTACAAGGTTTAAGTGATACCGCTAAGCAAGTTATTTGTGGTTTGCTTTCAAGTGAAATATTAAGAGCAGCCTCAAGCAAAACAGATAAAACACGTCCAAGCTTCTTAGTTTATGAAGAAGGGCATAACTTTGCTCCAGCTGGTGGTAAAGCTGTGAGCCACAGGATCATTAAAAAAATTGCCGGTGAGGGGCGTAAATTTGGTGTTGGTTTTGGCATTGTTAGTCAACGACCATCAAAGCTCGATGCCGATGTAACATCGCAATGTAATACGTTGATCACAATGCGCCTTAAGAACCCTGACGATCAACGGTTTATTACTAAAGCATCAGATATGGTAAGTAAAGCCGACTTAGAAGAGCTACCTAGTCTATCAACTGGTGAAGCCTTGATTTGTGGTCGCTCCATACCTGCACCATTATTAGTTAAAGTTGGTTCTAAAGCCTTAGTACATGGTGGCGAGTCGCCTGAAGTATTAAATGTTTGGGGTACTTTTAGTGAATAACTCACTTCAAGAAAAAGTATTAAAGACAATTGAAAATAGTGAATTCGTTAAACACGCATTTCCAATGATGAGTGATTGGGGAATAAAAGATGATGATACGCTTATTCACAGCTTAGGTTGTAGTTATTGGATGGAGCTGGGGCATCACCTTGGCTTTTCCGGTGTTGTAGAAGTTCCAGCTCCTTTAACTTATGCCATAACAAGTAATCATGATGTTCGCTCAGATGCTGTTTGGTTTGATAAACAAACACAAAAACCTAATTTGGTTGTAGAGTTTGAACGCTACTCAGGTACAAATTCAGATCAAAAAAAGTTAATAGATAAAGTTAAGAATTTATTGCTAGCCCACAGACGGTGGCAGTTACAACCTGAATTTGTGGTTCTTGCTTACTGGACCAATGGCTTAAAAACATTACCTGATAATAAAAACTTGAAAACAATATTTGAACAAGGTTTTAAATTATCAAACGGCGAATTTGTTGAAGGTTGTGATACTAGACAATTGCTGATACTAAACTTTGTATTTCAAAGTGACAAGCAAGGTACGCATCGGTTAGTCGATGTAATTAAGAGAGGATAAAGTGGCGAAATCAAAACATTATTTTATGCCTAGTAGTGATATGAAACTGGGCGATCGCTATTTATTACTTGAGCAATTAGGTGATGGCACCCATGGCTGGGTATGGCGTGCGCAAAGGATAGAAGATAACCAAATAGTAGCTGTTAAAATACCAAAAGATTGTTCTGCCTCTGATAGCAGTTTACGTGAGGGACAAGATCTCTTAGGCGTTCCATCACACGAAAATGTTGTTCAAATATATTGGATGGGGAGAATACCACCAGAAAGAGAATGGTACGGTATTGAAATGGAATATTTTCCTAGCAGAAGCCTTGCCCAGTTGCTGGAAGATCGCGAAAGCGGTTTTGCCAAAACCTACAAACAAATATTTCAAATTTATGAGCAAATTCTTTTAGGTGTTAAACACTTATCTGAATTGGAAAAGCCGGTATCACATGGTGACTTAAAGCCTCATAATATTTTGATTAGCGGTGATCAAGTTAAGCTAACTGATTTTGGTAGCTCAGCTTTGCCAGAAGAGATATATGCTCGTAGCAGACAAAATGGCGGTACTGTACTTTATTCTGCACCTGAGTACGCTGATTGTTCAGAAAGAAAAGGTAGTTTTTTAGAATTGATTCGTGGTGATATGTACAGCTTAGGTGTGCTTATGTACCAGTTAGTTACTGGGAGGCCACCTCATGATACGCCAAGTGCTGTATATAGAAATTTACCTTTTCCAAAGCCTAGTGAGCTCAATAAAACAGTATCAGGAAAGCTTGAAGAATTCATTTTCAAAGCCTTAAGTGTTAACTCATCAGATAGATGGGAAAGCATAGACGATATGCTAGCTGACTTAAAAGTTGTCCGTTTTGCACAGACTAACTTTGAGCCTGCCGTTGCGTTATCAGCTCATAGCTCTGAGCAAGGTGACTGGTCCTCATATGCTTTTAAATTAATTGAAGATGAAAAATACGTTGAAGCAGCACAAGTAGCAAGAGCTGAGTTTGATTCAAGTAAGGATTATCATGCGCTTTTAGCACAAGTAAGAGCGCTATATCGAGGTGGTAGGTACTTTGAAATAGTTGACGTATTAAGCAATAACTCAGAGTGCATATCTTTAAATGACTACTTAGGTACTGAATTTAGAGAGTTATCAGTCAATACCTATTTGAAAAACAAAGATGTGTTAAATGCCAATAAAGTGATTGAAGATATTGAAGCTAGAGGTGAATTAAACAAGCCAGAGATGTTATTAAAAAAGGCCTCTGTGTGCGGTTTGCAATCTAGGTATGACGAAGCTATCGAATTGCTTACTAATTTAAATAAACAATATCCACGAAAACCATCAATTTTAAAACGGTTAGCGCTAGCTTATGAGCAAATAAGGCAGCCGCAAAAGGCCGTAGCTTATTTAAAGGTATATCGTAAAGTTAGTGGCGATGATCTGTGGGCTAATACTCAAATGGAAAAATTTAGGGCTTTAGGGGTTATGTGACTTTAGTCAATCTAGGGGATCTCTTTAACAGTAATCGTATTTTTATTTAACCAAGAAAATCGTTAAGAGAAAGGCATCATATAGGGGTTAAAAGCAAGTTTACGACTCTAAGTTACTGTTAGTAAAGCATCCCTAAGAATCGACATCACTTTTATTAGTCAATGACTTTTAAGAAATCATTGACTAATAAATACTTTCATAATAAGGTGCATTCCTAGGGCAGAGGCTTACCTGCGGTTTGTAATGTACTTCTTACAAAACAAAGCACTCGAATCGTTTTACATCACACCTACGATATACACTTCATTCTTGGACTTAGTAGCCAGAAGTACGCCGTTTAAAATAAACAACGGGGCTTTAACTATTCTTAAGGTTATAGAATGAAAAACAATACTATAGTTCCAACTACATACATCCCTTTAGAAAAATTTCATATAGTACCTGTAACTGGTTTAACACCAGAAAGCTTAAAATACTCAGCTAAAAAAACTATCAGAGACAGAGAAAAAATATCTCATACCACAAAGCTTAATATACTAGCGAAAAGCCTCGGTATTAAGGGGGGGTTTGCTAACTACGAAAAAGAGTTTGAAGACAAGCTTAAACCATTTATGGCAAAGCATAGCCTGCACAAACGAGCTAATTTACTTGAGCATAAATACCGTGGAATGCAATTAGGCTACACGCAATTTACCCACCAGCAAGTATCTGAAAGACTGTTTTACACAAAAGGGCAGATGCCGAGCAAGTTATTTACTGGCCACGACTTCGATTTTTCAGGTGTTTTAGCCTGGGATATGCATGATCTTTATGAAGTATTAGCTAAAGATAAATATTGGGAAAATATTTTTATTCAAAAGCTGCATATTAAGCTCTTTTGTGATGATAGCTTTGAACTTGATAAATATATTGAGGCTATGAAGGAACACTATTTTGTAGACCTTAATGAAGAGCGCTTTAAGAAATTATTATCTTTAGATCTTAATGCAAAAATTCCTCTTACTAAGAGACGAGCAGAAAACCTTCGTTCTATCTTTGACCTTGCAGATGATACTTCAAGTATAGTTTTCAGCCAAACCTCTGAATATAAAGAAGTGATGGTGAGTATTTCAGATTTAATCATTATCAGTAATCAATTTGAAGTAAATGGTTGCTACAACTTACTTGGTAACAACCTTACAAACTTCTACGAGCATGGTTTCGGTTCAGATGTTGAGGTCTATTATGAAAATAGCATGTCTTCGGATGAATCTGAGACATATATAAAGTCAGCGCAATTTATACAGAAATTATTAAATCAAAGGTTTCAGCAATCAAGCAAGGGGTGGGTACATGTCATTCCTTATAACGACAATCTTATATTTTTGTCTGATGATAATGGTAACTATGACTTAGTAATTAAAAACCAAAGAGATAAGGTTTTTTCACATCAAATATATGGCGATTACCTAAAACGAGCTGATATACCAAGTTTTGTTGAAGACTACCGTTTTAAGCGTTGGGAGTACTTTAACTATAAAGGTAATCGTGAATTAGATAGCCACTTAGCTGAACAGCATTACTATGGCAATGGTGGTTTGACGGAAAATTACCCAGGGCAGCATGTAATACTTCAGAATTATTATGAAGCTTCTGGTGATTATATTACTGAAAGCCACGGCTCGAATAAGCGCCTACATGGCTTTAAAAAGATTAAGCTAGCCGAAAAAGAGCTAATGGTTTCAGAGCTTATAACCATAGATGAACTAAATGATTTTTTACATAAAAACCATGAATATTTTGCTACCAGAAAAGGCGACTCATTACTCCCATTAAATAGTGAGGCTGATAAAAATTTAGCCGCAACATGTACTTTTTATGATGTGCTGGCTTATATTAGCTGGGCAGAAAAAGAAACAAACGTACCACTAAGATTACTAGCATACGACGAGTACTTAACTGTTAGGGATAACGACTTAGGGACAAATGCCAGCTTTAAAAGCGGTGGCTATATGACCTTTTATACACCTAACGGCAAGCAATACCCAAATCATCCACCTTATATGAGTCAGAGTGACTTTGATGCATTAACACTACGCTTTCCTGAAAGTTTATCTAATTTTGAAAAGAACGGGTTAAAATTTATAGACTCGAACTTTTTTGCTGAATGGTTGTTGGAAGGCGTAAGTATTCGTTCAGCAAGTTTAACCTCTTTTTATGGTGACGCTCATGTAATAAGAGCATCAGGTCCGCGAGATTGTACTGGCAAATATAAAGGAGTAAAAACCGGCTTTAGACTTTGCTATGAATTAAGCCAGTAGGCTTTATTAAAGCTACCCCGCTATGGGGTAGCATTTTAAGCTGCTGTATTTATAGTGTCCCTTTTCCCAATTTTTTCACTTATCCATTCTTCAACTTCACTTTCTACCCAGGCTACAGAGTTACCACCTAGCTCAACTTTCATTGGAAATCCACCAGCACTCATAAAGCGGTAAACAGTTGAGCGGCTTAAGCCTGTGATATGTAAAACTTCTTTTAATTTGATTAAACGCATGGGATTTCTCCGGTTAGGTTATTAGTACATATCCTTTCCGGGGGTAGTAATTTTTTACTGAGGCGAAACAAAAACGTTAAACATATACATCACTATTTTGCATAAACCATTAAGAGGGCATAACAATGCAAAATAACAAGTCACTATACGAATTTGATCACCCTGTAAGTGATGAACAAATACTTGAAGCAGCGGCTTACATAATCGCTCAAAAGCAAATCAATCAAGGGTTTAAAGCGCTACTATAGGGAGTGAAAAGTTTTAGGCTTAAATATTAATAAATTGGCAAATGTACTTTTAAGCCCATTGGCTCATTGGTACTCAAATAACGCGTTTTCCCATTCTTGAATGATTATTTGGCGCTTCATCTGATCATCTATCACTAATATTTCTATGCCAAGGGGGACGGGGCGAAGCTGACCTTCTGATATATCAAGTAAATGTTTTTGTTTTACACGTACTTCATTGTTAATTGGTTCAAAGTTAGTAAAATTAGCCATGTCTGTTTGTCCTTGTACAGACACTAAATAATCAATAAACAGCTGTGCGCCAATAACATTTTTTGCGTGTTTAGGAATTATGGCGCTGCGCATAATAACCGAGGTGTAGTCTTTAGGTTGCACTACAATAATATTAGGGTGCTGCGCCGCCCAGGTGCGCGCATAAGAGCTTAATATGTTATAGCCAACAGTGAGCTCACCCGTTGAAAGGGCCTTGAGTATGTCGGCGCTGCGTCTAAATACACGCGTACTGTGATAGCCAAACGATTCAAGCATTCGGCCATAGCTGGAGCTTTGCTCGCGGTCATGAGCCCACAGCAAATAGCCTATACCCACTTGAGTAATATCGTAAATGCCAATTCGGCCTTTAATTTTGTCACTGCGCCTACGTATGAGTTCAAGTAATTCGTTGCGGCTACTTGGTGCGACCTCTTCACCTAAAAATTCTTTATTAAATGCAATTACCGCGGTTTCATAAGTAAAGCCAAACACTTCATTGCGCCATTTAGCCCATGCGGGGAGTTTATTTGTTTGCTCAGAGCTGTAAGGCTGTGCGTAGCCATCGTTAACTAGCTTTACTTGCAAATTCATTGCTGAACTTAATAAAACGTCGGGCGGGTTATTAACGTCGGCTAAAAATTCGCTATACACTTCGAAGGTACTCAGCTCATAATAATCAACTTGTACAAATGGGTACTTTTTTTGAAAGGCCGATAAAAAAGGGGCAATTTCCATTTTATCGGCGCCGCCATATATTTTTAGTACTGACTTGTTTTCGCTTTGTGCAGGAAATACTAAAGGAGTTTTTGCAGCAACGAATGGCGAGCCTACAAAGCACGTAAAAACAACGGCAATATAAATCAGCGATAAAAATTTCAATGTTCGTCCTCTGTTAGCATGAGCGGAAAGTTTATTTCAAAAATAAGCCCTGACGGGGTGTTATCAAGCAGCTTAATCTCTGCTTTATGATGTTCTGCCACCTCCTTTGCAATACTTAATCCCAAACCACTGCCAGCACGTGGGTCGCCTTTACTTTTGTAAAAGCGTTCAAACACATGTTGTTTTTGCGCATCGGGTACACCTACACCTTGATCAGCCACACATAAACGGGCTATGTAACCACTATCTGTACTATGAAGCTCGGTAGACACATTTACTTCTTTATTTTGCGGGCTAAATTTAATCGCGTTTTCTAAAATGTTGCGTAGCATTTGGCTAAGTGCAAACGAATCGCCACTAATCATTAAGTTATCATCACCCTGATATGTGATGATCACGCCACGTTGAATCGCCGATACCGCAACATCTCTACACACAGACTTTACCAGCTCCGGCAACGAAAGCGTTATTAATGGCTGGCTATGAAAACGATGCGCAAGGGTTGCTTGGTTTAACAGTTGGGTCACGGTGCTGTCGAGTAAATCTGTTGAGTATAAAACACGATTTAACTGCTCTGTTCTTATTTTTTCATCGCTTTCTTCAATGGCATTTTGCGCTTGGCTTTTAAGGCCTGCAAGGGGCGTTCTTATTTGATGGGCCACTTCGCCGGTAAAGCGTTTTAAATGATTAAGCGAGACTTCTAATTGTGATATAAAATGGTTAATGGTTGACACTAAATCGGCCATTTCTTTAGGAACTGACATGTCAATCGGGCGTAAGTCAGTAGGAGAACGTTTGCGTATTTTTTTATTTATACTGTAAATAGGGCGCAAAATTTGATTCACTCCCAGCAATATAAGCACTATTGCGATTGCGAAAGTCAAAATAACCATTTGTATAACATTTAAATTCATTTCATAGGCGAGCTGATCGCGCGCTTGGGTTGTTTGGCCTATTAAAATATTTACATCGAACGATTCACCCACTTCATAAAGCTTATCTGAGAGTAAAATAAAGCGATAGTTTTCGCCTTTGTAATCACCTTCCCAAAATTGTATCAGTAGGTTATCTCGCGGGTCATACTCTGTACGTTGCCACTGAGTGTTGGCTTTTTGCAAAATGTGTTGGTATAAGCCTTTGTAGCCGGTTAAGTGCTCCCCTTGATTTTGCGTTATTTGATACACCAATCTGTCATTTGAGGCCATCGAAAGAGTTTCGAATGTAGCGCTGGGTAAATCAACAATAATTTCGTGGTAATCAATGTGGGTATTTTCAAATATTTGTAAAGCAGCACTGGCAAGTAGCCTATCGTATGAAATTTGGGCGGCGTTTTTACTGTAATTATTAGCCATAAAATAGGTAATAAGTGTGATTATAACCATTAGAGTAATGGTTATTGTAAGTAGCTGTCGGCGAATAGAGGGGAGGGTTTTGCTATTCATTACACTGTGCTAAAAGGTAGCCTAAACCGCGCAGTGTTTTTATATCGACACTGCTATTTACCAGCTTTTTACGAAGCCTTGCTACGTAGGTTTCTATGGCGTTAGGGCTAGGTGAGTCGTCAAACGAATATAAGTGATCGAGTAACTCATCTTTATTAAGCACTTTACCTTGATGAGTTAAAAATATTTCGAGTAATCTAAATTCGCGTTGTTTTAAATCAATAAGTTCTTTAGCAATAGTGACCGTGCATGATTTTCGGTCAAAATCGAGGTTGCCATAACTAATAATGTCTTTACCAAGGCCTTGGTTACGCCTAAGTAGGGCGCGGCAACGGGCTTCTAATTCGCCAAAATCAAAGGGTTTAGTGAGGTAATCGTCGGCGCCTAAGTCGAGTAATTCTATACGGTGCTCTACTTGAGCGCGTGCCGTTAAAATTAATACAGGCGTATTTGATGAGCGAGCCCTGAGCTTTTTTAATATTTGCTCACCGTTTAAATTGGGCAAGTTTAAATCAAGTAAAATAAGGTCGTACTCATGGCGTTTTAACAGCGAATTAGCCACATCACCACTGGTTACAAGGTCTATACCTTGGCCCATTTTGGTGAAGCGTTGGCAAATTGCTTCTCCTAACACTTCGTCGTCTTCAACTGCTAAAATTCTCATTAAGCACACCCGCAAAGTCGCAATTAAAAAATATAATTTTAAGTTGTGCAAGACACTAAACAATTACTGCAACGTTTACAATACGCAAATGCCTTCGTTTATAGCAAGATAAGCTATAGTTTTAATTTAATAGCTAAAAAATACAATTGCCTAATATGTAATTATCTTGTGACAGGTTTGTGACAGGTTTGCCGTGTAAATTGCAACATGAATAAACTGATACACACTACACACAACTATAAATTTAATTAAACAAGGTAGCGGAGACAACTATGGCTCAACGGTTCTCTAAAATATTTGCAGTAACAGGCGCAGTATTAACTTGTGTTTCTATTCCTTCGTATGCTTCTTTTAATGGGCTTACAGAGCAAGACGAATTTAATATTAAGCTAAGGTCAATTTACTTTGACCGCGATTACGATAACGACGCCAGCGATGACTCAACGTTTGCACAAGGCATAGAGCTCAATTATCAATCGGGCTATTTTAATGACTTAATTAGCATGGGTGTCTCTACTTATACGGTACTTAATTACAACTCAACCGGCAGCGCACAAAACAATATTTTACCCGCAGGGGATGAAAAAGGCGGCGTTGACGATAGTTTTTCTAAATTTGGTCAATATTTTATCGACGTTAAACTTGGCGACAATGGCCATGTAAAAATAGGCGGGCAAAAAACCAAAAGCATGTTGTTAAAAAGCTCAGGTAGTCGCGCAATTCCCAATACTTTTAGAGGCGTATTTGGTGACTACACGTTTGGGAATACCAAAGTATATGGTTACGCCTACGATAAATGGAGCCGCCGCCACGACGACAAGTGGGAAGATTTTTCTACCGACCAGTCAGATAACGGCGCAATTAGTGTTATTTGGGGTGTGGGCGCAAGCTACAAAAAAGATGCGCTAAAAATAGACGCAGAGTATTTAAATTCTCATGACTACTTATCAAAGCTTGGGCTTAAAGGCAGTTACGCTATTAAGCTCGATCAAAGTAAGTTAACCCTTTCAAGTGGCGTGTTTACCTCACAAGACGATGGCGATTTATTTGTAACCGGCGCAGAGGGTGGCGATTTAGATGATGAAGATGCACTCGATGCGGTTTCAGGCGTTACTAAAAGTGAAAACGATGGTTTTGCCTATTACCTAGATGCCAATTGGAAAAAAGATATTTGGACACTAGGCGCCGCATTTACCAAAGTGAACGATGCTTGGATTGAAGATAACTTTAGTGGCGATCACGGTACTAACCCATTTCCCACGCGCTCATTGATTGGTGCCGATTTAACAAACCAAAATGAGTCAACTTGGCAGGCTCGCTTAGGTGTTGACCTAAAAGCGGTGGCACCGGGTTTAACCACAAAATTTTATTACACCAGCGGCAGCGATGCAGAAAATTCAAGCTTAGGTAAAGCAGGTGGCACAGCCGATGAAAAATACTGGGCTATTGATACACGCTACAAAGTAGCGGCTGTAAAAGGCTTAAGCCTACGATGGTTATTTTTAGATTACACCACAGATGAAACCGGCAGTGTTGATGGTGTAAAAGGAGACAGAGCAGATCACCGTGTATATGTGGATTACACCATTAAGTTTTAAACGCCCCTTCGATTGGCTTTTAACGCGCAGCATGAAAATGCTGCGCGTTTTTTAATGTTTAAAAGTTATTTTTTAATCAATTTTTATTTCGTGACAGGTTAGTGACAGTTTGGCTCCTTACTCTTAAAAAACGGGCAACGTTTTGATAACGACGTTACTTGTTTTTAATTGCATTGAAAGGGCGAAACGATGAACTCAACACACGCTACACCTCAGTTAAAACCTACGCCGAGAGCCATTCACTTTCGTGCAAATAGCCACCAAACAGCCACGGCTGCTAGTGCAACAAGTAATACTAATTTTGCCCCTCAATCTTTGCAAAGTAAGCAAGAGCAAGTGCAAGAGTGCGTGGTTATTTTAAGTAATAACTAACCCGTTACTGCTCATTTAAATTGATTTAGAAGCTGGATTATTATGACTATTCAAAAAAAAATACCTTGTGTCATTATGCGCGGCGGAACGTCTCGCGGGACTTATTTTTTAGCCAACGATTTACCGAGAGAGTGGGATAAACGCAAAGAAATTTTAACTGCAGCAATGGGCTCAGGCGACCCGCTGCAAGTAAATGGCGTTGGTGGAGGAAACTCACTAACCAGTAAAGCGGCCATTATTTCACGCTCAACCGACCCCGATGCAGACATTGATTACTTATTTGCGCAAGTTGCCATTGAGCAAAATGAAGTCGATATAACCCCTTCGTGTGGCAATATCTTATCTGGTGCAGCACCACTGGCAATTGAATACGGACTGGTTACTGCAAACGACGGTGAAACAACGGTACGGGTTAAAAATGTAAATACCAATACCCTGATTGAAGTTGTGGTACAAACGCCTAACGGCTTTGTTGAGTACGAAGGCGATGCCACCATTGATGGCGTACCGGGCTCTGGGGCGCCTATTTTACTTAAGTTTTTTGATGTGTGTGGCACTAAAACAGGTGAATTACTGCCTACTGGCTCTGTACGCGATACCTTTGATGGCGTAGAGGTAAGTTGTGTAGATGCTGCCATGCCAATGGTACTAATACCTGCACCATCACTGGGTGTAAAAGGCTCTGAAACTAAACAAGAGCTTGATGCAAATACAGAGTTACTGCAAAAAATAGAAAGCATTCGCCTGCAGGCGTCACTAAAAATGGGCCTTGGCGATGCAACCGGAAAAGTCATTCCTAAAGTCGGCTTACTGTCGGTGCCGCAATTTGGCGGTACGATAACTTCGCGCTACTTTGTGCCGCAAAATTGCCATACCAGCCATTCTGTTACAGGAGCAATTTGCGTGAGTGTTAGTTGCATGTTGCCAGGCAGTGTGGCGTCCGACTTAATTACCCCACAAAGCTCAGAGCAGCAAAATATAGTGGTTGAACACCCCAGCGGTAAAATAGATTTACTACTTGAGGGGCGCTTTGAAAACGACACGCTAGATATAAAATCGGCGGGGTTAATGCGCACCGCCAGAATGTTATTTAAAGGTGAAGTACACATACCTGCAAAAGTATGGGATGAAAGCAAAATAGCTTAACTTATACCAATGGGCAAAATAGCTCACTTAATTAAGCGAATTGGTGTTAAGCCTTAGTAAACCAACCGAAAATGCGATAGCAGATTGTCTGTTATCGCTTTTTTTATGCTTTAAATAAATAAAAATAAATTTATTTTTATTTAAAAACAATATCTTATAAATAATTTTAAATTAATGGATAGTTTGGCATCGATGACAGGTAGATGACAGTTTCGGCTATTAGTCTAGCTGTTGTTAACTTCTTTTAACGAAATTCTTTCATCTACGTAATAGATGCAATGGCGTTATTAGGACCTATTTAAATAATTGCAGCGAATAACAGAGGTCAAATTATGAAGATTAAATTAAGTACTTTTGCACCTAATCGACTAAAAGCAATGCTTGTTGTGTTAGCAGCAAGCACTTGTATCAGCTCAGCTTATGCAAACAATAACGACGAAGTAAGCTTTGATGGTGAGCGAGTAGAGTGGGTTGTGCCTTTTAAAGAAGGTGGCGGCTCTGACACATGGGCACGTTTTTTTGGTCCGCGTTTTTCTCAGCATTTAAATGGTAAACCTGTGGTTGTGGTTAAAAACATTCCAGGTGGTGGCTCTACCAAAGGCGCTAACCGCTTTGAGCGCCGCGCTACAGCAAATGGCTTAAATGTATTTAGTACTTCTGCCTCTACACAAATCCCTTACTTACTTGGCGACTCACGCGTTAGATACGAAGTAAAACGTTGGAACGTAATTATGGCCACACCGACTGGTGCGGTGGTATATGTGCGCCCAGAGCTGGGTATTAAAAACGCATCAGAGCTTGCCAAATTGCAGGGTCAAAAACTTAAATTTGGTAGCCAACGCGCCGCCTCAATGGACTTGGTTGGGTTATTAGCTTTCGATATGCTTGATTTAGACATTCACGCCATTTTTGGTATGAAAGGCCGTGGCAGCGCGCGTTTATCGTTTGAGCGTGGCGAGGTGGATATCGACTTCCAAACTACGTCTGCCTACTTAAAAAAAGTACAGCCGCTAGTTGATGAAGGTAAAGCGATTCCGCTTATGTCGTTTGGCGTACTTAATAAAGAAGGCAAAATTGTACGCGACCCAACGTTTCCTGACTTACCACACGTAGGCGAAGTATACGAAATGATCCATGGTAAAAAGCCAACAGGCGTTGAATACAACGTATGGAAAACCTTTTTTGTAGCCGGTTTTGCCGCGCAAAAAGGACTGTTTTTACCTAAAGGCACCCCTGATGACGTTATTGCAGAGTGGCGCAATGCAGCACAGCGCGTCATTGATCAAGACAACTTTAAAAAAGAGTCTGAATTAGTACTTGGCCAATACCCACAACTTGTAAACGAAGATGCAGTAAACACACTGAGCTCAGCACTGACAATTTCTGAAACTGACAAACAATGGGTAAGAAATTACCTAACCGAAAACTACAACGCGCGTTTTTAAAAACCCATGTTGATTTGTTATACACACAGTGGCTCGCATTTAGTGAGCCACTTTTTTAATCTAAGGAGAGCAGTATGTTAGATGCATTTTTAATTGCGCTACAAACTATTCTTACCCCCACACACTTAATGTATTTATGCGGCGGCGTTTTTTTAGGCTTGCTGATTGGTATTTTTCCGGGTTTAGGCGGTATAGCGGGTTTATCGTTATTATTGCCATTTTTATATGGTATGGACCCAATTTCAGCGCTTGCGATGCTTATTGGCTTAGTTGCTGTTATTCCAACCTCTGACACCTTCACCTCTGTATTAATGGGTATTCCGGGTTCCAGTGGCTCACAAGCCACAGTGCTTGACGGCTTCCCACTGTCTAAAAAGGGTCAAGCAGCGCGTGCGCTTTCAGCAGCGTTTGCTTCGTCATTATTTGGTGGTCTTTTTGGCGCGATTATTTTAACGCTGTTTGTACTGATTGCCCGCCCTGTTATTTTAGCGTTTGGCTCGGCCGAATTATTTATGCTTACTTTGCTAGGTTTAAGCATGGTGGGTGTATTGGCCGGTAACAGCCTGGTAAAAGGCTTAAGCGCATGTGGCTTAGGTTTATGTTTAGGCTCACTTGGCGGTGCTCCTGCAACCGGTGAATACCGCATGGTATTTGATAACGGTTACCTTATGGATGGTATTCCGTTAGTGGTTGTTGGTTTAGGTATATTTGCATTACCAGAAATTATCGATTTACTGCGTCAAAACCGCTCTATTTCAGAAGCTTCTGAGCTGGGTAGTGGATGGTTTGAAGGCGTCAAAGATGTTGTTAAAAACAAATGGCTAGCCACGCGCTGTGCTGCCATTGGCTGTGTTGTTGGCGCACTACCTGGCCTAGGTGGCAGCGTAGTTGATTGGATCTCTTATGGTCATGCGGTGCAAACCTCTAAAGACACCGAAAACTTTGGTAAAGGCGACATACGCGGTGTTATTGCCCCTGAATCATCGAATAATGCCAAAGAAGGCGGTGGCTTAATTCCGACCTTATTATTTGGTATTCCAGGTTCTGGCAGCATGGCTGTATTTTTAGGTGGTATGGTTTTAATTGGCTTAGAGCCAGGCCCTGCGATGATCACCACTGACCTTGATGTTACTTACACCATTGTATGGTCACTGGCACTTGCTAATGTAATTGGCGCGGGCGCGTGTTTACTAATTTCTAAATGGGTAGCAAAGGTAACGACTATTCCTTACACGCTCATGGCACCATTTATGGTTATGGTGATCTTTTTTGCGGCGTTTCAGGCAACCCGTGATTTAGGTGATTTAGTCGCACTTATTGGTATTGGTATTTTAGGCGTATTAATGAAGCGCTTTGGATGGCCACGACCAGCATTTTTAATTGGTTTTGTACTGGCAAGCGGCATGGAAACTTACCTTTATCAAGCTATTCAGTTTGACGGCATAGAGTTTTTATTAAAACCGGGTGTGATGATTATTGGTGCATTAACCGCGCTTTCTATTTTCTTTGCAGCACGCCACTCTATTAAAGCTGCTAAAAAAGAAAAAGCCAATAAAAACACGGCTAATGCTGAGATAAGACCAACGAACCTTAAACCACAAATCGCATTTTCTGGCTTTATTTGTTTAGTGTTTGCGTACGGTTTGTATGACTCATTCCAACGCTCATTCTTAGGTGGAGTATTTCCTGCCGTAGTGTGCTCGTTCATGTTAATACTTTCTGCAGTTGTGCTTATAAAGCTTTTACTTAATAAAGTAGACGATGCTGTAAATTACGATAATGAGGTCTCTGCGGGGTATGTGAACGACTCAAGCGTGACTGGCCTTTGGCATTATGTATTTTGGCTGTGTGGCTTATTAGCTGGGTGTTTTTTACTGGGCTATGTGATTTCGATAGCGTTGTTTTTCATAATATTTTTACTTGTAAAAGCACGTATTTCGATTGCAAGAACATTAACACTGACAGTGTGCGCGTTAGCATTTTTACTCACTTTATCGCACTTTATGGTATTAGATTTACCAAGCGGTTACCTACAAGAAGTGGCAAGCTTTACGCAGCTGTAAACGCCGCCGTGCTGAGCAAAGCAAGTAGCGCTTAGCACGGTTTACATTCGCTCTAAAAGGCACTGGCTTAAGAAGGATATAATTATGATTTCACCTAAGCTTATTTTAATGCCGCTTTCTACAAGTGGGCATGTAACAGAGCGCTTAAAAGGGGGCTTAGCCGTTGCTAAGTATTTTAATGCGCACCTTGATGTTTATCACACGCACTTAGACCCAAAACGCTTTTTGCCAACAGGGCAGCTTGGCTTACCAACTAAATTGGTAAAAGAGTTAGACTCTGTAGCAGGGCGCTTTGCAACAACCGAATCGGCAAATTTAAAAACCGAATTTGTTAGTTTATGTGCCCAGCAGCAAGTTAAATACACTGACGACAGCGCAGAGCATCCCACGCACCCAAGCGCTTCATGGCATATTAATATAGGTGTGCGCAGCGAAATAATTGCAGAGCAAGGCAAAGTTGCTGATTTAATTATTATTCCGCAGTCTAAAAGTGGTAAATCAACCTCGACCTTTGAGGCATCGGTAATGCGAAGTGGTAAACCTATATTACTGGTACCACGGCAAATGACCCACTTTGATATAAAAACAGTGGTGATTGGCTGGAACGCTAGTACCGAGGTATCGCGTGTGCTCACTTACAGTTTACCGCTATTAAAACAGGCTAAAAAGGTTGTTATTTGCACCAGTGCAAGTAGCGCCGATAAAATGCCAAACGGCCATGAAGTGGTTAAATATTTAGCCCAGCACGATATTAAAAGTGAGTTTGTAACATTTAATAATGGCAGGCAATCGACTGCTAAAGCGTTTATGTCGGTAGCGCAAATGCATAATGCTGATTTAGTGGTGATGGGCGCATTTACTCACAGGCGAATCCATGAGCAAATTTTTGGTGGTATGACTAACTACATGCTTGCAAACACCACACTTCCAATATTTATGGCGCGTTAGTACTTTAAATTGATTAATTAAGTTTTACCCAAAAGCCGATATTTACGTTCAATATCGGCTTTTTTATTTTTAGTGACTCTAAAGCTTATTTAGCTTTTGGGAAAAGTAATGTTAGTGCGCAAATAAAAACGTGATGCTGGCTACTTAATACTTTCTCTTTTTAGGAATTTTTAACTGGCTTTCAAATTCATCAGGAAAAAGCACCGTGCCGTCGTCCTCTTCGGTAGGGAACACTGCAATCAGTAAGTCGTCTTCTTCGAGGCCGGGTGTCCAGCGGCTAAACCAATCTTTAGTCGGAATGGCCTTTGGTGTACAGCCTTCCCAGTCGCCTGTTGCCCAAGCTTGTGCAAAATCGCGGGTTGGCCACACGGGTACACAGTCGTCATCTTCGTTGGCAAGCATTACGCAGCCATCATCGTCGTTTAAAATCCATACTTGCTTGTACTGTTGTACGGTTTCAAACATAAAAGCGAGTCGTTTTTTTGCCCCTAGCCCTAAAATTACGGTTTGTTCTTCAGTCGCATTTGCAGTTGTCATAGTTGGCTCACTCTTTATTGCTTCAAATTTGAATTTTACTGTTACCAGTATATCGAGTTATGTGACAGTGTGTTGAAAAATTATTATTTAAATTCATCTTTGCAGATCTAATTTTAAAATTGAACAGTATAAGCTCTCATAAATTTGAGCGAGCATTCAAAATTGCCCTTGAATGTTGTTAAAAAGGCCGCATCTCAAATGCATACTCTTAATGAAGGATTTAACAATGACCACAGATTTACTGGCCCCGTATACATTAAACGACTCACTTGAACTAAAAAACCGCGTTTTAATGGCGCCTTTAACCCGCTGTATGGCTGATGATAATTTAGTACCCACACAAGATATGGTGGAGTACTATGCGCGCCGTGCCGATGCCGGTTTAATCATTAGCGAAGCCACTATTATTCGTCCAGATGCACAAGGCTACCCAAATACACCGGGGCTATTTACCAGTGAGCAGATTCAAGGTTGGAAAAAAGTAACCGACGCCGTACACGCAAACGGCGGTAAAATGTTTGCTCAGCTTTGGCATGTTGGCCGTGTTGCTCACCCTCACTTTTTTGGCGGCGATGTATTAGCGCCATCGGCAATTGGTGTTGAAGGCTCTGTACCGCGTATGCGTGAGCTTACTTACATTACCCCAAAAGCGGCCACAAAGGATGATATTAATTCACTGATAGCCGACTTTGCTAAAGCGGCCGAAAACGCCATAGAAGCGGGCTTTGATGGCGTAGAAATTCATGGCGCTAATGGTTATTTAATTGATCAGTTTTTACATTACGCTGCGAATGAGCGCACAGATGAATACGGCCAAACACCTGAAAATATGGCGCGTTTTGCAATAGAAGTGACCGATGCGGTTATTAATGCAGTAGGTAATGAGCGTACTGCGATTAGGTTATCGCCAGGTGCTTATTTTAATATGGAAGAAGATAAGCGTGATAAAGCGGTATTTGATTATTTATTACCACAGCTAGATGCAAAAAAACTGGCTTATATTCATGGTGGCATTTTTGATGATAGCACCCAATTTGACTCATTAGAGGGCAAAACCACCTCGCAATATTTGCGTGCAAACACTAAAACCACCCTTGTAGGTGTAGGCAGCTACAGTTTTGATGATGCAAAACAAGCAATAAACAACGATAAGTTTGATTTAATTGCGATTGGTCGCCCGTTTATTGCCAACCCTGATTACATTAGCAAAGTGGCCAATAATGAAGAGCTTGTTGCTTATAGTGATGAAATGCTAGCTAAACTCTTCTAAGAATTTAATATTTATATATATAAATCAGCCTGGGTGTTTGCACTCAGGCTGACTTACAAATGACATAACAAAGCCATAAAAGTCCCACAATTTTTTAACACCTCTGTCAATAAACTTCATTTTTGTTGTAATAATACGACACCATACTGTGCCCGCTTTCATAATTACTTAAGATAATTAAAACCAAACGGGACAACAATGTACGCTTTAACCAATAAATCGATTTTGAGCATAGCAATTGCTATGGCTGTATCAACGTCAGCTTATGCAAATGATAACGAAATAGAAGAAATAACCGTTACTGCTAAACCAACCAGTTACGCAAATAATGTGATTGAGCCTGCAATGCTTGATCAACAAACAACGGTGTCGAGTGTGTTATCAGTTATTGATAACTTACCTGGCATTAGCATAAATGAAGGCGATGCATTTGGTGGCGATGACTGGTCTACCACTATTACTATGCGTGGTTTTAGTATTGACTCAAACCAGCAGCAATTAGGGATGACCATTGATGGTATTCCTAACGGTGGCTCAAACTATGGCGGGGGCGCTAAAGCAAACCGTTACCTAGATACCGAAAACCTAGCCACAGTAGAAGTAGGCCAAGGCACCTCAGATATTAAATCGGCCTCACTTGAAGCGCTTGGCGGTACATTTAATTTTGTAAGTAAAGCGCCAAGCCTTGATAAAAGCACCACTTTTGCTTACACCTCAGGTAGCCACGATGCGACCCGTTATTATGTTAAGCACGAAACCGGTACTATTTTTGATAATACACAAGCGTATGTAAGCTATTCACAAACCGATACTAGCCGTTGGATTGGCTCGGGTAGCAACGGCGGAAAAGATAACCAACACGCAGAGCTTAAATTTGTGACAACGCTCACAGATTTAACCATCACAGGGCGTTTATCTTACGATGATGTAAGCGAGACTAATTATAATAGTGTAAGCCTTGCACAATTTGAGCAAACGCCAGAGTGGGATCAGCTAACGTGGGACTGGACCGGCATTCCACATTACGACCAAATGTTTGCCGAGGGCTGGGGTACACTGCGTGAAAATACGTTAGCGTATTTAAAGTTTGAATATGCGCTTTCGCCCACATCGCTTATTACAGTGAGCCCTTATTATCATAAAAACTCGGGCCGTGGCGATTGGATCCCACCGTATTTAACAACTCCAGTAGATGAAAACGGCAACCCAACGACAGAGGGCGGCACTAACGCAGGCTCTTACGGTTTTGTAGATAGCGCAGGGAACGCACTGGCACCAAACGAAGGGTGTACGGCAAGTTTAAGCTGGCCGTGGGAGTCGGGCCCGGGTTTAAACCCGGCGTGTTACGATGACACCGCAATACCTGTTATGTCGTATCGTCATACGCATTACAAAAAAGACCGCTTGGGGGTTACTGCTAATTACCAAGCTACGTTTGGTATGCACGATATAGAAGCCGGTTTGTGGTATGAGCAAAGCGACCGTGATGAGTCTCGTGATTGGCACAAAGTGATTAATGCCAGTATTTATCATCACTTTGATAGCACGCCATACTGGACCCAGTATAAAAACACCTTTGAGACCGACACCCTTAAATGGTACGCGCAAGATTCAATGGCACTTGGCGATTTCACGCTTAACGTAGGTGTTAAAAAGTACCTTGTTGATATTGAAAAGTACGACCATTATCAAAATGCCACAACTGCTAAAGTAAATAGCGATTCTGATATGTTGTTCAGTGGCGGTATTTTGTATCAGCTAAACAACTCAACTGAGCTATTTACTAGCTACAGCGAAAATTTTGCAGCTATTAAAGACGGTGTACTTGAGCGCGATAGCTCTGATTTATCAGCCATAGAGCCAGAAACTGCTGAAAACATTGATTTAGGTGTACGTTATCAAAATAACGCATTAAAACTGACTGCCACGGCGTATTCAATTGAATTTGATAACCGTATAACCTTTATTGCCCCTGGCAGTGATACCGGCGGTATTGATTACACAATAGGCACAAATGGCACTTACTTAAATGTAGGCGGCATTGAATCACAAGGTTTAGAGCTTTCGGCAAGTTACATGCTAAGCCCACAATGGAGCGTATACAGCTCGTACACAAATAACGACTCACAGTACAAAGGCGATGCTCCCAGATTTGAAGCCGGTGAAAAAGTAATAGACTCAGTAGATGACTTATTTGTGTTATCGACCGATTACTTTAGCGATGATTTCCGCTTTGGCTTATCGGCTAAATACACCGGTGAACGCGGCGAAGTTGATGGCTATACCGTGGTTGATTTAAACGCAGGTTACGCCACCGATATAAACGCAGGACCATTTAAAGCGATAGATGTTGCCTTTGTTGTTTATAACATTACTGATAAAAGTTACTTAGCCGGTGGTACGGGCAACGGCAGCACTTACTTTATTGGTGCGCCACGTACAGCAGCACTGACGTTATCGGCTACGTTTTAAGCCAATGAACCCGTTTTAAGCCCATCAATGATGGGCTTTTTTTATTAATAGCCATAGATTAAAACTAATGTATGGCTGTATCGAGATTTTAAAATGAAGCAGTTAGTAAAACCTATTACACACGCCGCATTAGCATTAGGGCTAGCGTTTAGCGCAAACAGTATTGCAGCCCCTTCTAAAATTTTATTTGGCTCGTGTGGGCATCAAGATAAAGACATTCCAATATTTGACACCATTAATAAAGAGCAGGGCGATTTATTTATATTTTTAGGTGACAATGTTTACGGCGACACCAACGATATGACGGTACTTGCCAATAAGTACCAAAAATTAGGTGCAAAACCAGGCTTTAAAACACTAAAAGCGAATACCCCAATCATTGCGATGTGGGACGATCACGATTTTGGTCAAAACGATATTGGTAAAGATTACCCACATAAAGAGCAATCTCGCCAAATTATGCTCGATTTTTGGGGCGAGCCTAAACGCTCACCCAGACGCACCCGCACGGATGGCATTTACACGTCGTATATGTATGGCGAGGATGAGCAAACCGTACACGTTATTATGCCCGATTTACGCTGGAACCGTGATGCACTTAACCACGTAAGCGAGCTTGAATATTACACCAAGCGTAAGCTTAATAACCAGGGCCCGTATAGCCCAACAGAGGTGAAAGGCGCCTCTATGCTAGGTGAGACGCAGTGGCAATGGCTTGAGCATGAGCTTAAAAAGCCTGCGGCTGTAAAGTTGATTGCCTCAAGCTTGCAATTATTACCCGATTTTACAGGGTGGGAGTCGTGGGCTAACTTCCCAGAGGATCGTAACCGTTTATTTGCGTTAATTAAAAAGCACCAAGTGAATGGGGTTATTATCATCAGCGGTGATACGCACTGGGGCGAAATATCAAAGTATCAGCAAAATCTTGATTACCCTTTAATAGAAGTGACCAGCTCAGGTCTTACTGAAAAGTGGAAAGACGTCAGCCCAAATAAACACCGCGTTGGCGATTACACCCACAATGTGAATTACGGCGATTTAAGCATAGATTGGCAGCAAGCCGACCCCGCTATTTCACTTAAGCTTAAAGGGATAGATGGTAAAGTAATTATGCAAAGCGCATTTAGCTTATCAAGCATTAGCCCTTATAAATAAAATGGCCTGACAAATTAAACACACAGTGTTTAAAATTAACGCTGTGTGTTTAATCCACCTGCTAACTCGCTGATTTATTAGTGCCAATTTACGGATTGCGCTACCCCTATAAATGAAAATATCTTAAACTGGTTTTACTTCAAGTAAGGACTCCAGTTGTATGCTCAATATTATTCAATCAAACCGTATGGAAGCGCTGCAAGCTCAGTTTAATCAGCTGTTAAAAGTAAACCCGCTGCAAAGCCCATTCGATAAAGAAGTGGTATTAGTGCAATCGCCGGGTATGTCACAGTGGCTAAAAATTGGTTTAAGCGAAAACCTAGGCATAGCCGCGCAGGTTGATTTTCCGCTGCCATCGAGCTTTATATGGCAGTTGTATCAGCAGTTATTGCCCAATGTGCCTAAAGAGTCGGCATTTAATAAGCCAAACCTTGCTTGGAAATTATTTGCAATACTGCCCAGCTGTATAAATGAGCCGCTTTATTTGCCGTTAAAAACCTATTTAGAAGGCGACCTAGACGGGCAAAAAACCTTTGCGCTGTGCGAAAAAATTGCCGATGTGTACGACCAATACCTAATGTACCGCCCGCATTGGATTGCCACCTGGGATAGCGGCAAAGATGAACTTGACGATGTTGATGTAAGCATTGCCCCATGGCAGCCCGACTTATGGCGAAAGCTAGTGGCGCACAGTAAAGCACTTGGGCAAAGCCAATTTCATCGTGCCAACATGCAAGGGCAGTTACTTGCAGCCCTTGAAAATATGGATAATAGCTTACTACCTAAGCGCATTAGTTTATTTGGCATATCGGCCATTGCCAGCTCACAACTTGAGGTGTTTGAAGCGCTGAGCAAAAAAACAGAGGTGTTTTTATTCTTTTTTAACCCAAGTGAGCACTATTGGGGCGATGTGGTTGATGAAAAAACAGCAGCCAAAATAAATGCCAAATACGCCAAAATGCCGCTTTTAGAAGCGCAGCAAAAAAAACAAGCTAACCCTGACGAAGAATACTACTTTATAGGCAACCCGTTGTTATCGTCGTGGGGAAAACTAGGGCGCGATTACTTTGAGCAGCTCTTACAGCTTGATGCGCGCTGGATTGATGGCTTTATAGATGCATTTGACGATAGTTTACTAGGGCAAATTCAAAGTGAGATTTACCAACTGGCATTTAAAGGTGAGTCGCTTACCGATAATAAAGAGTGGTTTATAAATGATGAGGGCAAGCTGCCCATTAGCGACACTGACACCAGTATTACCCTAAGCGATTGCCATACACCACTTAGAGAAGTTGAGCGCTTGCACGACTATTTACTTACTTTATTTAATCAAAATCCGTCGCTCACTCCCAAAGACATTATTGTAATGATGCCAGATGTAGGTACGTACAGCCCGTACATTGAAGCGGTATTTGGCGGCGCGCAAAACACCAGCCGCTTTATTCCTTATGCTTTGGCCGATTTAGCCATAGAGCAAGAAAAACCTGTGCTTAGCTCGTTTGCCAGCTTGGCCAATTTGCCGTTTTCGCGTTTTGGTGTATCGGATATTCTCGACTTACTGCAAGTAACACAAATTGCCGAAAAATTTGGCCTTGAAGCGCACGAGTACGAGCAAATTCAATATTGGCTTGAGCGAGTTGGCGTAAAGTGGGGTATAAATGCCGAGCATAAAAGCAGCTTTGATTTACCCGCAATAGATTTAAATACCTGGCAGCATGGTTTAAATCGTTTACTGCTAGGCATAGCCCAGCGCGACGAGCAATGCCCGTTTAACGGCATTTACAGTGCCGATGAAGTAGAGGGCATGGCGCTTGATACCCTTAATAAGTTAGTGCATTTTATTGATGTACTGCAGCGCTTTAAGGATGAGCTAACCCCTGATGATACGCTTAGTAATAAAGCGGATATTTTATCTGAGCTCATAAATGCTATTTATTACAACGAAGGCGACGACAGCTGGGATTTACTGGTACTGCAAACTGTTTTAGAGGAACTTAAAAAACACCACGATAATGGCGATTACGATAAAGCTGTTTCGCAGCGTATTGTAAGCTACCTGATAAAACAAGGCATTCAAGAAAAAGGCGTAGGGCAGCGCTTTTTAGTGGGGCAAGTTAACTTTTGTACACTAATGCCTATGCGCGCCGTGCCGTTTAAAGTGGTTTGTATGCTTGGCTTAAACGATGCCGACTACCCACGTACAGTTCAGCCAATAGGGTTTGACTTAGTACCGTATTCTAAAAAACAAAAAGGTGACCGTTCACGTAAATTAGATGACCGTTACTTGTTTTTAGAAGCTTTATTGAGTGCCCGCGACAATTTATACATAAGTTACATTGGCCGTTCGTGCTTTGACAACCAACCGCGTATGCCCTCGACCTTAGTAAGCGAGCTTTTAGAGTACATAGGCCGCAGCTTTGTGCTTACAAATGACAGCGAAAAAACGTTGCCTGAGTGTTTAATTAATCAACAGCACTTACAGCCTTTTAATCGTGCGTATTACACAGCAGACACTGAAGCCGATACAAAGCTGAGTAACCACAGTTTTAATCCTATTTGGCTGCCAAGCGAGCGCATTGACGCGCAGCCACTAACAGCCATTGATGTAATAGCGCCCGCGCAATTAGAGCTTGATGTATTTATTCGCAGTGTGTGCAACGCACAAGAGAGCTTTTACCAGCAAACATTAGGTTTACGCCTACCCGAATTTAGCGAAGTAGCAAAAGATGAAGAGCCTTTTAGCCTAGATGCGCTGCGCCGTTATTTTTACCTTGATGAAATACTTGAGGCCAACATTAATGAGGAACCTTTAAGTACAGAGCAAATATTGCAACGAGGGGAGCTGCCTCAAGCCAATGTGGGCAGTTTAGTGTATGAGAGCATGACGCACCGAGTAGATGCATTAGCCGGGCAAGTAAAAGAGCATATTAAAAGCGGCAAAACCGACCCCCTTGAGGTGTCTTTACGCATAGAAAATACCATCATTGAGGGCTGGCTTAATCATATTTATCTTCAAAAACAAGTGTTTTACCGAAGTGCCAGTATAAAGGCCAAAGATTTAATTAAAGGCTTTATATATCACCTTGTTGCACAAAGTATGGAGCAAAATGTAGAAACCTTGTTACTGGGGCTCGATAAGCAAATTAGCTTTGCACCGTTGAGTAAACATGAGGCCGATGCCTTACTCAGTGATTGGTTTGAACTATATAAAGCATTGTGCAAAGAGCCAGTGGCATTTTATCCGGTAAGTGGCTATGAATATGTTAAAAGTGGTGGCGATATTGGTAAAGCCATTAGCAAGTTTAATCCACAATATATAGGGCGCGGCGAGGGCGAAAATCCGTATATTCGTTTAACGGTACAATCGCTTAATGACTGCCAAGAAGAATTTATTAAGTGGAGCGAAAAATTACTCTCCCCATTACATGCCCATGCAAAGGAGAGTGACCATGCAAGCGCTTAATCCGCTAACCATGCCATTAAAAGGGCAAAGTTTAATAGAAGCCAGTGCGGGAACAGGTAAAACCTACACCATTACCGGGCTTTATTTACGTTATTTATTAGGCTTGCAAATACCAGGGCAGATAAACACCCCGTTAAGTGTTGAGCAAATACTTGTAGTTACCTTTACCGATGCTGCAACACAAGAAATTAAAGACCGCGTGCGCAGCCGTATTATTGCTGCGCGCGATGCATTACTTGGTCAAAGCCCAAACGATGAATTAATAGCAGGTATAATAGCCGCAGTAGATGACAAACACCGCGCCTTTGATTTACTCGATGCCGCGGCTAAATCTATGGACGAAGCCGCTATATTTACCATTCATGGCTTTTGCCAACGCATGTTAAAGCAACATGCGTTTGAATCGGGCGTTGCCTTTAACCTTGAGTTTATTTTAGATGAGCGCGATATCCTACTCGACACGATTAAGGATTTTTGGCGCGCCTTTGTATACCCACTTAATAAAGAACGCACTGATGCCATTTTAGAGGTGTTTGCAGCCCCTGAATCGCTATTTAGTCAAGTCAGTAGTGTGCTAAATAAAGCCAATGCGAACATAGTGCCGCAAATAAACTTAGATGACGTATTTAAAGCTCGCGATGAGTACATTGCTAAAGTACCCGCTTTTAAAAAAGCAGTGCTGGAGCAAGAGTTTATAGCTGCAATAAAGGGCTCGGGTTTAAGTGGCTCTAAAACACCTGGGCGAAAAGGCAGTTTAACGGCCCTAGAAGCATTTTGTTTAGGTGATGAGTTATTTTTTGAATTTGGCACCAATAAATACTCGTTTGAGGTGTGGAGCAGTGAAAACTTAAGTGATGCCAGTAATTATAAAAAAAATCAGCCATTATTTAGCCACCCTCTGCTTAGCCTGTTTGATGAGCTTAGCGCACTTAATACTAAAATTAATCAGGGCCTTAAAATTGCCGTTGTACAAACCGCGGCTCGGTGGGTTAAACAGGCAATTGTAAAACGTAAGCAAGAGCAAAGTGTGATCACCCCAGATGATTTACTGACTAATTTACACAGTGCTTTAAATGCAGAGCAGGGCGAGGCTTTATCGCAAAAAATAGCGCAGTTATTCCCTGTTGCCATGATTGATGAGTTTCAAGATACCGATCCAATTCAGTACGGCATTTTTAGTAAAATATACGGCCAAGAAAACACCACACTGGCCATGATAGGTGACCCAAAACAGGCTATTTATGGCTTTAGGGGCGCTGATATTTTTACCTATATTGGCGCAAAAGAGTCGGTAGAGCCTGAGCAGCAATTTACGTTAGGTACTAATTTTCGCTCAAGCACCGATATAGTAAACAGTGTAAACAGCTTGTTTTCTAAACATGCTAATAGCTTTATTTATAACGATGCCATACCGTTTAACGCAGTAGCAGCAAAAGGCAAAAAAGCCGATGAAACATTTACAATCGATGGCAAACCTGCCACCGCGTTTGAATTTAATGTATTTATAGATGACGCTGCAGATGAAAAAAACAAACCCACCAGCAAAGGGGTAGGGCAAGGACATTTGGCCAGCTATTTTGCCAATAAAATAGTGACATTGCTTGAGCAAGCCGAGCAAGGACGAGCGTGCATAGGTAAGCATAAGGTGACCGCAGCCGATATTTGTATATTAGTGCGCGACCGTGTAGAAGCGCAAATAATGAAAAAAGCACTGAGCAATGCCAATATTGCTAGCGTGTATTTATCGCGTGACAGTGTGTTTAGCCAAGAGCTTAGCCACCATTTACTTAACTTTTTAACCGCATTGCATGGGCAATATAACGAGTCGTTACTGCGCGGCGTATTAGCAGGGCCATTATTTTGTTTAAGCTATAACGAAATTTACGCCCTTGCTGAGGATGAAAATAAATGGCAGGAGCACTTAAACTTTTTTGCGCAACTTAGCCATATTTGGAACAAACAAGGTGCAATGGCCATGCTTGAGCGCTTGTTAAGTCATAATCAGCTGAGCGCTAAGTGGCAAGGGCTTGGCTATAACGTTGAGCGTTGGTTAACCGACTTCAGGCACTTAGGTGAAATACTGCAGCAAAAGCAAATTGAGCTAGAAGGTACGTTACGTTTACTGCGTTGGTTTGCACAAAAGGTTAGCCAGCAAGATGGCGAAGCTGTACAAGTACGCCTAGAGAGTGACGCCAACTTAGTTAAAATAGTAACTATGCATGCCTCAAAAGGGCTTGAATACCCGCTGGTATTTATGCCTTTTGCTAGTGGCTATCGCGAAACTAAAGACGCGCTTTATCATCAAAACGGCCAGTTAGTTTACGATTTAAGTAAAAACGAAGACGCCTTAGCACAAGCCGAGCAAGAACGCTTAGCTGAAGACTTACGCTTACTCTATGTTGCGCTTACCCGCGCGGTACATTTTTGTGCACTTGGGGTGTATAACATAGGGCAAGGGCAAAGCAGCCGCTTGGCTATACAAAGTAGTGCATTAGGGCATGTGCTATTTGCAGGGCTTGAGCTTACAAGTAGCCAAACGTGGCGCACCCACTTACGTGAATTTTGCGACGCACACGCTGAAATGCGTTACCAGCAATTTACCGCTGAGCAATTAGCCGAGCAAGGACAGTTAACACTTAATAACGCAGTGCAGCAGAGCCAAGCGTTAAAAGTGAATACAGTTACAGCCAACATAGAGCGAGATTGGCGAGCAACCAGCTTTAGTGCGCTGAGCTTTAAAAAGCACACCGATCATATTGAACCTGGGCGCAGCGATGAAGATCATGAAAAAGATGAATTTGCTAACAGCCAAGATGAAGTACCATCGCCTTATAGTTTTCCCAAGGGGGCAAAACCGGGTAGCTGTTTGCATGAAATTTTTGAGCAAATAGACTTTACCAGTGCACGAGTACACCCGACTAATCCAGAGCAAAATTTAGCAGAGGTAGTTAAACAGGCGCTTGATAAATACCATATTAGCGAAAGCTGGCAACACGTAACCGAGCAATGGGTACTTGATTCGTTAACCTGCCCCTTAAACAATGAGGGATTAAGCTTAAGCCAATTAGCCCCCGCAGATTGCCTAGTCGAAATGGAATTTAATTTACCTTTAGATAGTTTAAGCGCGCCTAAATTAAACGAAATACTGGTAAAACATTTTGGTTTTACCCAGAGCAAACTCGAATTCTCTCATGTAAAAGGCCTTTTAAAGGGTTTTATAGATTTAATTTTTTGCTATCAAGGTAAGTATTATATTTTAGATTATAAGTCTAATTACTTAGGCAATACGCCCGCTGACTATGATAGCGATATGCTAGCGCAAGCCATGAATAGCCATCAGTATCATTTACAGTATTTAATTTATAGCGTTGCGCTGCACCGATTACTTAAACAACGCATTAGTGATTATGCAATAGAAACCCATTTAGGCGGGGTTTATTATACTTTTTTACGCGGCATGCCGGCAGGCAAAGGGGTGTATTTTAATAAGCTCACCGCAGAGCAAATCACACTATTAGATGGCTTATTTAGCCAAGGAGCCATGTTATGAGTGACTACCCTATGCAGCAAAGCTTGTTTGATGAGCCGCCAGCACCCGTACAGCCGTTAAATACGGTGAAGTTGCTTGACTACTTATTAGATGAAAAACGCATAAAAATGGTAGATGTAAAGCTTGCCTTAATGCTGTGTGATAATCAGCAAAACGACGTGTTTTATATAGTGTTATTGCTGTGTTTAGCACAGCAAAGCCAGCATAGCTGTTTAACATTAAAAGAAGTCGACTGGCAAAACCCGTTTAATTTACGCCAAAGCGACTTCACTAAAACTGAGGGCAATGTACCAAATATTACATCGCCTTTTAACGAAGCCTTTACCTACCTCGATGCGCTTAGCTGTTTAAGCGCCCATAACAGTGTGGGCGAGGCCAAACCCTTACAGTTATTTAACGAGCGGCTTTATTTTGCGCGCCTTGCTGAGTACGAACATACTTTAGCTACGCGTTTACTCGCGATGAGTGAGCGCCATTTAAATATAAATACCCAGTTACTCAGCCAGCTATTGAGTGACTACTTTGTAGATAATTCAGCGCTTACCATAGATTGGCAAAAAGTGGCCTGTGCAATTGCTGCAACAAAAGGCTTTAGCGTTATAACAGGCGGGCCAGGGACCGGTAAAACCACCACAGTAACAAAGCTGTTGGCAATTTTGCAGTCGCTTTATAAAAGTGCGCCTTTAAGTATTAAGCTAGTGGCGCCTACAGGTAAAGCCGCAGCACGTTTAAGTGAATCAATTTTAGGTGCCAAACAAAAGCTTGAAATTATTCCAGATGATATTAAGGCCTTAATTCCTGATAGTGCGCAAACTATTCACCGACTTTTAGGGGTTAAACCCTTTACCAATAAATTTAAGCATAACCGCACAAACCCGTTGCATTTAGATGTACTGATTATTGATGAAGCCAGCATGGTTGATTTATCACTCATGGCTAAATTAATAGAGGCACTGCCTACCCATGCGCGTTTGATATTACTTGGCGATAAAGACCAACTTGCCTCGGTAGATACCGGCAGTGTAATGAGTGATTTATGCCAGGGGTTAGCACTAGGTGAAACGCCTAATTACTCACAAGCGCGATGTGATGAGCTTAATGCGTTATGTTTTAAAGGAGAGGCTAAATTAGCGGCGCCTGGGCATAGCGAATTTAAACTAGCTGATTGCATTGCGTTTTTACAACACAGCTACCGGTTTGATGCACAAAGTGGCATTGGCCAGCTTGCGCTGGCGGTTAATACTAACCATAACGGTATTTTAAAATACGTAGAGCAACAAAGCACACAAGGGCAATTTAACGATGTTATTTTAGATTATGACTTTGTTGCAAAACCCATAGAAAAATTAATAAACAGTGCTGCTAAGCATTACGCCCATTATTTAAATTTAATCGCGCAGGGGGCAAGTGTTGCAGATGTTCACGCGGCGTTTTCCCAATATCAATTATTAGCGGCCGTTCGTGAGGGTGATTACGGCGTAAATAGCTTAAACAGCCGCATTGAGCGAGCACTTGCGCAACAAGGGTTAATATCGGTGAGCCCAAATCAGCGTCATTACAGTGGTATGCCCATTATGGTGAGCCAAAACGATTATCAACTTAAGTTGTTTAATGGGGATATTGGTATTTTAATGCCTGATGAAAGCGGGCAGTTAAAAGCATTATTTATTGATGAGCAAAACAATGTACGGGCGTTTTCACCTGCACGCCTACCTGCTCACGATAAAGTGTATGTAATGACCATACATAAATCGCAGGGCTCAGAGTTTAGTTATACCGCTATGGTTTTACCGCCTTTAAAGCAAGCTAGTATGGGTATAAATCGCCAGCTGGTATACACAGGCATAACCCGCGCAAAAAACACCTTTGAGCTGGTGGCCGATAAAAAAGTGCTGCAATTAGCCATGAGCAAAAGCGTATCAAGAGCCTCAGGGTTGTATGAGCGTTTAAAATACTAATACCTATTTATATTTTAGGGTTCAACTAAATACTAAAAACCTAACGTATTTTTATGCGTTAGGTTTTTTAGCTTTAGTGGGTATGTGTTAATAATACTAAATATTGCAATTATTTGAATTTAAGTAACTGTATATACAGATAATATAGATTTAGCTGAATTTAAATGATAATAAATTGTTGCATTTTTGAGCGTTGTTCCTAATACTGGTCAATGCATGTGCGCCTGCACATGTGTAAATGAATACCTTAAGTACATAGGCATAAAAATAAAACACTGAACACATTAAGGATTTATATGAACAACAATAAACGCACACACACGCTTAAATACTTACTTTGCGCCGGTTTAGCCGCATTAATGAGTTTTTCGGCAGCAAGTAAAGATCACAAAATTATACTTATTCACGGCTTGCAGGTATCGCAAATAACCAATAAGTCGGGCAGCGATGTAGTAAATGACGGTGAAACTTATTGGCAAACCTATTGGAACAACCGAGCAGATGAGCGAATTGATTGGCCTGCCTACGAGCGTGTTGAAGGTAAAATAGCAACAGATTGGGTTTGGCCTAAATTAAAGCAATTATCGCGCTCAAACTTATGTGCTGATGGCTGTGTATTAGTGACACACTCAACGGGGGATTTAATTGCACGCCATATTATTGATAACCAAGCCAATTGGCTTGAAAATGCGGGCCTTACACCACTTAATATTGTAGCGACCTTTGATTTAGCCGGCGCAGGGGGCGGCAGCGAGCTTGCTGATATTGCTGTAAGTGCTTTAACAGGTGCCGCATGGAACTTTGCGGTAGATGCGGCACTCAAATGGTGGTTAGGCAGTGACGTGACAGAAGCGGTGGGCGTATTACATGATTTAAAAGTAAATAACGCACGTAAAATATCGCCGTTTCCAGATGCTCGTACGCCAAGGTTGCGCTTTGTAGCCGATGGCAATGCTTACCTAGGGTTAACGGGTGGGTTTTTAAAAGGTAATGATGACTCGGTAGTAGCATCGCATTCATCGTGTGGAGCAAGCTCGGCTAAGTCATTTGGCAGTTGTAGTAGCAGTATTGATACCAATGGCCAGTTAAAATCGCAAGGTGATGCCGTTAATAGCTTTATGCCATACCATTACCCAATGATGATGAGCGACAGCTATAGCCACAACGAAATTCATAACGCGCAGCGCAAAGGCAATGTCACGATTGCGATGAACAATATAAATGTAGATGGTCAAAATGTGGGCTTTAATACATTTGATAAAACAACGGGTACTTGGTTTTGGAAAAAACACTACCGCTATATTAAGGATTCAAACACGCAAAGTGCCTCGGCACTTATTTATAACGTGATCCCTTAATAAGTACCTAAATTTTTAAGCGCGTTAGGTATTAAACGCTAGAGCGTGTAGTTATTTACTGCACGCTTTTAAAGGATTGATGCAATATGAAAAAGTTTTACATTGGTGCCGCTGTGGTTAGTATTGGTGTGTTTTTACTCTGGTATACAAATAAAAATGAAGTTAAAACGCTTGAGCCTCCCGCTGCGTATGCAATAAAACAGAACACAGGCTCAGCAAGTCCAGACAAAAACACCGTAATAACCATTGATGTGCCAAAACAAAAACAGGTAAAAAGTCCAGCCAAAATACAGTATGATCAGCACTTAGCCAGTGCCGCTGAGCATGTAGCAATGCAATACCAAAATGCACTAAAATACCCGCCTTATTCGCAGCCCTTGAGCGCACTTGATGAAGACCGCTTAAAGCCTAATCAGTTTTACCCAGTTACAAGTCCCATTGACAATGCGGGTAATGCTCTCGTCGTTAGTTTAGATAAATACCGGTTTGTATATCCGCAAGATATAACCGTTAATATTGCTGCGCAAAACCTAGCAGAGGTAAATGTAGCGCTTAGCAATACCGATACTAAAGCGTCAATCAGTTCAAAAACCACCACAGCACAGCAGGGCGAAGCCACGGTTAAATTTAAAGCCAGTGAAGACTACCCGCGAAATTTACAGCTATTTGTAGAGGCAAATATTGCAGGTAAAAAGGTGCCTGCAGTAGCGCAAATACAGTATATGCCACCAAGTGCTACGCTTATTGATTTTGATAATGCCTATGCACAAAACGAAAATATGATAGCTAAAGCGCATTTAAAGGTGCTCAAAAGCGGCTTATATAGAATTAGGGCAAATTTATACAGTGATACGAGCCCACTTGCACATTTGGTGACTAAAAAGAAACTCTCACAAGGCAGTCAAACGGTGGATTTAAAGGCGCATTGGTCGGTATTACCACAAGGGGTAGTGAATATGCGTTTAAGTGACTTTGTGATAGAGCGCATGTCGCCAAGCCCCGGTGAACGTAATAGTTTTGGTAGCAGTGACATTGCTGAGTTTGAAATTAAAGATTTTGCCTACGATAGTTTGCAACAACTGCCTTATCAAGCAAATGAGCAAGAACGAATGAGTTTAGAGTTTTTAAAAGGGTTAGCTGATAAAGGTTAATGGTAATAAATAAGGGGCATAAAGCCCCTTAACTGTATTTTTTTAAACGGTTAGCTTAGGTTAATAGTAACCACATCAGTTTGCTGATCTTGGGTTTCATCTTCATCGCTTACAGGCGCTTTTGGGATATCTGGTTTATCAAGTGCTATATCACCGCCATCAATAACATCGCCGGTTTTTAGGTTTTCAAAATCAAATAGTGCTGTATCGGCTAAATGCGAAGGCACCACATTTTGCATTGCAGTAAAAATACTTTCGATACGCCCTGGGTGCTCTTTATTCCACTGCGCTAACATGTTTTTAGTGTGTTTACGTTGCAGGTTTTCTTGCGAGCCACATAAATTACACGGAATAATAGGGTAACCTTGGCTAAATGCGTATTTACTTATATCGGCTTCTTTACAGTAAGCTAGCGGGCGAATAACCATGTGCTCGCCGTTATCGCTCATTAATTTAGCCGGCATGCTTTTAAGTTTGCCGCCGTAAAACATGTTTAAAAAGAGTGTTTCGATCATGTCGTCGCGGTGATGGCCAAGGGCAATTTTAGTCGCGCCCATTTCTTTGGCTGTACGGTACAAAATACCACGACGTAGGCGTGAACACAGCGAGCATGTTGTTTTACCCTCAGGGATAATATCGGTCACTATACTGTAGGTGTCTTCTTCTACAATTTTGTATTCAATATCTTGTTTATCAAGGTACTCAGGTAAAACATGTTCAGGAAACCCTGGCTGTTTTTGATCAAGATTAACAACAAATAAATCAAAGTTAATAGGTGCTACACGCTTTAAATGTTTAAGCATATCAAGCATGGTATAACTGTCTTTACCACCCGATAGGCATACCATTACACGGTCGCCTTCTTCAATCATGTTAAAGTCCATGACGGCTTGGCCAGTAAGACGGCGTAAACGCTTTTGTAGCTTATTTAAGTTGTATTGAGCTTTGGCTTGAGCTGAGTGAGACACTACGCCCCCTTATAAAACAATGCGGCAAATTATTTGCTGAAAATAAAGGGGCGTATTATATACCCAAGTACTAGGGGTATTAAAGCGCTAGTTAAGGCTTTGTTTAACTTTTGGCAAGTGGGCTTACGTAGCCATCGGGTTTTAAAGCAAGTACATCACAATCTAGGCTGTCTATTACGTGCTCGGCAGTGTTACCTACTAACGCAGCGCTTAAACCTGTTCGACCTACAGTGCCAATTACCACTAATTCGCTATTTAAGCGACTTGCTACATCGGGGATTACATCCTCAGGCAGGCCTTCTTCTATAAAGCATTGCTCGTTAGTTAAATTAAATGTTTTAGCGAGCTCGTTGGTAGATTCTATGTGGTGTTTTTTTACTGATTCGTTGTAAAGGCTGGGGTTAAACTCAGGGATTTCGATAGCAATATTAATGGGTGTAGCGGGATAGGCATTGACCAAATTAAGCTTAGCGTTGGCAAGCTCACACAAAAATTGTGCATCTTTAATAATGCGTTTATTTAAAGCTACATGCTCGTCGTTTTCACTAACTGCATTCACTGCAGCTAAAATATTGCCTTGCTCAGGCCAAGCCATTTCTTTTACAAATAATACCGGTGTTGGGCATTTGCGTACTAGATGCCAATCAGTAGGGGTAAAAATAACCGACTTAAGCGCGCCATGCTGATGGGTGCTTTTAACAACTAGGTCGTATTCTTGCTCGATAACAGTATTAATAATGGCTTCAAACGGGCGGTTATGCCATACCACTTCGGTGGTGATGTTTATATCTGGGTAGGTAGAAATTATATCTTTAAGCCATATTTCTCTATCAGCAATAACGGCTTTTCGCATTGCTTCGCGCTCTTCGAACGACAACATAGTGGTCATTTCGTAAGAGAAGTCGTAAACAGTCATAAAGGCGGTAATACTGGCACCTGACTTTTTAGCTAAATCAATTGAGCGAGCTAAACCGTGATGATCATCTTTAGTGGGGTCAATAACGGCTAAAATACGTTTAATAGTGTTCATATGCTACTCCCTTTTTTAACTTACTTTCAGTGTAACGTAAATACACAGCAGTTAAAGGGGTAGCACACAAATTGTTGTTCTAAATCAAAGTTACAACAAGCGTTAGCTTAGCAGTGTTTAACTATTGCTGCCGTTTTTGCCAGTGCGTCGCAGTCTAAAATAGTAATAAATTTACCCTCGACTTTTATTAAGTCCGCTTTTTGAAAACGGCTTAATAAGCGACTAATTGTCTCTACCGTTAGGCCTAAATAGTTACCTATTTCTCCTCGAGTCATGGTAAATCTAAACTCTTTGCGCGAAAACCCGCGCTCGCCAAAACGCTCCGAAAGGTTATAAATAAAGCTCGCTAGGCGTTCTTCAGCCGACTTTTTATTAAGAAGTAGCAGCATTTCTTGATCATAAGTAATCTCGCTACTCATTAAACGCATAATTTGTTGGCGCAGTTTGGGTAATTTACCGGCTAACTCATCGAGTGTATCGAACGGGATTTCGCAGACCATTGATGTTTCTAGGGCTTGCGAAAAGCTCTGATGAGCCATTTTGCTAATGGCATCAAAGCCGACTAAATCACCGGCTAAATGAAAACCAGTAATTTGTTCATCCCCTTGCTCAGACAGTGTATACGATTTAAATGAGCCAGAGCGTACTGCATAAATAGCATTAAGAGGAGCACCAGATTCAAACAGGTAGTCACCCTTGTGAAGCGGCTTTTTGCGCTCAATGATTTCGTCGAGCTTGTCCATTTCTTGGCCATTTAACGAAAACGGCAAACATAATTGGCTAATACTGCAATTATTACAGCTAATTGCACAATTACCTTTAGCGCGACTTTGAGAGAAATCCATAATTTAATCCGTTTTAATTTTTATACACAGTACTGAAAATAAACCCAAAGGGTTAATACCGCGACGATTAATGTACTAGTTTATCGGTGGCAATTATTAATAGGTACATACCATACCAAATTATAATACTGCCTAAAACAATACGCGTCCATGGGTGGTTAATAACACTATTGAGCTTTTGAGCGGCTAACCCTAGGGTGATCATGGCCGGAAAGGTGCCAAGTGCAAAGCAAAGCATCACTATGGCTCCGTCAAATGCGCTAGGGCTGGTCATTGCCCAGGTAAGCGCAGAATAAACCAAACCACAAGGCAGCCAACCCCATAAAGCGCCATAGCCTAATGCTTTAGCTGTTGAATCTACTGGCATTAAATACTTATTAAGCTTAACAATGTGCTGCCAAATAAGGGTTTTCCCGATTTTTTCGAGCCATTGCAGAGTAGGTCCTATACGCATAATATACACGCCAACCAACAGCATAAAAATAGCAGCAACGAATGAAAGCGTGACAGAAAAAAACGTATTTTGTTTTGCAAATTGGCTGCTTATACCCGCAACAAGGGCTCCAGCAAGCATGTAACTACACGCTCGGCCAGTATTATACGCAAAAGAATAAATAATAGATTGGCGTTTGTCGGTGGCCAATTGCAATGAACTGGCAATACCACCGCACATGGCTAGGCAATGCCCGCTACCAATTAAGCCCATTAAAAATGCGCTGGTGTAAAGTGGCTCAATCATTACTTTTATTATGCTGATCTTTATCATCTTCAAACAAAATACTATGACCTTGTTTATTTAGATCAGAAAATTGCTCGCTTTTAACCGCCCAAAAAAACACGCCAATAGCAATAATTACAAATAAAATAGCAATGGGGATTAAAATATAAATTATGCTCATAATTTTAAAAGCCTTAGTGAATTACTAATCACAATAATTGAGCTGGCAGACATACCAATAACCGCCATCCACGGGGCCACAAGCCCAAGCGCTGCGAGTGGTAAAATAGAGGCATTATACACCAAAGACAGGGTCAGGTTTTGCTTAACGATTCGCCGCGTTTGTTTAGCAACATTGAGTAGGTGTGCAATAGAGGCTAAATCACTATTTAACAACACCACATCGGCACTGTTTTTAGATATATCGGCACCGGTTTCCATGGCTATGGACAAATGTGCACTGGCAAATACAGGGCTGTCGTTTATGCCATCGCCTACCATAGCGACCACTTCGCTTTGTGATGACCACTGCTCAACGGCGGTTTGTTTATTTTTAGGTGAAAGGGCGCTTTGACTGCTATTAAGCTTTAATTGTTTTGCTATTTTTTGCCCCGCATCTGATGCATCGCCTGTCAGCATATGACAGCTTAAACTTTGTGCTTGTAAGTTAGCTATAAGCTCATTAGCACCAGGTTTTACTTTATCTATAAAGTAAAAACGGGCAACTACACGTTTGTTTATAAATAGGCTTGCTTGCGCATTCGTTTTTTTACTATCAAACCAGCCACTTTTACCAATAGCGTAATGATCAGCACCGCTTTGCGCACTGATACCCAACCCGGGGTGAATGGTAACGTTAGTAAGAGTAAGCTCTGTGTTGGCGTATTTATTAAATGCACTGGCAATGGGGTGTTCTGAGTAGCGCTCTAACTGGGCGGCAATATTAAGGACTTCCTCTTTAGAGAGATGAGTGTCAAGTATATCAACGGCGTCTAAACTAAATTTGCCTTGTGTGAGCGTGCCTGTTTTATCAAAAGCAAACAATGTTAGTTTTGAGAGTGTTTCAAGCACATGTGCTTGTTTTATTAAAATCCCTTTGCGGGTGAGCGTTGCAACAGCACAAGTTAAAGCTGTTGGTATAGCAAGACTTAACGCACAAGGGCATGTTGCAACTAATACAGAAATGGTGATCCAAAATGCGTGCTCTGGGTCAATTTGGTACCAGCCAATAGCCGTTATAGAGGCGAAAACGAGTAAGCAAGCAATAAACCACTGTGCAACTTTATCAGTAATTTCTACCAGTTTAGGGCGCTTAGTGAGGGCATTATGCTGTAAACGTATAATTTGGTTTAGTAGGGTATTTTGGCCAACTTTATTAATTTTAATTTCTATTACGCCATCATGATTCACACACCCTGCGTATACATTGTGACCAATAAATTTATTTACGGGCTGATGCTCACCTGTCATCATGGATTCATCAACACTCGTTTGTCCTTTGATTAGTTCTCCGTCAGCCGGAATCGTCTCGCCTGCTTTTATAAGAATAACATCATTAAGCTTGAGTTTTTTAGCGGCGATAATGTGCTCTTGGCCTTTATCATCAAGGGTGCGGGCCGTTAAAGGCAGCAGTTTTTGTAGGTTTGCGGTAAATTCGCTGGCTTTTAATCTAGCTCTAAATTCAAGATATTTGCCTAATAATAACAAAAAGGTAAACATACAAACCGATTCAAAATACACTTCGCCTACGTGCATAAACGTGGCATAACAACTTGCGCTATATGCGCCAAAAATGGCCAACGATACGGGTAAGTCCATATTTAACTGTTTTGCTTTTAAGCCATTGATAGCATTGGTTAAAAAAGGTAATGCGCTGTACAAAATAACGGGGGAGGCAAGGACTAGGCTTATCCAGCGAAAGTATTCTTCAAAGTTACTATCCATACCCGAGAACATGCCAAAGTACATCGCAAAGGCAAACATCATCACCTGCATGGTCATCAACCCTGCAACACCTAAACGGCGAATATACGCTTTTGCTGTTTGTTGTTTTTGTTGAGCTTCGTCATCGGCCTGAAAGGGGTAAGCTTTATAGCCAATTTTGGCAAGCGAGGTGATAATGTCGCTAAGCGGAGTTTGGGTTTTATCCCACTGGATCATGGCACGGTTAGTTGAAGTGTTAACATCTACGCGCTTAACTGTTTTTAAGCTCAGTAATTGTTTTTCAATAAGCCAAGCACATGCGGCGCAGGTAATGCCTTCAACACTTAATAAAACCTCTGACAAGTTATCGGTTGTGGCTATAAACTCATCTTGTATGTCTTCGTTGTCGTAGCTTTTAATAAATTCTAGTTGCTCTGGCACTAATTGTTCTACTTTACCGGCGCGCACAGTGCGGTATTTGTAGTAGTCAGTCATGCCCTGATCAACAATGTTTTGCGCAACCGCTTGGCAGCCAATACAGCACATGGGCTGAGGTGTATTATCTATTGTTACGGTTGCGCTAAATCCATTTGGCACACTTTCAAGGCAATGAAAGCAAGAAACGCTCATAGTGATGACTACTTATAATTTGGGGTAACTAACAACGCTTGCTCTGTAGGAAGAGTAATATTTTCTTTTAACTTCCAACTGCCATCTACAGGCTCTATAAATACAGAGTAAGCACCTGGTGTGTAGTTATCGAGTAGGGCTGTAAATTCTTTATTTGCATTAGGGGTAAGCGTTGCTTCAAAGTCATGCGCTTTAATAGTGCGATGATAAAAAGACAGTTTTAAAGCGTGTACGTTACTGTAATCGCCTTTGGTAAAGGCAAAGCTGGCACGTTCGTTTGTAACATTAAGCTTGCCATGTAAAAACAGGGCTTTGGCTTTTTCAAACTTAGTAAGCTCTAAGTTTATTGCTTTACCTTTTTTATAGTAATCATCAACTACCATATCTGGGCCATTCCCCACGGCAGTAATAATTAAGGTTATGCACCCAATAATGGCCGCTAGCGGAAAAAACATTAAAAACCAAGGCCAAAAATTTTTATACCACGAAGTAGGTTGCATAGTTGCTCTAAAATTAGTTTAGGTGGTGCTATTTTATAGCAAATATTGGTAAAAGACTAAAAAAAAGCCTCCGACAGGAGGCTTTTTTGATCTGGATTAATCTATTGAAATAATAAGATTAATTAATGGTTAACTCCGTGTTTATTTATCTTGCGATAAACTGTAAACGTAGGCAGTTAACAGGTGAATTTTGTCTTCACCTAAAATATCTTTCCATGCTGGCATTACACCGGCGCGGCCATGGTTAAGTGTTTCTTCAACTGCGCGTTGAGAGCCACCGTACAACCAAATGTTATCCGTTAGGTTAGGCGCACCAAACGGTAAGTTATGTGCTACAGAACCCTTACCATCAGCACCGTGACACGCGGCACACATTGCAAACTTGGCGGCACCTGCGGCTGCATCTTTTTGGTTAACAGTACGACCAGATAAGCTAAGTACGTGCGCTGTCATTTCTTTAACGCCTTGCTCACCCAGTGCTGCACTCCAAGAAGGCATCGCTGCTACACGACCATAAAGAAGCGTTTCTTTAATTTTGTCTGGTGAGCCACCGTATAACCAGTCTTTATCAGTTAGGTTAGGGAAGCCAGTTGCACCACGTGCATCTGAACCATGACATTGTGCACAGTTTTGCGAGAATAAACGCTGACCAATTTCAAGAGCTAACTGACCGTCTGTTTGTTCATGCTTTTCGCCATTTTCAAGAGCCACTTGCTGCGCTGCATCACCTTCAAATTTAGAGTTAACTAAATCTAAAACGGGTACTTGTGCAAGCTTGTTGAAAATAGGGCCAAAACGCTCTTCGGCTGCTTCGTATTCTTTATCAAGTTTTACATAGCGGCCTTCTTCTTTTGCTTTAGCCGTGGCTTCTTTAGATTCAGCTAAAGAGGTAATACCTTGGTTAGAGCTTGTCCATTTACCTAAGCCTTCCCAATTACCTAAACCTGGGTAAGCAGCTAAGTAATATACCGACCAAATAAATGTTGCAAAAAACATGTACGTCCACCATTTTGGTAGTGGATTATTTAGTTCGGTAATGCCGTCATATTCGTGTCCGCAGTCTTCACCTTCTTTTACGCCTGCATAGTTTTTAAGGTTCCAAACTAATAGGCTAAAAATGATGATTAAGCAGGCTAGGGTTAATACAATAACCCAAATACTCCAAAAGCTAGTCATTTTTCAGACTCCTTTTCCTCGTTAGAGAGTGTGTTGTTATGTTTTTTTTCATCTTCAAAAATGGCATTAGCAGCGTCATCAAAACGGTTTTTGCTACGCTTGCTGTATGCCCATACAACAATCACAATAAACAATACTAAAATTACCAGAGTCAAAATGCCTCTGTATGTTCCGTAATCCATAATAATTACTTCAAGTGAGTGCCAAGTTGCTGTAAATACGCGATTAGGGCTTGCATTTCAGTTGCGCCTTCGCCGTTATTCATAGCGTTAACTTTATCAACATCTGCTTGTAGCTCTTCGTCGCTGCCATAACCTAAACCCGGGTGTTTAGGGTTTTCTGGGTTAATAGCAAAAGTATCACGGAAAATTTGTAGCTTTTTCAGAGTTAGGCTGGTGTCCACCTTTGTCTCTGCTAACCAAGGAAAGCCTGGCATGTTCGACTCAGGAACCACGGCACGTGGGTCAACTAAGTGTGCATAATGCCAATCGTCCGAGTAACGGTTACCTACACGAGCAAGGTCAGGACCAGTACGTTTTGAGCCCCATTGGAAAGGGTGATCCCATACTGATTCGCCCGCTACAGAGTAGTGACCGTAACGCTCAACTTCATCGCGAAAAGGACGAATCATTTGTGAGTGACAGTTGTAACAACCTTCACGTACATAAATGTCACGGCCTTCCATTTCAAGCGCGTTAAGTGGGCGTAAACCTTCAACAGGTTTGGTTGTATCGTCTTGGAACATTAGCGGAGTAATTTCAACTAACGCACCAAAACTAATAGCAAAAACAGTCAAGATAGCCATTAGGCCAACGTTCTTTTCTACTATTTCATGTTTGTTTTGTGAATTTTTATTGCTCATCATCTCACTCCGTTATGCTAATTGTGCTTGCGCGTCTAACTTCAGAGATTCTTTCTCAGCTGAAATTGTACGCAGAACGTTGTAAGCCATAACTAACATACCTGTAACGATGAATACACCGCCTACAAAGCGCATAATATAGAATGGGTGTGATGCTTCTAAAGACTGAACAAAGCTATACATTAGTGTACCGTCAGAGTTAACTGCACGCCACATTAGGCCTTGCATAACACCTGAGATCCACATTGCAACAATGTAAAGTACAACACCTACAGTGTGTAACCAGAAGTGGGTGTTAACCAATTTAACGCTGTACATACGACCTTGTGCGAATAGCGCAGGAATAAGGTGGTAGATAGCACCAATTGAAATCATTGCAACCCAACCAAGTGCACCTGAGTGTACGTGGCCAATAGTCCAATCTGTGTAGTGAGATAATGCATTTACAGATTTAATTGCCATCATTGGGCCTTCAAACGTAGACATACCGTAAAAAGACAATGAAACAACTAAGAAACGCAGTACTGGGTCGGTGCGAAGCTTATGCCATGCGCCAGAAAGCGTCATAATACCGTTAATCATACCACCCCAAGATGGAACGAATAAGATAATAGACATAACCATACCTAAACTTTGCGTCCAATCAGGAAGCGCTGTGTAGTGAAGGTGGTGAGGACCAGCCCAAATGTAAAGAGAAATAAGTGCCCAAAAGTGAACAACCGATAAACGGTAAGAGTAAACAGGGCGACCTGCTTGCTTTGGTACAAAGTAGTACATCATACCTAAGAAACCAGCTGTTAGTAGGAAACCTACAGCGTTATGACCGTACCACCACTGAACCATAGCATCTACAGCACCCGCGTAGATTGAGTATGATTTAGTTAGCGACACAGGCACTGCCATGCTGTTTACAATGTGAAGCACTGCAACAGTAATAATAAAGCCAGCGTAAAACCAGTTTGCAACGTAAATGTGCGATACTTTACGTTTGATCAGCGTACCAAAAAATACAACTGCGTAAACTATCCATACTACCGCGATTAAAATATCAATTGGCCACTCAAGCTCTGCATATTCTTTAGAGCTAGTAATACCCAATGGGAGTGTTATTACGGCTAATACAATAACAAGCTGCCAACCCCAAAAAGAGAAAGCGGCGAGTTTGTCTGAGAAAAGGCGCGTTTGACAAGTACGTTGAACGACATAATAAGACGTCGCGAAAAGTGCACTGGTACCAAATGCGAAAATTACTGCGTTCGTATGTAACGGACGTAGTCGAGAGTATGTTAACCATGGTGTATCAAAGTTAAGTGCTGGCCAAGCTAATTGGGCAGCAATCAGAACCCCAATACTCATGCCAACGATGCCCCAAATCACTGTCATAATAGCGAATTGGCGTACAACTTTATAGTTATACTCAGTTTGTGATGCTACTGTTTGGCTCATTTTCTGGCTTCCGCTGCAATAAATGCGTTTAGAAATGAATTACCCACCGTTTAAAGTGGGGCCTACTATTTTCCTCAAGCGTATTACCTAAAACGTTCAAAGCCTGAATGCTTCAGAAAACAAACTCGAGAAACCCTTATTTTTTGCGGGTGAAATGATAAATTTTTTGGCCTAAAAAAGATAGGTCAATTACATAAAATTATGACATCAATCAAAGTTTGTGAGTTTGTTGTTTATTTTTTGATACAGATTGTACCTATATTAACCAAACATCACACTGGCTATTGTTATTTCAAAGCATGCTAATTAAGATTTGTTTTTATTTAGCGCGGGTTTGTTATGCATATATATAAATTTACTTTGTTTTTTATGCTGTTTTTTGTATTAACAGGCTGTGACAATGCCAACCAAAAAGATCAAAAAGCGCTGTTAAAAACAAATTGCGACCCAAATCAGCACTGTATTTACAAGACCGGTGTTAAAGTATGGTTAAGTGATAAAAACATTACCCCCGAAACCCCCTTTAGTATTTACCTTGATCTACCCGCCCACCTAAAAATAGATAACGCTAAGCTTGAAAGTATAACTATGTATATGGGTTTTATTCCGCAAAAGTTCACTAAAGAAGCAACTATTTATAAAAGTGACACTATGGTGGGGATATGCTCAGAGCAAAATATGTTGTGGCAACTTGTGCTTAATTTAAGCAACATTCAAACTGGCGAGTCAATCACCCATTTTTATAATTTTTACGTAACGTATTAAATAGGCATTATTTTTACACTTTTATTTTAAAGCATAGCAAGTAATGAAATACCCTATTAAATAACGTGCTTTTAGGGCTTACTTAGTTACATAACCTGTTTTATGTTGTGTAATTGTACCTGAAAAGCGAAAACCATCTCCCTAGCCTTTCATAAATCTCACTCATTTAAACAATTACGCTTGTTCCAATCAAACGTTGAAGCCTCGCTGAACAAAAATATGACCCAAAAAAGCCAAACAAATAGCTTAATCAGACTATTTAATCAGTAAATTTGCATATTTATAGTTAGTAAATTTATTACACCTTTACGGTTTTACTAATGCGCTGTGATTAATATGTTAATTTTTCTAAAAAGGGGATATTTATAGGGTGGTTACATTTAATTACAATCTGAATAACTTTGATTTCAGGTGTGTTTTTATTGGTTGGCAAGTTGATTAAGTTATTGGTTGTAAACTGTTTTTTTTAATTAACACTGAAACAACCAATAACCTTTGTACCTTTTATGGTTGTTCTTTTTTGCTGTTGTATATACATTCGCCTGCCATTAAGTTTTTGTTCAGTTAACTGAGCCTAAGTTGCCCCCCTGACTCACAATTCTTATAAAAAGTGAGCATTACCAATCAAGGTAAATTTCCAACAAGTAGGGTTTATTCATGAAAAAATCAACTCTTGGTTTAGCTGTAATCGCAGCAATCCCAATGTTCTCAAGTATGCAAGTAGTAGCGGCCGAAGATGGCGCAAACGCGATTGAAAAAATTCAAGTAACAGGTTCTCGCATTAACCGTACGGACATGGAAACGGCTAGCCCAATCACGATCATCGGTGATGATTTTATTGCTAAAAGCGGTTACACATCAGTTGCTGATGTGCTTTCAAACCAGCCATCAGCTGCTGGTATGAGCTTAGGTGGATCAAGTAATAACGGCTCAGGTGGTTCTGCTACGGTAAATTTACGTGGTATGGGTGCCCAACGTACACTAGTACTTCTAAATGGCCGCCGTATGGTTTCATCGGGTACTGGTGCTGACTCTTCTGTTGATTTAAACACCATTCCAGTAGCAATGATAAAATCAATCGAAATCTTAAAAGATGGAGCATCAGCGGTTTATGGCTCGGATGCTATTGCTGGTGTTGTAAACATCATTACAAAGAAAGATTTTGAAGGTACTGAGCTTAATGTTGAAGGTAGCAGAACTACCAAAGCAGATGGCAATAATTATGGCTTTAGCTTATTGCATGGAGTGCAGGTAGCCGATGGAAACCTAGTAGTTGGCGCTCAGTTTTCAAGCCGCGGCGAAGTAATTCAATCTGATAGAAGCTTTGTTGAGCCTGGTCAATCTTCTTTTATCCCTGAAGGGACTTTAGGTGGAAAAACTTACGAAGGAAATGGTGTTTTTGAGGATAGAACAACATCATATGATTACACTACGTCTAGTTATGCACAAACACCTAATGATTTATACAGTGTTTTTACAAGCTATGATACGGAGCTAGACTCTGACACTACATTAAATGTAGATTTAATGTATACACGTCGTGAATCTTCACAGCAATTAGCACCACAGCCTGCAAGTGTAGATCTTCAAACCGCAAATTTAGATACTGAATATACTTCTGCATTTGTTGAAGATGGTGCTTTAGCTGATACGTTAGAATACAGACGTAGAATGGTTGATGCTGGTCCTCGTATTTATGAGCAAGAAACAGATACTTACCGTGCTTCTGTAGCTTTACAAGGTACTTTAGACAACGATGCAAGCTGGGATATCAGTGCAACATATGGTCGAAATGATTCTAAAGATACGGTTCAAAACTCTATAAATGCAAGTCGTGTTGAAGAAAGTATCTACGCTAATCAAGCTTTATGGTTCAGTGGTGACTCATTAGAGCGTAGTTTCTTGACTGCAAATGACTCTATTTATACTGAGCAAAATGAGGGCGGAAATGAGCAGTTTATCCTTTCAGCTGGATACAGCAACGTAACTGAAAATGATATAGGCTATGCAATCGGTGTTGAAAATCGTTATGAAAGTGGTTTTTATACGCCTGATTTAATTACACAGCTAGGTGAGAGTACAGCAGCTCAACAAGACCCAACAGAAGGTGATTACTCTGTACAGTCAGTGTACTTTGAGACGTCTGTTCCTGTTTTAGAGAGTGTAACCTTAGAAGGTGCAGCTCGTTATGATAATTACTCTACCTTTGGTGGCGAAACAACGTGGAAATTGGGTGCTACATGGAATGTTACTGATACGTTCATGGTGCGCTCAGTACTTGCAACAGGCTTCAGAGCTCCAAATGTAGCCGAGTTATTTGGTGGTAACTCAGGATCATATGATTACCTTGCAGATCCATGGGGCAATGAGCAAGATGCTCAGATTTTGGTTAACTACACAAGTGATCCAGATCTACAGGCAGAAGAGAGCCGCTCATTTACGTTTGGTACTGTATGGGAAATAACAGATGGTTTATCAACGACTCTAGATTACTGGAAGTTTGATATTACTAATGCTATTACCCGTCTTGATGTTCAAAATGAAATGAACAACTGTTTTGCAGGTGATGCAGAGTCTTGTGCTTCAGTAAATATTACATCATCGGGCGATTTATCAGACTTAAGCTCTGCACTTACAAATGTAGGCGCACAAGAGACGTCAGGTGTTGACTGGAATATTAGCTACTCAGCCGATAATTACCGTATTAACTTAGATACGACGTACCTTATCGAATTTGAGCAAGATGATATTGACTACACAGGCACTATTGATGGTAATGTTGGTGGCTACTCTAAGATAAAGTCTAACCTTTCTGTAAGCTATGATATTACCGATGCATTTAATGTTCTTTATAATGCACGCTTTATTCGTGGAATGGATGGTGATTACTACGGTGAGTCGTTTAGCACTGATAACGTTATATACCATGATATCTCGATGAGCTATAACATCAATGATGCACTTCGTGTTACCGGTGGTATGAACAATATCTTTGATAAAGAACCAGAAGAAGTGCTAGGTGGTAATGATATGGGTACTGTCCCAGAAATTTACGATGTAGTGGGTTCTCGTGTGTTTGCTAGTGTAAACTATAAGTTTTAATTAGCACATTAATCGTATTAAGGCTCAGTGTTTACTGGGCCTTTTTTATTGAACAAAACTAAGGAGACAAGTACACTTAAATACATTATTAGAAGGAGAACTGATTGTTAAAACAAGACGAAAATTTATCTTTTGTCATAGAACCAGAGCTAACCCCTCGCTCTGAGCAACGTATCGACTTGTACTTTTCTATTCCCAACGAAATGGGTATCAACGCGCAAACCCTCAGTGAAGAGTCTTATTTTAATAACCACTTTAAATCGCACTTAGCTTATAACGCTAAAAACATACACTTACCTTTAGTGCGTAGCCGCTTTGTTAGTAAAAACAAAGGTGAGCAGCAAGATTACCGTCAAAACCTTAATTTGTACTGCTATCAGGTTCGTTTAGCGCTCGATGCTGATATTAAAGATGCGTTAAAAATTCAAGAGGTAGAGGCTTTTTACGCCCGCGCACAAGAGCTGTTTGAACAAAGTGAAGGGCTGCTAAAAAAGCTGCGCAGGTATACCCCTGATGATGAAAAGCTGGTGCCGTTTTACACCAATGCGGATAACTATTTAAGTTGGCATGTTGAGCAGTCGTTTTTAAAACTACTAGATGAAGGCCCACGCAGTAGTGACTTTGCTAAAGAGCGCAACGACTTACTGCAATTTTGTAAAAACGAAAATACATACCGGTTTGAGCAAAATTACAATTCAGAAACCACGTTGCAAGATGGGAACCGAATCACGAATAAAATGCGTCTACTGCAGCGCCTTATAGAGCACGGCGTTATTTTGCATCGCAATACGCGTTATTTAAATAGTTACTTAAAGCGTTTAGTAAAAGGCACGGTAACAGCGGTTATTATGGCATTTGTGATGGTGGTTATACTCAATGCACGTTCAACCTTTACCGAGGTTACCGCCACGCTTATTTTAATATTAGGGGTTATTTACGGGCTACGTGAAATATTTAAAGAAGACATTACGCGGGTAATTTGGCGTGCTATTGTGCGGGGGCGACCCAAATGGCGTTTTGTATTTAAAAACAGCATCACTAAAGACCGGGTGGCAAGCCAGTTTGTTTGGCTTGAATACATGCGTTTTAAAAAAATCCCCAGCGAAGTAAAAACAATATTTTCAAAACGGCGTCAGCAAAACAAATTAGCCGCGCAGTGGCTTCATTTTGCTAGTGAAACACGTGTTTCGGCAAAAGAATTTTTACCTGGCTACGACACGCTACAGCAAAGTATGCGTTTTAATTTGGCACCTTTTGCACGGTATTTAAAACGCGGCGAGGGCAAGCTGTATCATTTAGATGGCAATAAAATATCAAAGCAAGCGGTTGAAAGACGATACCAGTTAAATTTGGTGATGGTATTAAAAGACGAGGAAAGAACCTTATATCAACGTTACAAAATCACGCTTAATCGCAGTAAAATAGTTAATATTGAACTTATTTACTCTAAAAAATAAAAAGGGATAGCACGGCTATCCCTTAGAGTTATGTAAACTAAGCTAATAAAGCGCAGTGTTATTTTGTAATACCATGCTTTGAATAAATCGTTACTTTGTCTGAAACAAGTGTGATTTCGATGTTTTTAGACTCATCACCCCAAACACAGTTAGTATGCAGTGTTTTTTCTACGCAGTTATCAGCAGAGCCTAAAATCGCTTCTACCTCGGCTCTATCCATGCCAACTTCAATTTTTTCGTAGTTTTCTAGGCTTACTTTTGAACAAGCTGCCAGGCTTAGCGTTGCTGCGATGATCAGGAATTTTTTCATTGTTATGTCCTATTGATTTAGTGTTTATACTTTCGTATTTGTACAATCATGCCCATACGAGGATGGTCAAAGTAATGGATTTCACCACTAATCACACGTTTAAATTGTGAAAAGCGGGCTGATTCAATATCCCCATTAGGTAGTTTTTCGTTTACGTCAAACTCTGCCGTTATGTACAGGTAGTGGCGTAAATGTATTTTAAATAAACCATCTAACTCCCAATAGCTTAGGGGTTGATCAGAGGTATCAAACAGCTGTGGTTTACTTTGAACAAGGCTAATAAAGTCGGGGTTTGCATAATTTGGCGTGGTGTTAACATCGCGCTTTATATGCTCCCCAGAAATTAAATGTACGCTTGGCGCACGCGATTTACTTGCCCCTTCAAAGCGCCAGCCGGTATGTAGTAGCGGGGCTAAACCTTTGCGGTCAAGCTCTCGGCGTTGAGCGTTAAATTGTAATTGCTCGGGTGCCAATAGGTAGGGCTCATCCATTGTGTCTTGCGGTGGTGCCAATGGCGTAACGGGTAACTCGTCGTAACTTTGCATAAAGTCGATACTGTTATCACACACACCCGATTGTGGGTTGGCATTAACTAAAGAATCGGTAAAGGTGCGTTTTTGAAAACGACTATCGCCATCTATACACGCTTGCATTGCTTGCTCTGTGTATAAAGGAGTGAGTAACTCTAAGGTATTTTTAGCCTTAATGGCTTCGTGTTTTAAGCTAAAGTCTTCTTGTAAATAGGGTGCAGGGCGCTGTTTAAATATCAGCACTTCTACTTCAAACCAACGTTCAGCAATTGCGGTGCTGCTAAATAAGCAACATAACACGATAAGCGATTTTTTTAGCAACATTAATGGCTAACCTTTTTTTCGAAATCTGCAATCATTGCAGTGACCATTTTTAAGCGTTCACGAGGGTTTACCTCATTAATTGCAAAGCGCAATTTGTTTGCGCCATCCATTTTGTACACATGGGGTGCACTTTGTATCAAGCCTATGATGAAGCTAGGATTAACCTTGGTATTTTGGCTAAACTCAAAGTAGCCTCCTTTAGGGTTTGCCTCTATTTTTGTAATGCCTAAATCGCTGGCACGCATTTTTAGTTGCTGCAAACTGAATAGGTTTTTAGTGGCATCAGGTAATAAACCAAATCGGTCTATTAGCTCTACTTGTAATTCGTCCATATCGGCAAGGTTAGCACAACTTGCTATACGCTTGTACATACCTAAACGGGCATTAACATCATGTATGTAATCATCAGGTAATAAAGCAGGGAGTTTTAAATCAACGTCTGTTTGTTGCTGCAGCAGGTTTTCAAGCGTTGGCTCTTTACCATTTTTAAGGGCATTAACCGCTTGCTCTAGCATTTCCATATACAAGCTAAAGCCAATGGTTTGCATTTGCCCTGATTGATCATCGCCTAATAGCTCACCCGCACCCCGTATTTCTAAATCATGGGTCGCAAGGGCAAAACCTGCGCCTAAATCTTCCAACGACTCAATTGCTTGTAAGCGTTTGGTGGCATCTTTAGAAAGTGCTTTAGCATCGCCGGTTAATAAATAAGCATACGCTTGGTGGTGGCTTCGCCCAACACGCCCGCGTAATTGGTGTAACTGTGCAAGACCAAGTTTATCGGCTCTGTCCATAATAATAGTATTAGCAGTAGGCACATCAATACCGGTTTCGATAATGGTGGTACATACCAGTACATTATATTTTTGATGGTAAAAGTCAGTCATTATTTGCTCAAGCTCTTGCTCGCGCATTTGCCCGTGCGCAGAGGTAACACTGGCCTCTGGCACCCATTCGCTAATTTCTTGCGATACGCGCTCAATGGTTTCTACATTGTTATGTAAAAAGTACACTTGGCCGCCGCGTTTAATTTCACGCAGAATGGCTTCGCGTATTAAGTCGCTGTCGCGTTGGCGTACAAAGGTTTTAACCGCTAAACGCTTAGCCGGTGGGGTGGCAATAATAGATAAATCACGCATGCCGCTCATTGCCATGTTTAACGTACGCGGAATAGGCGTGGCGGTAAGCGTTAAAATATCTACATCAGCGCGCAATGATTTTATTTTTTCTTTTTGGCGCACGCCAAAGCGATGTTCTTCATCAACAATCAGTAAACCTAAGTCGTTAAACTTAATATCTTGCTGTATGAGTTTATGGGTACCAATTACGATATCGAGCTTACCGTCGGCCATTTTTTCGAGCGTGTCTTTTTGCTCTTTAGTTGAATTAAAACGCGAAAGTACACCCACCTCGATAGGAAAATCGGCAAAGCGGTCTTTAAAGTTTTCATAGTGTTGCTGAGCAAGCAGGGTTGTAGGTACTAACACGGCTACTTGTTTATTATCGTTAACCGCTACAAATGCGGCGCGCATAGCCACTTCTGTTTTACCAAAGCCTACATCGCCACAAACTAAACGGTCCATAGCGAGCTTAGATTGCATATCGCCAAGCATGGCTTCGATTGCGTTACGTTGATCGTCCGTTTCTTCAAACGGGAAGCTGTCGCTAAATTGGCGGTAGCTTTGGCTATCAAGTGCAAATTTATTACCAGGCTTTGCTTGGCGCTGTGCGTAAATATCTAATAGCTCTGCGGCTACGTCACGTACTTTTTCAGCAGCGCGTTTTTTAGCTTTTTCCCACGCATCTGAGCCCAGTTTATGCAGTGGGGCGCTTGCTTCTTCACCGCCAGAATAACGGCTAAGCATGTGCAATGCCGATACCGGCACATATAGCTTTGCCTCACCAGCATAGGTGATGGTAACAAACTCAGTGATTACACCGGCGGCGTCAATTGTTTGCAGGCCTTGATAGCGGCCCACGCCGTGATCGAGGTGAACAATTGGCTGGCCTTCTTTAAGCTCGGCTAAGTTACGTATGAGCGCATCTTGGCTTGCTTCGTATTTATGTTTACGGCGCCTGCGCTGCGATACTTTAATACCAAGCAGTTCTTGTTCAGTAATTATCGACAGACTCGGCTTACTGCCAAGTACTACACTTTGTTCAAGCGGGCTTACAATTAGCCCTACATCACTTTGGCTTTGGGTAAACTGAGTTAAATTTTCAAACTCTTTAAATTTTAAGCCGCTTGGTTTGAGCACACTTAATAATGATTCGCGTCGGCCATCAGATTCAACACTGAGTAATATGCGGCTTTTTTTCTTTTTTTGCGCTGCAACATATTCTATAAATGCGCCATAGGGTTCGTGTTGTTTGTGATCGATTCTTACCGCTGGCAGCTCGCTTACATTTAAGTTTTTGTTGCCCGCTTTAGTAGGCAACTTAGCTTGCGATAAGCGTATTCGCGCAAACTCACCTAAATTAGAAAACAACTCATTAATAGGCTGATATAACTCGCTGGGCGCAAGCAGTGGACGTAGGGGATCGACTTTACGGTTTTCATAGCGCACGTTTACATCGTGCCAAAAGGTCTCTGCGGCGTGTTCTAAATCACCAAGTTGCATAACCGTGGTGGTGTTTGGCAAGTAATCAAAAATGGTTGCAAGCTTTTCAAAAAACAACGGCATGTAGTATTCAATGCCGGCAGGCCACGTACCTTTGCTTACTTGCATATAAACAGAGTCTTGCTCTGAGCTGGCACCAAATTTATCGCGATAATTTATTCTAAAACGCTCAACATCTGACTCGTTGGTTGGAAATTCATGCGCAGGCAATAACTCAATTTTATCTACCTTTTCATCTGAGCGCTGAGTTTCCACATCAAATAAACGAATTGAGTCTATTTCATCATCAAAAAAGTCGAGTCTAAAAGGATGGACACTGCCCATCGGGTACAAATCAACAATGGAGCCACGTATTGCGTATTCACCGTGTTCCATTACCTGCTGTACATTTAAATACCCTGCTTGTTCTAAATTACTGCGCAGGTGATGGGTGTCGAGCTTATCGCCTACTTTAAAATTAAGGGTCGAGCCATAAATAAACGACGCGGGCGCAGTGCGTAACATTAAGGTAGACACAGGCACTATCAGTACGCTTTGCTGCTCGTTTTTTAATGTGTTTAACGTGGCTAAGCGTGCTGAAATAATATCTTGGTGCGGAGAAAAGTGGTCATAAGGTAAGGTTTCCCAATCAGGAAATACCATTACTGGGTTGTCTGGCAATAGGTATTCGAGCTCTGTTTCAAGTCGCAATGCGCTTGGCGTATCTGGTGTAACTATAAGCACTAAATCGTTTTGCTGTTTTACACCTTCTGCAATGGCTATACTTAATGCACTACCAGTTAGCTGCCCCCATTGAATTTTATCTTTTTGAGATTTTACCCACGGCAAGGCTGCCCATTGCTCAAACGCCATTTAGTGCTCCATTTTTTAGCTGGCGCTTGCTCACAAACGCCATGCAGTTATTTAGTCTCGGTAAATTTTTGTTAAGTCTTGATAGTGATCAATTCTGCGGTCGCGTAAATACGGCCATATACGTCTTACGTTTTCCGAGGCTTTTTGATCAAGTTCTACTACTAAAATTTGCTCATCAGTATTGTTTGCCTCTGAGAGCATTTCGCCTTGAGGGCCTGCAATAAACGAGTTACCCCAAAATTGTATACCTTCGCTTTGTCCGCTAGGGTCGTTTTCATGGCCTACACGGTTACAGCTGATAACAGGTACGCCGTTGGCAACCGCATGCGCACGCTGGCTTATAACCCACGCGTCTTTTTGGCGCGTTTGTTCATCGCTTTCATCACGGGGATCCCAGCCAATTGCGGTTGGGTAAATTAATACCTCCGCGCCAGCCATAGCCATTAAACGCGCCGCCTCAGGGAACCATTGATCCCAGCACACTAATACGCCTAATTTACCTACTGAGGTTTGAATTGGCTCAAAGCCTAGATCGCCTGGGGTAAAGTAAAATTTTTCGTAAAAGCCAGGATCATCAGGAATGTGCATTTTACGGTATTTACCCGCAATGCTGCCGTCTTTTTCAAGTACCACAGCGGTATTGTGATACAGCCCAGTGGCGCGCTTTTCAAACAGTGAAGCCACAATAACAATACCAAGCTCCTTGGCAAGCTCACCCAATGTATTTGAGCTTGGGCCCGGAATTGTTTCGGCTAGGTCAAATACATCCACATCTTCTGTTTGGCAAAAGTACAGACTACGATGTAGCTCTTGTAAAACCACAAGCTGTGCGCCTTGCTTAGCAGCATCACGAATGCCAGCAATCGACTTAGCGATATTTTGCTCGGCATTATCACTGTTAGTTTGTTGCACTAGGGCAACGGTTAATTTTGCAGGGCTTGTCATTGTGTTGCTCCAGCTAAAAATCCACGAGGTAATTGCATGGTAATGCAATGTAAGCTACCAAATTGTTCAATAATAGGTAGGCAATTAACGCCAATAATAGTGTGCGTTGGGTACGCTTTTTGAACTTGCGCGAGTGCCAGTGCGTCATAGTCATCGTTATACGTAGGAACTAAAACCGTATTATTGATAATCAAGTAATTTGCGTATGTTGCCGGTAATCGGGTGTTGTCATCATCAAACACCGGTTTTGGCCATGGCAAATCAATTAATGTATATGGGGTATTATTTTGTGTTTTAAAGCTTAGTAGCTGTTTTTCCATCGCATCTAAAGCATTAAAGTGCTCATCTTCTTTCGCATCGCACTTAACATACACAAGGGTATTATTTGGCGCAAAGCGTACCAGTGTGTCAATGTGGCTGTCGGTATCATCACCGGCTAGATAGCCATGATCTACCCATAAAAAGTCAGTTGCGCCTAAATGCGTTTTTAAAATTGACTCAATATCGCCTGGTGATAAATCTGGGTTGCGGTTTTTGTTCAGTAAACATTCGCTGGTTGTAAGCAGTACACCGTGTTCGTTGATTTCAATACCGCCGCCTTCAAGTACTACATCAAGGGCTTGGTATTGATTTGCTTTATTGCCTAGCTTGTTTACCAGTACGGCGTTAATTTTATTATCGAGGGCACTTTCGAACTTATTACCCCAGCCATTAAAGATAAAGTCGTAAATTTTAAGTTGGCGAGGGTCGTTTATATTTGCGCAGGTAATAGGGCCGTGATCACGCGCCCACGTATCGTTTGTTGGTGTAACAACAAAGTGCACTTGGCCTAAGTCTATATTCGCTTTTTTTAGCAAGGCAGTAATGTGGCTTTTAAGTGCCGCGTTATGGGCAACTATAACAAGCTGCTGCACGGCTGTGATATGCGTTGCAAGCTCAACATATACAGGCTCCACGCGTTCAAGCGTATCAGCCCAGTCGGTCTGTGCATGGGGCCAGGTAAGCATAATGGCGTCTTGCTCAGCCCATTCAGGTAAAAGTCTAAAGTTCATGAAGTTTTTATACAAATTACGGTGGCGCTAGTTTAGCATTTTACATGCATATGTCAGCTATTTATCGCTGCTTGAATCATCGTCAATTTGCTCGAGTTCTTGGCGCTTTTTTAGCTGGCGTGTTTGTGCATGTAAGCTGGCTCTTACAACTAACTCTTGGTCTGTGGTTCTTATTGCAGTAAACAGTAATGTGTATTGGTAGTGTTCGCTGTCTTGTTTTTCAACGGCCACCACTTCTGTATAGCAGTAAACGGCTGAGGCTTCGTGGTGCAAAAATAGCTTTGTTCTAAAAGCTTGGCCTATTGCGTATACATCAGTAGAGGTAAAACGAATGCCGCCTCCGCCGTAGCTATCACACTGAATAGCATTATCTTGGGCTTGCTCTGAAGCTAAAATGTGACTCATTATTAAATCAATTTTACGCGACTGAGCCTGTAAAAAAGACGCCAGGTCTTGTGCTAAATCGCCTAAGTTTCTTAGAGGTCTTAATGAGGCCTGTTCAAGCTCACTAACTTCGTTAGCTAGCTTAAATAGAGGAGGTATGTCGTCTTCAAGTGCGAGTTGAGATTGCGGGACTGCCTGGTTTTCTACAGCAAATAAGTTTACCCGAATGCTTTCATTTATTTGAAAGTACTCTTCAAATTCGCTTAATCTTTGACTGTTCATAATTATCTCCACTGCGTATTCATTAAATAGTAGCGTTGTGGGGAGTAAATTGCTAGCAGATAAAAACGTTAAATACTTTGTTTATACGTGGTTTTTAGTAATAAAAAAGCGGCCAATGTCATCCTAACATCAGCCGCTTGGGTATTGATTAATTAGCGCTGGGAGTGCTTATTTAAGTAGAGCGGCTAATTCATGTAAATCTTTCACAACATGGTCTGGTTTTTTAGCCAGTGGGTAAAGTGTTTTACCTGGGCGGGCGATAAAGGTTGTTTGTAAGCCGGCTTCTTTCGCACCTGCTACATCCCAACCGTGCGCTGCTACCATCATTGCCTCATTTGCTTTTACATTTAATTTAGTCAACACCCACTCATAGGCACGTAAGTCTGGTTTATAAATTTTAATATCTTCAATGCTGTAGCGCTCATCAAAGAACGACATTAATCCAGCGCTCTCAAACTGGGCTTTAACACCTTTGTTTGATGAATTTGTCAGACTTACTAACTTATAGCCCTGAGCTTTGAGTTTTGCCAGTCCTTCTTTCACATCTTTGTGAGGCGGTAGGGTTAAAAGCGGAGTAACAATGGCTGTTTTAGCTTGTTCATTTGTAATGGCTATATTGTTATTTTTAGCAACCATGCGCAGCGACGCAACGCCAATTTGCCCAAAGTCGTGATAACTGCCACTTACTGTATCAACCAGTGAGTGATGCAACATGGTAGAAAACCAAAGCGGTAATAAATCTTCACGCCCGCCAAGCGCTTTACCAATAGAGGTGCGCATTGAGGTTAAATCAAGGAGTGTTTCATTTACATCAAAAATAAGCACTTTAGGCTTTACTTGCGATTGTGGCTCCTCAGCTATAGCGCTACCAGAGGCTAAGCTAGTACCAACGAGTAACGATAGAGTAAGGGTTTTTAACGATTTTAAAATAGACATTAGTATTGCTCCGATTCAAGGGCGGCCATCACATCAATAGGCTCTGCACGTAGGGTATAGTCTTCGTTTAAAAAGGCATAAGTGATTATGCCTCTTTTGTTAATTACGTATGTGGCGGGCAAGGGTAACTTATAGCTTTTGTCGCCGTAGTATTTTTCAAAATCAATGCCAAATTGGCTATAGAGTGCTTGAATGCGCTCATCTAATGTAAACAGCAAACCAAATTGCTCAGCTACCTTATTATTAATATCTGAAAGTACGTTAAATTCGAGGTCATTTTTTTGCGCGGTAGTTAACGTTTCATCTGGCAATTGAGGAGATATAGCAATTAACTGCGCACTGTGCGTTTTAAATTGGGGTAGGTAATCATTAAGTGCTTTGAGTTCTAAATTACAATATGGGCACCAGTTACCACGGTAAAAGCTAATTATTACCGGGCCTTTATTTAATAAATCAGCTAATTCAACATGCTCGTCGTTGTGATTTTGTAAGCTAAAGTTACTTACTTTAGCGCCTACTTGCAGTGCCTTATTTTTTATATGTTGAGCAATGAGCTCATTCGTTGTTTGCTCCATTAGAGCTAATACATCGCTAGGTAGCTTCGCTTCTTTTTGAACGTTATATGCATCAATCTGTTTTTTCAAACTCATGGTTAAATCTCGAAAATAGCTTTAGGAAGATTATGAATGTTCTATTAATTTAAATATATATTGCAAAACTGAAAGCTTCATTTGAAAATATTAAACATTAAAAACTGCTTAGCCTACGTATGTATAATTTAACTGACCTAGAAACATTTATTGCTGTGGTAGAAAATAAAGGGGTGCTGGCAGCAGCACGTGAGCAACGCTTGTCACCAGCAACTGTGAGCCACAGATTAAGCAAGTTAGAGCGCGAGCTCTCAACCGTATTAGTGTTCAGAGACAGTCGCCGGGTAAGGTTATCACCTGCGGGTGAGCTATTTTATCATCGCGTAGGCGCTATTATAGAAGCCCTACATGATGCAGAGCATAGCATTGGCGCACGAAGCTCGTCGGTGAGTGGGTTATTGCGTGTGACTATGCCACCGTGGGTTTTTTCAAAGTATGTTATGCCTAAATTGACCGAGTTTGAAACAAAATACCCAGCACTTAAGCTCGATTTTTTAATTACAGATCATTTTGTCAACGTGGTTGATGATGCGCAAGACGTGGCAATTAGAGTAGGGCAGTTAACCGATTCTGGCCTGCTTTCACGTAAGATTGTCAATAACTCGCGTATTTTGTGTGCCGCGCCAAGTTATATAAAAAAGCATGGTATGCCCCATACATTAAGCGAATTAGCTGAGCACTATTGGGTGTGCTTACCCTGGCAAAGGCAGTTAAAACTGTATGATAAAAACAATAAAATACACACCTTTAATGCCAAAACACGCTTTACTATTTCTAATTCCGATAATATGACGCAGGCAGCGCTTGCGGGACATGGCATAGCCATTAAATCCAAAATAGCCATTAATGATGAGCTACGTGCCGGAAATTTAGTAGAGGTTATGCCCAATGCAATGGCACAAAGTGACGCTCCAGTGTGGTTTTTACGCCCTCAAAATAGCTTAACCACCCGTAAAACAGAGGTGTTTTACGAGTTCATGAAGTCTTTATTTACCAGCTATGAATAAGCGAGAATATCCTCGCTTAATAATAAACAAAGTTATAAAGCCAAAGAACTCAGCAAAAATAGCAATTATTATGGCGCTTGCAAGCGCTGCTATTATAGAGTCTTTTTTTAACACTATTTGCCCTTCAAAGCGTTGCCATACTTGCTTTTTAATGCTGCTAAAACCACTGGTTAAGGTATATAAATAGGGTGATTGGTTAAAGTTATTAACTGCCGCCTGTAGGGATTGTTGTCGATCATTGAGGGTTTTGATATGAATAGCCCCTTTACCGACTACATCGTCTCCAATATTTTCATAGTGGGCAATTAGCTTGTTTAAATCGTTATTAAAGTAGTTTTGAGCATCTTTTCTAAACGGCGCTAATGCGTTATTAGCCTCAACAAAATGCGCCTGTAAAGCATGGCCGTAATCACTCACAAAGGCAGGTATTTGTACCCCTAATAGTAAACCTGCCGCAAAAAAACTGAGCCTTATGTAATCTAATAATTTACTCATTTGATCTCCTGTTTACTCAAATCCTACCTAAACAACGGCAAATTAACATTTACGCTTGTTTTTATGCTAAAAACTCGTAATCTATCGGTAATAAAAACAACAATAGGCCTATGTTAAGGATGACTACCAAAGTAAATATGACATCAACGTTTGTTGATATCACTAAGCAATTAAAACGCTTTGTGTCGCGTATTGTACAGCCCGATGACGTAGATGACATTGTGCAAGAAACTTTTATTAAAAGCTACGAAGCTGATTTAAAACAAGATATTCAGTTTAGACGCAGCTACATGCTCAAAACTGCAAAGCACTTAGCACTTAATCATATAGCCAAATGGGACAATAAATTTAGTGACTCGTTAGAGCACGATGCAGAATTACCTCCGCTGCTAAAATCCTCACAACTTGAGGATGAATACACCTCAAAAGAGCGTTTTTTACTTTTTTGTAGAGCAACGGATCAATTAAATTCTTCTATCCGTAAATGTTTTATATTTAAAAAAGTGTACGGTATGAGCCAAAAAGAAATTGCCCAGCACATGCAACTAAGTGAAAGCACCGTAGAAAAACACATAGCCAAAGGGTTATTACAAACCATGTTATACATGAAAGAACATGAACAAACTTATAACCAATCTGTGGCAAGTAATTCAGCTCGTAATTCGGCGCTGCCAATTGAGAGGGTGGCTAAATGAGCAACGTTCACCAATTTACCTCAAAAGATTTAATTTTAGAAAAAGCATGTGAATGGATAAGCGCCATTGACAGAGGCTTAAATAAAAATGAAAAAGAGCAGTTTAAGCTGTGGATGATGCAAAGCACCGCCCATCAAGACGCTGTATACGAACTGGCCCAGCTGTGGGATGAACTGGCCGTATTAAACGAACTGAGTAGTTTGTTTCCACATAGAAATACAAAACCGCAGAAAAAGAAGTGGGCGTTTTCTAGTGCCATTGCCGCAAGCTTATTTGCGGCATTAATGGTGTGCAGTTATTTATTAATTAGTCTTGAAAACGGCTACAACGCAGAGCAGGCCAAAATAAATTACACCAAAATTTATACAACCAAAGTAGGTGAACAAGCCACGTACGTTTTACCTGATGGCACAATTGTGCAATTAAACACCAATAGTTTACTCGAGGTAGCTTATAGCAAAGGGCGACGTCAGCTATTACTGAGTAAGGGAGAAGGGCGTTTTAATGTAGCAAAAGATCCAGCTCGACCCTTTAGTGTGATGGCTGGCGATAAAAGCTTTACGGCACTGGGTACTGTATTTAATGTACAGCGAAATACCTCGTCTGATTTAGAGCTTGTTGTAACCGAAGGCAAAGTGATGATCACAGACCCTAGTGTTGCAGTTAGTGCCGATGATTTTAAAGACTACCAACTGGCTGATAATAACGCTAAAAAAGTCCGAAATATCAATGCTAATATTGTTATCTCAGGCGAAAAAGCAATTATTGAACAAAGCATTACCAAGCCTATTACCCAACTTTCTGTGGACGACGTACAACGTGATTTAGCGTGGCAGAACGGTATGTTAATTTTTAATGGTGAGCATTTAAGCGATGCCTTAAATGAAGTGAGCCGTTACACCTCTACACGATTTGAGCTGTCGAGCGCTGAGCTTGCCAACATAAAAGTAGCGGGTGTATTTAAAGCCGGAGATGTTGAGGGATTACTTGAGAGTTTGCAGACTAATTTTGCAATAGAGCATGAGCATTTAGGTGAGCATATGGTGAGCCTAACACAGCAAACTAAATCATAAGAAATGTTATGCATATCAAACAAATGTTAGGTGAAGTTGCATTTTTAAATGTTATTGGTAAAAAAAAGTTTAAAAAAAAGATAAAAAACTATAGAGGAATTTTGTTTGTCAGCTGTTTATATAAATTGCGCAGTAACCAAACGCATCTACTTAGTGGTTTAAGTGTACTTGCTCCGGCTATTTTTAGCATGAGTGTGCAAGGGGCAACACAAACTACCCAGAAAATGGTGCAATTTGATATACAAGCGCAGCGAGCAGACAAAGCCTTAATAGAATTTGCTAAACAAACAGAGCAAACCGTGGTGTTTTCTTATGAGTTGGCAAAAAAATACCAAGCAAATTCGGTTTATGGTTTTTATACCCAACTAGATGCACTGCAAGCATTATTAGTAGGGACTGAGCTCGATGCGGTTGTCGATCAAAATGGTTTACTGAGTATAAAACTCAAACAAATCAATAGGAAAGATAACAACATGATGAAGCTTTCAGGGGTTAGTGCAGCTGTATTACCAGCATTGCTTGCAGCAAATTCACACGGTGTGAATGCAGCCGAGGACGTTGCACAAGAGAATATAGAAAAAATTGCTATTGTAGGTAGCCGTGTCGCAGGGCGCTCAGTAGAAGATTTACCCGTACCCGTTGATATTTTAAGTGCTGAAGCACTTGAAAACACAGGCCAAACCGAAGTTGGCCGTATGTTGCAATCTATTGCACCTTCATTTAACTTTTCAAGCTCGTCAATTAGTGACGGCACAGATGCCTTACGACCTGCAACACTGCGTGGCTTAGGGCCTGACCAAACATTAGTGCTAATTAATGGTAAGCGTCGTCATCAGGCAAGTATTATTCATATCAATACCTCAGTAGGACGTGGTACCGCAGGTACCGATATGAATGCTATTCCGGCCTCTGCTATTAAACGCATAGAAGTATTACGAGATGGCGCCGCAGCGCAATACGGCTCAGATGCAATTGCCGGTGTAATTAATATTGTACTCAAAGATGGCAGTGAAGGCGGTAAAGCGGCCGTTAATTACGGCGAATATTCAGAAGGCGATGGCGAAACAGTAAACGTTGATTTTAATAAAGGGTTTGCCCTAGGTGATAGCGGCTACTTAAATGCAACGCTTAATTACCGCGACCGCGCGCCTACTAACCGCGCTGGCTTACATGGCTCATGTCAGTTTTATGGCTGTACAGAGCTGAGTGATGGTACTTTATTGGCTGGCGATCCGCGTGAACTGACCGCCGATAGAGATACCTTCCGTATTGGCGATGCCGACTCACAACAATTTGGCTTAACGGTTAATACAGGGTATGAGTTAGGTGATGGCGAGTTGTATGGTTTTATTACGTATTCAACGCGCGATAACGAATCAGCGGCGTTTTTCCGCCACAATGCTAATGCAGGCGGTAACCCGGTATTACAAGATAACGATGCCACCATCCCGTTAGGCTTTTTACCTAAAATAAATACCACCATTGACGATATTTCTTATAACTTTGGTTACAAAACCGATTTTGATAACGACGCAAGCTTAGATGTATCGTACACATACGGTGAAAACAGCATTGATTACACAACCAGTGACACAATTAATGCCTCGTACGCTAACTTTTTACGTTACGAGCAAGGTTTAAGTGCCGCTGATATACGCAATACTATTCCGCGAGAAGCTTATGCTTATGGTATGGAGCTATCACTGCAAACCATTAATATAGATTTTACACAAAACTTTGATGACTATTCACTGGCGATGGGTGCAGAAATTCGTACTGATGAATACCGCATTTTAGAGGGCAACGAATATGCGTACCGTGATTACGACACCCTTGATGGGGTAAGTATTTATAGTGGTTTAAGTGGCGGAGTGGGCTCAGAAGATGCCTCTGGTGGCACGCAAGGTTTTGGTGGTTCTTCACCGGCGTCATCGGTTGATGAGTCGCGCGATGTAATTTCGTTTTACCTTGATGCAGAAACTTACCTAATTGAGGATGTTATTTTATCAGGCGCACTGCGTTACGATAATTACAAAGGCTTTGGCGATACGGTAAACTTTAAGCTTGCGGGTAACTGGGCAATTACTGATGATGTGTCATTGCGTGGTGCATTAAGTTCAGGCTTTAGAGCACCGTCAATGCAGCAATTGTACTTTAACAACATTAGTACACAGTTCGTTGTAGCGGAAGACGGCTCATTAGTTGCTGAGGAAGTAGGTACATTCAGAAACGACTCAACCCTTGCGCAAAGTTTAGGTATTCCAAAGCTTAAAGAAGAAAAATCGCAAAACCGCAGTTTAGGTATTGTCTACAATGTAACAGACAACATTAATGTTACTGTAGATTACTACTCAATTGATATTGACGACCGCATAGTAATTAGTAACCGTTTAGGCAAAGGGCTTTCTTCAAGCCTAGATGCGGCATTAATCAGCTCAGGCGCAGGTGCAGGGCAGTTTTTCTTAAATGGTGCCGATACCGAAACTTCGGGTATTGATTTTGTAGCGACTTGGAATACTGAGGGCTTAGGCGGCACGCTTGATTTTACTTTAGCGGCTAACTTTACAGAAACTGAGGTTGTATCGTTATTTACGCCATCGGGTTCAGGGCTAGAAACCGTACCTGTGGAAGATGTATTCTCTGATCAAGAAATTTCAATTATTGAAGAGTGGCAACCAGAAGATCGCATTAATTTAAGTGCGCTTTATCAGCGTGGTGACTGGACTGTAAACCTTTCACTTAACCGCTTTGGTGAATACACAGTAGAAGATGGCGGCCGCCAAACTTACGGAGCAGAAATTTTAACTGACGTTAAAGTTAACTATTTTGTGACCGAAGATTTATCTGTCAATATTGGTGCAAACAACTTATTTGACGTATACCCAGATAAAAACACCATTGGTAACTCACGTTCGGGCACAATTGTAGACGCTAACGGTAATACAATTGTAAGCAGCGATGGTGTATTTGAATACTCTCGCCGCTCTGCACCATTTGGTTTTAACGGTGCATACTACTACGTAGGTGCAGAATACCGCTTTTAATAAATAACACTCCCTTATGTTATTTAAGTTCAAAGGGCCGTAAGGCCCTTTTTTTGGTCTACCATCAATGTATATAACTACGTTATTCAGATATTAAGCTAATAGTGTAATCTTCATACTCTTTAATATTATCCATTACTCTCATTAATGTATTATGTTTACTGTTTTCGTGAGCCTTAATAAGTACAGCGCTTACTTTGTATTTAGCAGCAAACATAGCAAGATTGTTGGTAATTTGTTCTAAATCGATTAACCTGCCAGAAAAATACACCGCATTATGTTCATCAATACTAAAAGTGGCACTTTTAGTTTGTTTATTGATGGTGGGTTTATCAAGTGGTCGTTGTATTTCAATGGCTATAGGTTTAATAAATGATGTAGTTACAATAAAAAATATCAATAAAATTAATACGATATCTAACATTGGTGTCATATCTACATCTGCATTATTTTGAGATGTTTTATTTTTCATATTGGACCTTATGTTAATTAAATGCTGCGGCGCCACAGCAAGGAATTAGGTACCTATTACTAAAACTAACACAGTAAATATAGTGTGTGGTTAAATAAACATTCTATTAAAGTTAATTATTTGTATTGCTAATGTGTTTTTTAGGGGGGAATGGGCTAATAGTTGCTTCAACATGATCAGAATAAGTAGAAGCCGAGTAAGGGGTCGAGTTTTGCTCACTACATGACTTATATTTGAATCGGCAATAAAAAACCCAGCTAAAAAGCTGGGTTGTAGTTTAAGCTGTTACTTTTAATGCTTTTGCATGCGACTCATTTCTGTATGGCAACTTTGCATGGTTAATAACGTTTTAGCTAATGCAGCTTCACAATCAGCGGGCTGTGGTTTGTCCATAGCTGCTTTAATTTCTTCAAGAGTTTTATCTTCTACTTCTTCAAGCTCTTTAACGTATGTTTTATCGTTATCAGAGCTGAAAGTAGTGAGCAGGGCGGTGTATGCTCTGCGCGCTTCTACAGCAAAAGAAGAGCCGTCTTCACGCTCGCCTTTTTCGTTAACTGCATAAGGTTGTAAGCGCTCAACACTTACTTTTCGTGCGTCAATCATGCGTTGAAATAATGCGCCAATGGCTGGGTCTTCAACTTTCTCTTGCGCTTTTTGATAAAAATCAATGCCACTGTTCATTACTTGGATGATGTCAGTAATATGAGTTGCTTCGGTTCCTTGATGGGTATTCATAATGACCTCTCTTTACATGAATTTAAATGTCATAGTAAATAGAGCAAAGGGCATTCCAAGTTTTGAACTGTTCTTAAGTGTTTGAAAGTTAAGTGCATTATATATTATTAATAGCAAGCGAGGTTATTTAAATTAATATAACCTCGCAAATTTTACATGGCTTTTGTAATAAGGTTATTTAAGTTCATCTGCCACTTCGGCTACTTTTTGGCGCAACCAAATATGACTTGCGTCGCGATGTAGTAAAGGGCTCCAAATCATATCAAGCTCAAAAGGCGGTATAGGAAATGGCGGCTCTAAAATTTTAAGGCCTGCATCATCTAAGTAAATATTGGCAGCTTTTGAAGGTAAGGTTGCTACTAAGTTTTGCTCTTTGGCTAAATGAATGGCTACGTGGTAATTACGGGTAAACGTGGCAATATTTCGGTGTTTACCAAAATGAGCAAGTGCTTCATCAACCCAACCTAGCTTTTGTACATCTTTAGGGTCCATTCCTACACCTACCCCAAAGCCGGTTTTACTTACCCAGATATGACGCGCTTTTAAATAGCTATCTAGGCTGAAATTTTCGATAATTGGGTTGTCGGCTTTTACTAAGCAGCAAAAGCTGTCTTTCCAAATACGTTTATGATGAAAAGATTGCGGTAGGTTTTCAAAGCGGTTAATGGCCATATCCACTTTACCATTTTCAACATCATGAAATGTTACATCACTCGGTGTGAGAATATCTAAGGTTGTATCGGGTGCTTCTTCATGAAGTTTACTTAAAAGCTTTGGCGCTAAGGTGCTGGCCGCGTAGTCACTGGCCATTATTCTAAATACACGTTTACTTTGGCTGGCTTCAAATTCACGATTCGGTGCAAGGGTTTCCTCTAGAGTCATTAATATACCACGAATAACAGGTTGCAGCTCTATAGCGCGCTCTGTAGGAACCATACCTTCACTGGTGCGCACCAAAATAGGATCGTTAAACAAATTGCGTAAGCGCTTAAGGCCGTTACTCATGGCCGGTTGAGTAATACTTAACTGGTTAGCGGCGCGGGTTACATTGCACTCGCGCAATAGAGTATCAAGGTAAACCAGCAAATTTAAATCTATTTTACTTATGTTCATTGTGTGTCCTTTAACGCTTACCAGTGATGAATAAAGCGTTGTGCTGTCGGGTATGGGTATATGTGACTAACATAGCCCTTTTTGATATTTTGTTGAGCTTGCTTCCAAAAGCCAACATCAACAAGCTCAGGGTGTGTACTGAGCAAAAACTGTTTGTACTTTGGGTTTGGCATTACAAAGGTACAAAGTTGCTCAGGAAAAACATCCTGTGGCGCAACTGAGTAGCTTTGTTCATCGGTTAAGTAATCATCATAGCTTTTGGCCTTAGGTAAGGCTCTAAAGTTCATATCAGTTAAGTACTGAACCTCATCATAATCGTAAAAAATAATTCGGCTGTGTTTGCTTACGCCAAAATTTTTAAGCAGCATATCGCCTGGGAATATATTTACCGCAATCATTTCTTTAAGTGCTTGGCCGTATTCTTCTATTGCATCGGCAGCACTTTCTTCGCTGGCATTTTCTAAAAATAAATTGAGCGGTGTCATACGCCTTTCAATGTATAAGTGCTTTATAATAAGCCACGGCCCTTCAATAATCATAGATGAGCCAATGGTTTTATGCAGCTGCGCTAGTAATTTACTATCAAAGCGAGCCAAAGGAAATACGACGTTAGAGTACTCTATGGTGTCAGCCATGCGGCCAACCCGATCGTGACTTTTTACCAATTGATAGCGTTTAAGTACGGTATCGCGGCCAAACGGTTTGCTTTCACCAAACTTGTCTTTAATAACTTTAAAGACGTAACCAAATGAGGGCAGCGTAAATACCATCATCACCATGCCCTGGGTGCCTGGCGCTATTATAAAGTTATCGTTTGAGTGAGATAAGTGATGTAAAAACTCACGGTAAAACTCAGTCTTGCCTTGTTTATGAAACCCGATGGCATTGTAGAGCTCAGCGAGCGTTTTATTAGGCATAAGTTGATTTAAAAATCGCACCATAGCCGAAGGCGCATGGGTTTCTACCATAAAATAGGCACGTGCAAAGCCAAAAATAACCCGCATTTGCGATGATTTGGTTAACAGTGCATCGAGATATAAGCCTTTATCTTCATGATGAAGTACCGCAATAATAAAAGGCTGTACACCACTTTTAGAGACCACTCTGCCCACAATATAGGCTGCTTTATTACGATAAAAAGGTGCGTGCAAAATATCAAAACGCATTTGCCAAGGTTGGTGGTGTGTGTCGGGCGCTTGTTTATAAAATGCTTTTACGAGCAAACGTATATCACGCTCTAAATTTACAAATGGGGCTTTAAAATCAAAATGGTCAATAATGCGCTTTATAGTGGGTTTTAAACCATCAACCACAGGAAAGTAGCTTCGGTATTCTGCCTCAACAGGAATAGCAGGCGCATCTTTCAATGTGGCTTGTACAAATATAAAGTCGTTATGAAAATAGCGCCTGTGGTACAAACGGCAAAATACTGAATTATAGAACGTTTCGGCAAGTTCAGCTTGAGGGTGGAAGCATAAAAAACGTTGGTACAGTTTTTTTACTTCTAGCCAAAGCTGTTCATCTAAGTGCTCAGTTAAGTGTGCCTGTTTTAATGCTTTTGTTGTTTCGTTTACTCTTTCATCGTAATAACTAATGCGCAGTTTACTTATGTCATTAATATGCTGCCAATCACGTTTAGCGAAGGCAAGCGGAGCTTGAGCGGTAGTTTTTTGAAACAGCTGATAATGCTTTTTAAAGCCCGTTAAAATTAATTCTGCTATGTGGCGTGGCTGCATAAACACTCCTTAAAAAAGTGCATATAACGTTTTTAGTGTTAGTGGTGCTGATACGTTATACACGTTAGAGCTTTAACTCTATAGTTGTTAAGGGTATGTTATTTTAAGTTTAAAACCAAGATAAATATTCTCGGTTTTTATACTTTGCGCTTAAAGCATAATTGAGTGTGATGACAAAAGCTATGCTATTGGAAGGAGGCTATTTTTTTCTCTAACTTTTTAATACGTTTTTCAATTTCGGTTGTTTGCTTTTTATGCTCTTTATTTATTATTTTTAACTGCTTGGTTATATCTTTGCTAATTAACTTTTTATCCTCGTCATCTAAAATTCGATTAAGCCGCTGTTGCTGATTGTACTCAGCGCGGTCTTTCTTACGTTTTATAATTGCTAACTTATTATTATTGCTTCTCAATTCTGCTTGCAGATCAAGCACAATACGTTCGCGCTCTAATGCGTTTAGCTCTTTTGTGTAATCTTGCGCTGGTGCAGTATTAATTCCTGATACAGTATTAATTGTGTAGGCGGTAGCGTTATCTTTACAAGGGAATTGCGAAAAGATAGTGCCGTTTTCTGTCACGCATTTATAGTAGGTTGTGGCATTTTGCGCATGCAGAAAAAGTGGGCATACCATTACTGCGCATAAAAAAAGTGTGTGCTTTTGCATTAAGTTCATCCCTGGCGTTTACTATGATTTAGTAAATATAACCTAGCTTGGTGTTATAGCAAGCTAGGTTAAGGGATAGGGCTATTGTGTGTAGGTTTTTAGCTTTTTAATACTTTGTACTAAAAACGGGATATCGAGGCTTTGCTCTATAGAAAAGCCTTCAGCGGCAGATATATTTTTATAGTTACCGTCTGAATCTATAAGCGTAATTCTATCTTTTTTGTAAGCAATAACTACACCTTGTGAGTAGTTAACGCCGGTATCTGTTTTTTTCTTATAGAGGTTTTCACCTAGCATGGTTTGCGTAACAACAGACTTACAGTTTAAGTATTGCCCTACACTGGTTGCAATAATATCACTAGGTTGAATAAGCCCGTCTACCTTGGCTATTTGCTTATCAGAGCTGTATAACACCGATGATGTAACTACTTCTGAGCTATTATTCGCTAAGCTAAAGGCAAAAATATGCGTGTCGTCATTGCGTGGAGAAGGGGCATCCTCTGCTTTTATGATTCTAATCGCACTGTTTGAGTGGGCTTGGTCGTTTATAAAGCTTAATTCTTCAATACCCGTAAGTTCAATGCTTCTACGTTGGCTTTGCCATGCAGGCAAGGTTTGCTCTGATAAAATGCTCATTTTATAAAAAGAAGGTAAGCCATACACTAAACTAAATAAGCTATCGCCATGGTGTGTTGGCTGTAAAAACTGATCAGTTTTATGTAGATTTTCATGCTTAGCAACAAACTGTTTTAACTGTTCATCGTTCTCAAATACAAAAATATCAACTTGTTGCTCGGTGTAATCGTCGCACTTTTGTAAAGGCGAAGGAATTTGATAATTAACGTTTTGATTATTAATTCTTACATCGTGAGCTTGTTTGTAGCTTTCAATGTCGAGTAAATCATTTTTAGCTAATAAACTTTTAGCGGTTGTAGGGTACGAAAGCGGTAAAACGTTATCTTGCTTCGTTATATCAAACTTTAAATTTGCATCGGCCCAAATGTGAATACTGTGGCTAAGAGCAAAACACAATACTAAAAACGAGCTGGCAAAACGGGCAAACTTAAGTTGTTTTAAACGCGCTAAATGCTGCCATGTATAGTTACTTACAACTAGCTGAAAGCCTAAAATAAGTAAAACAATCCCCCCAGCTAACAATGTAGTAAGGGTCGGCGAGCTCGTAAGACGATGCCATAGTAAAGAAATAATTTCAGGTAGCGCAGAAGAGCTTAAGTGGTAGCCCAAATTAACATATACATATGCATCAAGCGTTAATATAGACGCCCCAAGTGTTGCAATAACGGCAGCCATACCTCGAATATGGCGGGGATAAGGAAACACCAAGCTTAAAGGAAATACCGTCAGCACAAATGCTAAAAAAGCGATAAAGCTCGTATGGCTTAACCACGTCACTAACATATAGGTAATACCCATAAAGCTAGTTGGCGGTGAATCTGCAAATAAAAAACTTAGGCTAATAAAAAGCGCTAAACCAATATTTGCAAAAGTGAACCAATGGCCCCAACTTAATAACTGACTCGCTTTAGATGAAAACTGATTGTGCTGCGATAAATTCATATAATTTATTTAACCGACTGAGCAAGTGCTTTTGCAAAGTTCTCAGTTACGGCTTGTCTTTTCCCTGCAGGTACATGCTCTTTTAGGATATGCGTGATAGAATTTCCTAAACACATAAGGCTTAAATCAACCGGCGCATTATGTTGCGTTAGCACATCAATGAGCTGATCGACGATTTGTTCTACTTCTTCATTAGAGTATTTTGATAAGATTGGCATCAGTTGGTTCAATAAAAGAGTTATATTCTCGTATTTTAACACCAGAGGCGTGAAAAACAAAGATGACAACAGACGTTAAAAAATTAGTCGTTCATTATGTAGACAAAAAAGACGACGATACGCAAATTCACCTCCGAAACGATGAAATGGTGATTAATGATAAAGTCGCTGTTTTTATCGAACAACTCCATCATGCATACAACTCAAAGCCAGGCAAAGGTTACTGTGCATTTAGTGGCGATAAAAATAGTGTTGTAGCGTCAGCAATGCAAAGCTATCGTAACGACGAGTTAGGCTTTTGGCACATGACCGAGCAAGCATCTACGGTTTTAAAAGAAGAGCTTGATAAGTACGCCTTTAGTGAAACCGGTTATTTAGTATTTTGTCATTATCAGTATGTGGCTACTGATTACATGCTAATAGCCATGATTAACATTAAAGAGCACTACAGCATGACCTCAGAGCTTGATTTAGCAGCGTCGCGCCACTTAGATATATCGCGCATGCAATTAGCAGCTCGCATTGATTTAACCGCATGGGACACACAAGCTGACGACAATCGTTATATTTCGTTTATTAAAGGGCGAGCAGGGAGAAAAGTAGCAGACTTTTTCTTAGACTTTTTAGGGTGTGAAGAGGGCATAGACCCTAAACAACAAAGCCAAGTGATGCTCAGCGCTGTTGAAGATTATTTATCTGAGCAGGAGTTTGATAAATCAGAAAAAGACGAATTACGTAAGCAAGTATTTGACTACTGTAATGACTGTGTAACCACAGGTGAAGATGCAAGTGTAACTGAACTTTCGGCGACTTTAACTAAAGGCGATGACAGTCCATTTGACAGCTTTTGTAAAGAGCAAAGCTACGATTTAGAAGACTCTTTCCCTGTTGATAAAAAAACCGTGACCAGTATGGTTAAGTTCTCGGGTTTAGGCGGGGGGGTTAGTGTAAGTTTTGAGCGTAAACATTTAGGTGAGCGCGTAACTTACAATGAAGCGACCGATACACTAGTCATTAAAGGCATTCCACCTAACTTAAAAGATCAACTACAACGTTTTATGGAAAGTGAAAGTGAGTAAACTCATTTGATCTAATTAAAAGCCGATTTAAGAGCGCGATTTTTATATCGCGCTTTTTTATTTTTGCTAGGTAGTAAAGCCACTTAAAAGTCTATTGCACAAAGAGAAGTGAATGAGAGTAAAATGAGAAACCAACACTAATTTAAACAATTATTTTTCATTTCTTCTCTATAAGCGCAGCGTCTCTTATCCTCTTTGTGAATATACGTTTATTACGGGCTTTGCCCGGCACGCCAATAAGTTGTGCGTCTACAAGTTAATATTATTTACGGTGTTTAAGTTTGGCTGGAGTCATAAAGTTTGCTTAGGCGAGAAGTAATGCAGCTGTTTATTTTTGCTGGCTATTAAAGCCACTTAAAAGTCTATTGCACAAAGACAAGCGAAAGAGGATAAAATGAGAAAATACATTTCAGGGCAAGACAGGTTTTAAAACAAAAAAGCCCCGCTATTTGTTAATAGCGGGGCTTTTTAATGAGTGTTAATGGTTAATCAGCACTCATTGTTTTAGTCATTGCAGAACTCGCACGACCTGCTGGTTTAATTGAACCTGCGCGTAAGCCACTATCAGGCACTAACTCACGTTTGTCGTGTGCCATGGCAACTGATGTATGCTTTACGTCGCTATCAGCAACAGGTGTCGGTTGTGCCATTGGTGCACTTGCCGCGCCTTTGGTGATAACCGTTTTTGCATTTACATCTTTTTGAGTTGCATTTGCAGTAACTGGTTGCTCAGCTGCTACAGGCTCTGCTTTAACAGGCTCTGGCGTTTCTGGTTGCTCAGCTGCTACAGGCTCTGCTTTAACAGGCTCT
>NZ_LKDV01000017.1:0-93833 GCF_001401875.1 Pseudoalteromonas sp. P1-13-1a | reverse complement strand
TGTAATTGGTGCTAGGATATTTTTTCGTTGGGTTTCGCTGCGCTCGACCCAACCTACGTCTCAACTATTTATTAGTGGTTACTTTTTGGCGGTAGAATGCTTTTTCTAAATGCACCAGTATTTAGAGTCCGTTCTATAGTGAAACTGCCAAATGTATTTATCTCTAAAAGCGCAGCGCCTCTTAACCTCTTTGTGAATAATTCACTTAAAAATATTTGCACAAAGAGAAGGGAGTGAGCAGTAAAAGAGTCAGAGCTGAAACACTCGATAATGCAAAGTATCTGTAATTGATGCTAGGATATTTTTTCGTTGGGTTTCGCTGCGCTCAACCCAACCTACGTTTTCAATTATTTTGTTAGTGGTTACTTACTTTTTGGCAGCAGAGTAATTTTGCCAAATACGTCTGCATCTATAAAACCACGGTTTCTGTCGCCGTTTACTGGCTGTACTTCGTGAGAGCCCATAAAGTGCTCACGCACCTTGCTGCCATCGTTATCGCAATACGCGAGCATAAAACCAATGACGTGTTTTTCACTTAGCGTAATGGGTGTGTTTACAGCGCCTTCTTGGTAATCGTTAGGGTAGAGCCTTATAGCGACTTCCCAGGTGATGTTATAGGGCGCTTTGGTATTGCGCTTCCAGTTACTGATTAGGTGGTCGGTATACAAATGGGCCTTTTTATCGGGGCCGTAATCGGCAGCCTGATTATCAAGACCAATATGATAAGCCATTGCAGTATGGTTAAATTGGTGAATCCCACCCGAGGCATCGCTGTCGATAAAAATTTCCAGCGCATCGTCATCCCAATATTTTACGGTCGGGTCTGGGTGCGTATCAATAAGTACATCGTCAGTTATATCCGCTTGTAAATACAGGTAGTTTTTATCCCACAATAGGCGGTAACGGCCTTTAAAGTCGGCCTCTGATGTGGGCAAGGTGCCATCCATTAAATGAGGCATATCATGCCACGTTGCTTTATCCCATGCGCTTTCAGACACGCCATCAATAGTAATTGGGGTTGATGTGTGTGCTACATCAATGGCCATTACTGGGGCGCTTAATAAACAGCTTAAAGCTAATGCGTGTTTTTTCATTAATTTCTCAATGTTAATACGTATTTAGGTATAACAATCATCCTAAAACAGTTCAGCAATGAGTTACAGTGAAATACTTTCGCCTTCGTTTAAAATATATAAGGGTGTGGTTGAAGCCATTTTATTGTGCATATGTAGCAATCTTAACAATGCTGAATGGCTTGTCCGGTCGCCCATTTTCCAACTTGAGTTACCATAACCCCACGGTATCATTACTTTGCAGTTAAGATCTTGCGACGCGTTCAGTGCATCCTCTGGTGTGGTGTGTACATAACGATACCATTTAGGGTTCTCTTCACTGTAATACGAGGCTATGGGCAATAGGCATATATCTATATCACCATATTTTTGCTGAATGTCTTTAAAGTGCTTTGAATAACCGGTGTCGCCTGCAAAAAATAAGGTATTGCCGTTTTGCTCAAGCAACCAGCCATTCCATAGGTCTTTATCGTTATCTTCGTAAATAAAGGGCACCAATACGCGGCTACTAAAGTGGTGCGCTGGTAGGGCATGAATCGTTAAATCATCAAGCTGGGTTTTTGCATACCAGGCCATTTCGCTAATGTTATACCCACCAGTAGGGAAGTTGTCGGCCATACCTAATGGCGTTAAGTAGCGAGGTTTATTACCAAGCTCTTCTATATCGGCTTTATTAAAGTGATCGTAATGAATATGCGAGTACATCACTGCACTTAAGTTTTTAAGCTCGTTTTGTGTAAGCCAATCGCCGGGTTGCCTGTAAAACCCTGAGGCTAACCTAAAGGCTAAATCAACAGGTGAGTCGAACTGCTCTTTTACAGGGTCAAGTAGCACGTATTGTCCGTTAGGTGTGCGGATCATAAACCCAGCGTGTCCTAGCCAGCGCACGGTAAAGCCCGTATTTAAATTAATTGGCTTTTGCGCAGCAATAAATTGGCAATCTTCAGCGTTTTGTTTGCATTGTAATTTAGGGCTTGGTGGGTAGCAGTCGGTTTCGCAGGTGGTGGGGTAGGTTTTTTTGCCAGGGTAGAGGTTATAAAAGCGTCCTTTTCGCTCGCCTGTTTGATGCTGCGGGGTGAGCGTGTTTTCTCCTGCAATCACCTCAATGCGATTGGCGGTTTCGCAAGCGCTAAGTAATCCACAAATAAATACAAGGCTGGTGGTTTTTAGTTTCATTGTTGTTTTCTATTATTATTTTTATAAAAGTATAGCAACATCGGTGAATTGAAGAATGCTTCAAAGGTAACAAAACGTAACAAAAAAGCCTGCATTATGCAGGCTTTGTCAGGCAAATTTAAACACTTAGCCTGCGTTATTCATTTGTTCTATAAACTCGTTTGAATCAGCAATTGATTTATTCATGTCGTTCATCAGCACTTGAATATCACGTTTTAAATTAGTGAACTCGCCTTTAATGGCGGCAACCGCTTGTGCGTTTAAGTTATGCTTTAAGTACAGTACGTTATCTTGTAAAGAGGATAGCACAGGCTCCATTTTGCTCTCTGCACTGCGCATAGAACGCAGTAACTGGCTAAATTGGCGTTGTGTAGCCGCTAGCTTTTTACTGCTTTCGCGTTTAAGCGACGCGCTTTTGTATTGCTCAAGCTCATCGCTCCATTCGTCAAATAAAGCTTCTGCTACATCTTCAACTTTATTAATATTGCTCGACACTTCATTAGCGGCTGCTAAGCTCGACTCATAATCGTCGTTAAGTTGATTGTAGGCATCTTGTAACTCGCCGCCATCAAAATTAATTAAAGTTGTTAGGCGCTCAAGTGCTGATTGAAATTCTTCTTGCGACTCTTCTTGTGAATCTTTGGTTTCTTCTACGCGGTCAATAAGAATGTCGCGCTTATGTACACCTACTTTTTCCATTGCAGAATAATAGGCCGACTGACAGCCCGATAAAGTAAGCGTAATGGCCAGTACCGAGACGCTAAGTAATGTTTGTTTTTTCATTTGGATCCCTATTTACCAGTAAGTGCTGTAAATTATGGTGCTGATTGTTATGATAATCAAAATTAGATTAGCACAAGTCAATTGTATGAATGATAAGCTCTCCCTTTATAAACAGCAAGCTATCTCCTTTTTAAGGCAACAGCCAGGCTGGTGGATGCAGTACGTTAACCGTTGTATAGACGATCAAATTACAGTTAATGCAGGGTACCTTGCCTATGTTACTTTGCTTTCTTTAGTACCGTTAATTGCGGTAGGCGTGGCAATATTTTCGGCCTTTCCGGGATTTGAGTCCACTCGCATAGCCATAGAAAGCTTTTTGTTTACCAATTTTGTACCTACTTCATCTGATGTTATTAAAGAGCACATTAGCTCCTTTGCTGGCAATGCTAACCAAATGACCGCTGTGGGTATTGGCTTTCTAGCGGCGATTGCGCTACTGCTTATACGTAATGTTGATGCTACGCTGAATCGCATTTGGCGAATTAAGAAAAAGCGCCCCATGATGATCTCTTTTGCTGTTTACTGGATGGTATTAAGCTTAGGCCCGGTACTATTAGGGGCAAGTATTGGTGTTACGTCGTACATTGTATCGTTAGTGTCGTTTGCCGATCAGGGCATTCCTGGATTTAGTGGTTTTTTGTTAAAATTGGTACCTTATGGCTTTTCAATGGTTGGCTTTTTAATGCTATACACCTTAGTGCCAAATACACCTGTATCTATTAGAGCTGCGTTACCTGGGGCGCTTTTTGCCGCTGTATTATTTGAGCTGACTAAAAAGGGATTTGCGCTTTATATAAGTCACTTCCCTTCTTACGAAGTTATTTACGGCGCCGTAGCCACTATTCCTATTTTATTTGTGTGGGTGTATTTGTCGTGGGTGGTGGTGTTATTAGGGGCCGAATTTACCGCCTGTATTAGCCCTAACCATGTACCACAAACACCAGAAATTGATATAGATGATGAGCTAAAAACCGAGGAAACTAATTAAATGCAAGGGTTAATACAGCGTGTAAAACACGCAAAAGTAGAAGTTGATAACCAAGTTATCGGTCAAATAGAGCAAGGTATATTATTGTTACTCGGTGTTGAAAAACCAGATGATGAGCAAACCGCAGATAAGCTATTGCACAAGGTTAGTAACTACCGAATATTTAACGATGAAAACGACAAAATGAATTTAAGCCTAAAAGACATAGGTGGTGAGTTACTCGTGGTGTCGCAATTTACGTTAGCGGCGGATACTAAAAAAGGTATGCGTCCAAGCTTTTCATCAGCAGCCACACCTAGCCAAGCTAACGCGCTTTACGAGTACTTTGTAAAGCAAGCTAAAGCGCAGGGAGTTCGCGTTGCAACGGGAGAGTTTGGTGCCGATATGCAAGTGAGCTTGTGTAACGATGGGCCTGTTACGTTTAACTTATCGGTTTAATTACCAGCTTTAGTAACAATAATAATATGATTCACAAAGCCCGCAATTTTATTCGGGCTTACTTTTACGCCAAACACATTAAATAGTAATTGCTGTAACTGAATTAACTGCGACTCATGTTGCGACAAAAAGTTTATAAATAGCGTGCCACCTGCGTTTAGCGCATCGTATATTTTTTGATAAAAAGCGCGTTCAAACAAAAATCGTGGTGCATCTATTTGGCTAAATAAATCAAGAATAATCCAGTCATAGTTATGTGCTTTGCTAAGTACATTTTGCGCGTCATCACACTGCACGTCACTTTGGCTTTTAAGAGCGAAAAAATCTGTATAGCAGGCAATTATATCTGCATTTTTTTCAACTGATGTTACGTGTGCCTGCGGGTAAGTGTATTGTAAGTAATTACGTATAGCGCCACCGCCAAGGCCAAGTTCTAACACATGATTTGGTGGTGCTAAGGTTTGCCACTGCTTAGCTAAATAGGTTAAATGTGGAAATAGTAAGCGCTGTGGATTGTTAAGCGCTATCACCGATTGCAATGTATCGTTAATTAGCAGCCAGCGAAGCTGCCCGGATTGGCGAACCTGTATGTGATCGCCTGCATATTTATGCCAGTAAACTAGTTGCCCAATATCTTGGCTGTGGCTAATAAAGTGGCTACTCACTACACCCGTTGAAGGGTTTATAAAATCGCTCATAACATTAAGGGCCTGTTGACCTTTCAGGATTAAAGTTTGTTCAATCTAGGGGCGATTTAATCGCGGCGCGAGATTTGTAACCTAGTGGGCTAGGTAACTGCTCCTGCGTTACTCTACTGGCTTACACCCATGTAGGCAACAAAGAGTAAATTTCCCCTAGGCAGAACTCTTCGCTCAGTGCATGTTCAATCTCTAAAGGCCCAGCATAAACTAGTTGATGCGATGGGTAAAACAGTTATTTTTTCGCTTGCTTACCAAAGTCGTATTGGCAGTGTTTAAAAGATGGAGTATGGTATTTGCCATAATAATTCCAACCAACTTAATCTTTAATTTTCTAATGTAAAAACCAATGTGCAGGTTAAAGAGTTATTCAGTTGGATTACATGCCGTAGCCTTTATTTTTTATTTACGGCAAAACAACAGGAGTATATATGTTTCAAGTAACTACACCGCAGAGCAGCGAAGACTGGCAAGCGTACTATCAATTACGTTGGGAAGTACTACGTGCGCCTTGGAATGAGCCTCGTGGCTCTGAACAAGATGATATGGAACAAGACTCAGAGCATCGCTTTATAAAAAATAACAACGGTGATGTGCTTGGTGTGGCCCGTTTACACTTTAACAACCATGAGCAAGCGCAAGTACGTTACATGGCCGTAGCCGAAGGTAACCGTAACCAGCATATTGGTAGCCGTTTATTACACGAGCTTGAAAAAATAGCATGGACCCAAAACGCAGGCGAATTAGTGTTATTTGCTCGCGAGCGTGCGCTTGAGTTTTATAAGCGCCACGGCTATGAGCTAAAAGAAAAAGCCCATTTAGCGTATGGCGATGTTCAACATTTCAAAATGATTAAGCAAAAGCCTAGTGAGCCGGGTTGGTTTCGCCACCCTGATTGGACGCAAGTACTGCAAAATATTTGGCGTGAATCAATCCCAATTAGTGATGCAATGGGTATAAAAGTAGAAAGCTACACAGATTGGCAGTTTACAACGCGTGCAGATTTAGACGCTAACTTAAACTTACACAACACTATGTTTGCAGGCTCTATATACAGCTTAGCAACCTTAACAGGTTGGGGCGCAACGTACTTAGCGCTTAAAGAGGCAGGGCTTGAGGGTAATATTGTATTAGCCGATGCCACTATAAAATACTTAAAACCACTTAATACCGACCCACGCGGTTGTGTTGATGTGCAAACCTGTAAAGGTAAGCTAAGTGAGCTGGAAACAACAGGCAAAGCAAGCTACGTAGTACCTGTTACTATATTTGATGGCAGCGATGTTGTTGCAGAGTTTGAAGGGGTGTTTGCCGTTAAAAAATAACGAGTAACGCTTTAATAAAAATGCCAAGCACTTTATAAAAGGGCTTGGCTTTTTTTATGGTGTATTAATAAATTAAAGTAAATCGGTAAGTAATATACCCACGCCAACACGCTCAATATCGGCGTTGTAATCAATCAGGCTTTCGCCGTAACCGTTAAAGTACTGGGCGTAACCACGTAAACGACCCCAAAGCGGGAATGACCAATCTAACTGAATTGCACCACGGTTATCTGAATTTAAATTATTACGTGTCATAAAGCTAAACTCATGATCATGATAGCGGTAGGCACCGCTAAATTCAAAGTAACCCATGTATTTGTAAATATCAGGATTGTCGTCGCCATCGGCTTCTAATATATTGTCTTTTTCATCCTCGGCAATGCGATACCAAGGTTTGAAACTAAATACAAAGCCTTCGTTTTCCCAAATGAAATTGGCATAAACTCGGTTCCATGAACGAGAGTTTGGCTGGCTGCGGCCATTAGATTGGTGCGAAATACCCAGCGCTATGGCCATTTCGTCGCCCCAAAGTACGTTTTCTTGGTCTAGGTAATTTACCCAGAAAATTTCTGGCTCATAGTTGGTTTCACGAAACGGAGAAGAAATCTCTGAGTTATAAATCTGCCAGTATGATTGTAGAGTAAAACCAAAGTAGATGGCTTGGTCGTCATCTGAAAAGTCATCATATAATGGAACCTTTATAGAAAGCTGGTATTTAGCCTCTAGGTTATCAAGTGGCTCGCCATCTTGCTCATCGGTTAGTTCGTCAAAGCCATCAAACGGGCGATCGTTAGGGTGCGATACATACGACAAAGGTAAAATGTAATTACGTTTATGTGGTGTAATTACATTTCGGTTTTTTTTACTTACTTCTTCGCGCGCTTTACGTTTATCCAGCGCAGTAAGTTGCTTTTCTTCTTCAAGTGATGAGCATTTTTCACGAAGTTCATCGAGCGTTTGTTTTCCATCACCGCCAATTACCTCATTTAAAATACACTGTTTAACCAATTCAATATCGTTATCTTGTTCGTTTTCTTGTACCTCTTCTTGGGCAAAAGAGGGTGTGCTAAGTAAAGCCGTAACTACTATCCAATAACGCCAGCTCATTGTTTTTCCTTTGAGAGTAGGGGAGATTTATAAATTATAACGTGTTTTTACATATGTAACGGTGAACTTTCACTGAATTTACACTTAATTAGTTACTTTACGTTTACAGTGTTATCACAGATCAAAAAAAGCGGCATATAGCCGCTTATAGTGTAAGTTAGTTAACTTACTCTCACGCAATGAGAAGGGGGAGTTATAGCGCGATGCGTTATAACTCAAATACGTTAGTAAAAAACTTATAAAGCTCTGTGCCTTGGTTTACGCTTGCCGAGGCAAAATGCAAGATAGCGACAGCATCGCAATCAAGGCTTAGCGTTTGTAATGGTTGCTCACTCAAGTAGCGCTCCATTCGTAATACATGTGCAATGGGCTCACCTGCTTTAATATGCCCACCTAGAGGGGCTACATATTCAACCATGCCGCCAATAGGGGCATAATAAGCAAAGTAGTCATCTAAATGGCACGCATAACGGGTCATCTGCTTAGGTTGATGCGCTGCATCTACCAATACATTTTTATGGTTCAAATAGCTTAAAATGCTGTTTGCATCGTTGAGTGCTTCTTGTAAATCTATTTTTTCTTGGCTACCAAGTTCTACTGTAAAGGCTTCAACCTGTACATTGAAGTCCCTATCTTGCGCACTCAGTGCATCACTTAGGTGCCACCAGGGGCAAAAACTGGCTTCATCCATTGCACCATCAAAGTCGCTTGGAATAAGCAGCACATGTTCAATATTAAAATAGCGGGCACTGTCGGTTGCATAGGTTGGACAGTACAGGTGCTTACTTGAAATAGGCCCCGTGTGTAAATCAAGGACTATGTCGGCTTGGTGCGCAAGTTTTTGTAGGTTAAGCGCAATGCGTTTACCGGTATTAAGTAAATAAGCTGGGCCGTTGAGTTTGGTGTCTATTTCATCAACCAAAGCCTGTTTAAAATGATTTTTTAAAGCTGCATCGTCGTAGTGGCTATGATCTTTGGCAAACTGAGTCACTAAATCACTATTGTAGTGATACATGCGGTTCCAGTTAGTGCCAGTAATTGGGTCGAATCGCCCAAGGGTAAACTCCCCTGATTTTTGATTACAACCAATAGGATTAGCGTAAGGCACTAAGGTAATGTCGCCTTTTAAATTGAGTTGTTTTAATTGCTCTAACAGCTGAAAAATAACCGCGTTACCTTGTACCTCGGCGCCGTGCATATTTGCTTGAATATACACGCTTGGCCCGCTGCCATCACCTTTTAAGCGATACACAGGAATGGTGAGCGGTAAGCCGTTTGCCACTTCTCCAACTACTATGTTTTCTTGGCTGATGGGGGTTGTTATGCTCATATTTATTACCTTAAGTAGTGGCTAGCATCTTCAGCTTGGCGTACACACGTGAGCTCGCCACTTTGTAACACGTATTCTGCAGCTAGCTCATGGCATAAAAAATAGGGCATGCTTTCGGTAAAACCATAGGCGCCACATTGGCTAAACACCAGCCAGTCTTGCTCGTTTAAATCGCTTGGTAGGGTATGCTCGCCCAAGCAATCAAGTGCAGTACATAATGGGCCATATAAGCTCATTGCTTGTTCGGGCGCCGTTGATTCGCGTAGTAGCGCTGCAGGAAAGTCTTGGCTTGTAACTGCTGGGCGTAATAAGTGGTTAATACCACCGGTTAAAATAACTTGCTGTTGCCCGTAGTTTTGTTTGCACTCAACAACGGGGTTAGCGTAATGACCGCATTCGCCTACAGCATAGCGGCCAAGCTCCATCCAAAGCTCGTCTACACCTGCGCCTTTTTTAATTTTTGCCAGTGCGGTGATTAATTCATCCCACTCAAGTGTTGCATCGTTTGGTGTGTAAGGAATACCTAAACCGCCGCCTAAGTCTAAAATTTTCAGGTTTACATTTAGGTTACTGGCAAGGTCTGTAAGCGGTGCAATCATTTGCGACCACAGCTCGCTTAGCTTTTGCGTGCTAAGCATATTGCCCCACTGGAAAATATGCAGGCCATCAAAGCTTAGGGCTGGGTAATCGCCAGTATTGAGTGCTTGCCATTCATCGCAGCCAAGCCCAAACGGAGTTAGGCTGTCACCCCCTAGTGGATTTTTTTCACCTTCAGGCCAGCGTAGTTGCACACGCAATAAAACTTGCAGCTGCGTATTTTGCAGCTGCGCTTGTTGGTTTAACCAATGTACTTGATTGAGGCTTTCGGCAACAAATATACGTACGCCGCGCTCAATAAAGTGTTTAATTTGTTTAGGGCTCTTTGCAGGCCCTGTGTTGAGCACGCGCTGCGAACTAATACCTTGTGCAAGGACTTGTTCAAGCTCACCTTTACTTGCTACGTCAAAGTTAAATCCGGCGTTGTCTAGGCATTGAATAACCTTAGAGAGCGGGTTCGCTTTTACTGCATACCAAAGCTTTACATCGGTTTGCGCAACTAAACGCGCAAGGTGTGCGTTTAGTTTATCTAAGTCGTAAACGAAAAAAGGGGTATCAAGTTGCTGTGTAAGCGTATTAACAGCGTTTTTGATTGGCGTGCTCAAAAAGCTCATTATCGTAAAACCTCTTCTAGCAATAATGATGCATCGCTTTGCTCGTCGCGGTATTTAACAATTAACGCACACGACATGCTTAGGCCTTGCTCACGAGCCCATTCGTTAGACGCTGGGCGAGAGCCTGGTATTACAATTGCGTATTCTGGAATTGGCTCGCCTTTTTCAAGCTGGCGCTCGTTTACGCAGTCGTATACTGGAATGGTTGCTGATAAGCGCACACCTGGTGCAAGTACCGCGCCTTTTTTAACCACTACACCTTCTACTATCACGCAGCCTGCGCCAATAAACGCATCGTCTTCAACCACGACTGGGCTAGCACCGATTGGCTCTAACACACCACCAAGTTGAACAGCTGCACTTAAATGTACATTTTTACCCACTTGTGCACACGAGCCCACTAATGCGTGGCTATCAACCATAGTGCCTTCGTCGATGTATGCGCCAATATTTACGTACGCTGGTGGCATAATAATCGTGCCTTTAGCTACGTATGCACCACGGCGAACACTGGTGCCACCTGGTACCATACGCACGCCATCTTCAGTGCTAAATTCTTGTGGTGCAAGGTTATGCTTATCTACAAAGCCACCTGCAAACTCAGTGTTAGTGCCATTTTTAAAGGCTTCTAAAATGCCTTGTTTTACTTTTACGTTAGCTTCCCATTGACCGCTTTCGTTTTGTGATGCTGCGCGTACTGCGCCCGATTCTAAATTATTTAGTAGTTCTAACCAGCTCATTATAAAAACCTGTGTTTAATGCCAAGATAAAATGGTGTCGTTTGCAGTGGTAATGCAATCGGTTTGCGTTAACTCAAGATGCGTTAAAGGTGGACGCAACAGTGGGCTATTTAAACGCCCTTGCTGGTGCATTAGCACTTTAACGGGAATAGGGTTTGCTACAGCAAATAGGCTATTGATAGCCCGGGTCCACTGAGCAAATAAATTGGGGTGTTGACCGCTTAGGCTGCGCCTTACAAACTCGTGTGTTTGCAAGGGCCATGCATTGGCCGCAACCGAAACCAAGCCTTTTGCACCTGCTTGGGCAAAGTAGGGCATAAGTGCATCGTCGCCACTGTATAGCGCTAAATTAGGCGCGGCTTGACGGTATGCTTCAAATTGGGTGATGTTGCCACTGGCTTCTTTTAACGCCCACAAGTTTGGGTGCGCTTTTAAGTTTTCAATGGTTTCGATAGGAATGCTTACACCGCTGCGCCCAGGTACGTTGTACAACATACACGGATGCGCGCTTTCGCTTAATAAGCTTTCGTACCAATGTGTTTGACCTACAGCACCTGGTTTAGCATAAAGCGGCGAGCCTAGTAAGTAACTGTGAATAGGTAGCTGATTACAATAGCTAACCCATTCTTTTTGTTGGGCTAAATTGCTACCGCCTACAGCAACCATAAGCGGTACACTGGGCTTTAATTGGCACACGTGCTCAACAATGCCTTGCTGCTCTTTAAGCGTAAGGGCTAAGCCTTCACCTGTACTACCAAGCAGTAAAATACCGTTTTGTGCCGCTTCTTGTTCGCTAACAAGTGTTGTGAGCGTGTCGTAGTCAACATTACCTTGTTGATCAAACGGCGTAACAAGCGCTGTCCACAGTGCGTAGTCGTCTAAATTGAAGTTGTGAATCATCTCTTACGAACCTATAAGGTGTTCGAGATATTAAGGAGGCTGTATGATGTGAGCCGCATTAACGTCGTTCGAACAGTATTCGAAGAGCGAATGGGCTTAAAATAATAGGGCGCACGGCCTTATTATTTAAGACCAGAAGCTCTCCACCAAACTAATAAGCTGCTTTAAAACAGCTATTGGTGACAGTCGCTAGGATTCAACCTAGTCGCCCGAAGTAATTGCCTCGCAAAAGCGTTTACCTCTCGGCGGTATTCCCCTCACATATGCTCACTGGAGTTTGCGCTCCTAACATACGCTACCTGAATAACGCACCTCTTCTAGCCCTTTGTATTTTGTTTAACCGCAAAAGGTTTAACAAAATACAATTTAAATAGGGTAATTGCGGCGATTAAAACATTTTAGCCGTCTAGGTGTCAAGTTGCAGGATACAGATTAGTTCATCGAAAATGTGGGTGGTTACGTATTGGCTGCTTTTCTCGTAAACTAACCCTATGAGCAGTGATGAGGTATTTAATAAGTATGGAAAAATTTAGCGATATTTATAAGCGAGCTGTAGAGCGAAAAGGCTCTGAAAAAATGCTTAAGTTATTAATCGCAAAACCCTTATCTAAAAAAGCATTAAGCGCATTAAGTGACGACGATTGGCTTGAAGAATTTACCCGAAAAGTATTTCAAAGCGGGTTTTACTGGTCGGTAATAAACAGTAAATGGCCGGGTTTTAGAGAGGTTTTTTGGCAGTTTAGTGTTGATAAATTACTTATGATGCCGCCCGATATGCTTGAGCAAAAAGCAACGGATGAGCGCATTATTCGTAATTATAAAAAGGTAAAAACAATTCCTGAAAATGCCTACATGATCCACGAAATAGCTCAGCAACATGGCAGTTTTAGCAAGTTTGTAGCTAACTGGCCAAACGATGACATTATTGGTTTATGGGCATATTTAAAAAAACACGGCGCACGTTTGGGTGGAAATACTGGCCCGTATGCCTTAAGAGCGCTTGGTAAAGATACTTTTTTACTTTCGCGAGATGTAGAAAGCTACCTAAGAGCGCACAAAATTATCGATGGCGGCCTGCAAACTAAAAAATCCCTCACTGCCGCACAGGCGTTTTTTAACGAGATGCAAAAGCAAAGTGGTTTGAGCCTGCAAGAACTTAGCTTAATTGTGGCTTACAGCGTGGGCGACAATCGCGTAGGCATAAGCCAACAAACAGAGGATTAACCATGAAACTAGTGCCAAGATACGCAGACATAGCAGATAACTTCGCAATAGAGGACAGTCCATCAAGCGTTGCAGCCGCGCAATTGCTTTTATGGAATGAAGCGTTAGCACAGCAGTTTAATATAGATGTTGAGCCTGCGCTGCGCGCTAGTACTTTTGCTGGTAACGAGCCACAACCGGTAAGTGCTGTAGCGCTTGGCTATTCTGGGCACCAGTTTGGGCACTTTTCGCCGCGCTTGGGTGATGGGCGAGCGCACTTACTGGGTGCTATCAGCGATGATAAAAGTCAGCTGTGGGATATTCAGCTAAAAGGCTCAGGGGCCACTCCTTTTTCAAGAGGAGGCGATGGACGATGTGCACTAGGTCCCGCTATTCGTGAGTATATTATGAGCGAAGCTATGCATGGGTTAGGAATTAAAACTACGCGGTGTTTGGCTGTTGTTGGCACAGGCGAAGCCGTTTATCGTAATCCACCGCAGCCAGGCGCAATTGTGACTCGCTTAGCAAGTAGTCATATTCGCGTTGGCTCGTTTCAGTATTTAGCAACCCAAGGTGATGTAGAGGGATTAAAAAAACTAGCTGATCTAGCCATTGAACGCCATTACCCAAGTATTCAATCAACAGGTGCACAGCGTTATTTAGACTTTTTAGCAGCCGTTATAAATAGTCAGCTAGCGCTGGTTATTAGCTGGATGCGAGTGGGGTTTATTCATGGCGTTATGAACACTGACAACACACTTGTAAGCGGCGAAACTATCGACTACGGCCCGTGCGCAATGATGAATACCTTTGATTTTGATACCGTGTTTAGCTCAATTGATAAGCAAGGTCGCTATGCCTATGGTAATCAGCCAAATATTGTAAGTTGGAACTGCGCGCGTTTAGCCGAGAGCCTAATACCGCTGATAGATGAAGATGACGAACAAGCTGTAAGTTTAATGACGCCGCTAATTAATCAGTTTTCTACGTTATTTAACGAGCAATATAATCAAATGTGGGCACAAAAATTAGGCTTAGCAGGTTATCACGAAGACGATGTGGAGCTTCTAAGTAAGTTATTATTGTTATTCCAAGAGCATAAGCTCGATTATACCAATACCTTTGATGCCCTTACCGAGTCACTAAATGGTGGCAAAGTGCCAGATGAATTAACGCAATGGGCCCAGTTATGGCAAAAAAGGTGTGATGAAAACAGCTACAACCTAATGAGAGCGGCCAACCCAAGGGTTATTCCACGTAATCACATCGTCGAAGAAATCCTTGCACAATATAATCAATACGGCGAGAGCGATCTGCTAAGCGACTTCTTAACGGTGATGAGTAAGCCCTACGATAAAACAGCTAATTTAGTCCGCTTTCAAGAGACAGGTAAAGATGACAAGAGCTATCAAACTTTTTGCGGTACTTAAGTATTGTAATTAATTGTAAGTTACTGATTATAAATAGTCATTTTTAAATTATTCGGTGTCCAATGATTGAGCAGTTATATACTCGGTGGTATTGTTCGCCTTCATAAAAGTAACTATTTGTAAATTACCTTAATTTATTTATTGTCGATTAGGTAAAAATTTTCACTTAACCTACAATTGATGGTTGTAGTGCCTGTAGATCGTTGAAAAAATTTATAATCTTTATTTTTCGTTAAGTATCGATTAACAAAAGCTCAGGTAGTGTGTACAAAACTGGTTGAGCTAGCATTGATTAGCTACAATTTTCTAAGTTGTTAAAATGGGAAGAAAACAATGAAATTAAAATCACTTACAATTGCAATTGCGTTAGCTGCAACTAGCGCATCTACATTCGCTGCCGATAAAGAAGAAGGCCTTTACCTTGGCGTTTTCGGTGACTACTATGATGCGTCATGGAAAAACATGCGCGCACAAACTGGCCTTGACGTAAACGAGTCAACTGGTTGGGGTGTAGAAGCAGGTTACCGTTTCAGCGATTACTGGAGCGCACGCCTTGAGTATGCAGATATGGACTTTAACGCGTTCGATAAAGCTGCGGGCAATCGTAATAATATCGACGGCGAGCGTTACGGTATTGATGCACTTTACCACCTTGACGGCGGTCCTTTCTACGGTCTATTCGGTATTAAAGAAATGGACGTAGTAGATGACAACACATTCTTAAACGCAGGTGTTGGTTACCAACACTTTATTACTGATGGCTTTTTCGTAAACGCTGAAACTGCGGTATACCAAGGTCTTGATAAAGGTTACACAGATGTAGGCGCTAAAATTGGTATTAACTACTTATTTGGCCAAAACTCTATGCCTGCACAGCCGGTAGAACCAGCACCTACAGCAGTAGTAGAAGTACCTGTAGAACCTAAAGACAGCGATAACGATAACATCTTAGACAAAGATGATAAGTGTCCTAATACGCCAATGACAGACGCTGTTGATGGCGATGGCTGTACTTTATACGAAGACCGTGAAGTAACAACTAGCTTATTAGTTACTTTCCCACATGATTCTGCACAAGTTGGTCAACGTTACTTTGACGACATCGCATCAGTATCTGAGTTCTTAAAAGAGCACGAAGATACAACTGTACTACTTGAAGGTCATGCTTCAGCGGTAGGTAATGCAAACTACAACAAGATCCTTTCTAAAAAGCGTGCTGAAGATGTAGCACAAGAGCTAATTAAAGATGGTATTGCTGAAGATCGTATTACAACTGTTGGTCTAGGTGAAGAACGTCTTAAAAATACAGCTAACACGAAAGAAGCTCACGCTGAAAACCGTCGTGTAGAAGCACATGTAAAATCTATTGAACGTGTAAAAGTTAAGCGTTAATAGTTACTTACTTTATTTTAAAAACCCAGCCTAGTGCTGGGTTTTTTTATGCCTTTAAAACAGCAAATGCAATATTAACCAGATTAAACAAGAATGATTATTACTTAACAAACATTCACGAAAATAGAATTTGCGCTCACCACTATTCATAATATTTATAGTCGGTATAATCAGTTGCTTAGCTGGATGGATTTTCATCTATACATAAAAGCTTTATAATCCCGCGTTAGAATACTATAAGTATTGGGTTACTTTTTTTGCGCATGAGGCGCTACCGAATACTTTCACGTCACCAAGAGGGCAATATTGTGCTACAAGAATATCGTAAACACGTAGAAGAACGTGCCGCGTTAGGTATCGTACCAGCGCCATTAGATGCTCAGCAAACGGCTGATCTTATTGAACTAATTAAAAACCCACCAGCGGGCGAAGAAGAGTTCATCTTAGATTTACTCGTCAACCGTGTACCACCAGGTGTTGATGATGCAGCATACATCAAAGCAGGCTTTTTAGCGGCAGTTGCTAAAGGCGAAGCACAATCTCCATTAGTATCTAAAGATAAAGCAGCAGAATTATTAGGTACAATGCTAGGTGGTTACAACATCGCCCCAATGATTGAGCTACTTGATGACGAAACACTTGCGCCTATCGCTGTAAAAGGTCTATCAAACACATTATTAATGTTTGATGCATTTTACGACGTAGAAGAAAAAGCAAAAGCAGGTAATGAGCACGCTAAAAAGATTATCCAATCTTGGGCAGATGCAGAGTGGTTTACTAACAAGCCAGCCGTTGCTGAAAAAATCTCTGTTACAGTATTTAAAGTAACGGGTGAAACAAATACAGATGATTTATCACCTGCACCAGATGCATGGTCACGTCCAGATATTCCGCTTCATGCTTTAGCTATGCTGAAAAATGAGCGCGACGGTATTAACCCTGAAAAACCAGGTGAAGTTGGTCCAATTTCACAGTTAGAAGAGTTAAAAGCGAAAGGTTTACCGCTTGCATACGTAGGTGACGTTGTAGGTACGGGTTCTTCTCGTAAATCGGCAACCAACTCTGTGCTTTGGTTTATGGGCGATGACATCCCATACGTACCTAATAAGCGCGTGGGTGGTGTATGTTTAGGTAACAAAATTGCGCCTATCTTCTTCAACACAATGGAAGATTCGGGTGCGTTACCAATTGAGTTAAATGTTGATGAGTTCAACATGGGTGATCAAATTGATATTTACCCATACGAAGGTGTAGTTAAGCGTCACGGTACTGATGACGTTATCTCTACTTTTGAACTTAAATCAGACGTTATTTTAGATGAAGTACGTGCCGGCGGCCGTATTCCTCTAATCATTGGTCGCGGTCTAACAGACAAAGCACGTACATCTTTAGGTTTAGGTGCGACTGACGTATTTAAAGTACCAGCAGTAACAGAAGTGTCTGATAAAGGCTTTACACTAGCACAAAAAATGGTTGGTAAAGCATGTAACGTAGCAGGTATTCGCCCTGGCCAATACTGTGAGCCAAAAATGACCACTGTAGGTTCGCAAGATACTACAGGTCCTATGACACGTGATGAGCTTAAAGACTTAGCATGTTTAGGTTTCTCTGCAGATTTAACAATGCAGTCATTCTGTCATACCTCTGCTTACCCTAAACCAATTGACGTAAACACTCACCATACGCTTCCTGATTTCATCATGAACCGTGGCGGTGTTTCACTTCGCCCTGGCGACGGTGTAATTCACTCTTGGTTAAACCGTATGTTATTACCAGATACTGTAGGTACCGGTGGTGACTCACATACACGTTTCCCATTAGGTATTTCGTTCCCAGCGGGTTCAGGCGCAGTAGCGTTCGCAGCAGCAACAGGTGTTATGCCACTTGACATGCCTGAGTCTATTTTGGTTCGCTTTAAAGGTGAAATGCAGCCAGGTATCACTTTACGTGACCTAGTACACGCAATCCCTTACTACGGTATTAAGCAAGGCTTATTAACAGTAGAGAAAAAAGGTAAAATCAACGAATTCTCTGGTCGCGTACTAGAAATTGAAGGTGTTGAGCACTTAACTGTTGAGCAAGCGTTTGAATTATCAGATGCATCAGCAGAGCGTTCAGCTGCAGGTTGTACTGTTAAGCTTTCTAAAGAGTCTATCAGCGAATACCTTGAGTCTAACATTGTTATGCTTAAGTGGATGATCTCTGAAGGTTACGGCGATGTACGTACAATCGAACGTCGTATTAATGCAATGCAAGAATGGTTAGCAAACCCAGAACTTATGGAAGCTGACGCTGATGCAGAGTACAAGCACGTTGTAGAAATCGATCTAGCAGAAATTAAAGAGCCAATCCTATGTGCTCCAAACGACCCTGATGATGCGCGTTTACTTTCTGATGTTACTGGCGAGAAAATCGACGAAGTATTCATCGGTTCTTGTATGACTAACATTGGTCACTTCCGTGCTGCGGGTAAATTACTAGATGGCTTTACTGGTCGTATCCCAACTCAGCTTTGGGTAGCTCCACCAACGAAGATGGATAAAGACCAACTCACTGACGAAGGTTACTACGGTATCTTTGGTCGTGTTGGTGCGCGTATCGAAACGCCAGGGTGTTCACTGTGTATGGGTAACCAAGCACGTGTTGCTGATAAAGCAACGGTTGTTTCTACCTCAACACGTAACTTCCCTAACCGTCTAGGTACAGGCGCAAATGTATTCTTAGCATCAGCCGAACTTGCTGCTGTTGCGGCAATCTTAGGTAAATTACCTACACCTGCTGAGTACCAAGAATACGCAGAGAAAATCAATGCAACGGCTGCAGATACATACCGTTACTTGAACTTCCACCGTATGCCTCAGTACACTAAAAAAGCAGACAACGTAATTATTCAGCAAGCTGTATAATTTAAATCTGTTTTAAAAAACCCGCTTAGGCGGGTTTTTTATTGGTTAAAATAAAATTGAATATTTCATGCTGTAATGAGTTTTAATTGAATTAAATATAACCATTACCCACTTTTTATATAAATAATAAAGCAAACATTCCTTTCTATATGCATTAAAATCTCTTTTAATATTCTCATTATTTTAAGCGAGATTTTATGACTGCATTAAACAACCAGAATTTACTGCAACTACGTTTTATTAACCAAGCAAATATTGATTTGGTTAAGCCTTCTTTTGATAACCTACCTGCGAATCCATATGCAGATGGTGAATTTCGTAAGCGTCGTTACTCGGTAATTAAATTTCAAAATGGTGAGCTAAAACTACAAGCTGCCAAAGCATTTGTTCAAGACGATTCTATCAATACCTTTCAGGGTAATGTTGAGCGTACTTATGAAAACTTAGAGCAAAGCTTACTTGAGTCAGAAGGTATGAAAAGCATTGTAAGTGAGTTTTGTGAGCTTACCGGCATTGATGAAGGCCGTGATATTGAAATACATCAATTTAGAATGCTTGCTATTGATAGCGATACGCCAGCGGCACCTGAAGGTGTGCATCAAGATGGCTTTGACCATGTTTGTGTGTGTGGTGTTTCTCACGAAAACTTAGAAGGCGGTGAGCTGTTAGTATACGAACACAAGCAAGCCGAACCGTGTTTTAAAATGGAAATTAAAGACGGCATGTTTGCACTAATAAACGACCGTCAAGTTTGGCACAATGCAACGCCAATGAACAAAGTAGATGCAAGCAAGCCAGGTTACCTGGATTGTTTTGTACTTACCTCTTAAGGAGTGCTCATGAACATAGCGCAATTACGTGAGCAGTTTCCTGCATTAATACAAACTGTTGATGGTAAATCGCCAATATTTTTAGATGGTCCAGGTGGCTCTCAAGTACCTCAGTCTGTTCTAAATGCAATGACTGCTTATTTAGGGCATTACAACTCAAACTTAGGCGGTGCGTTTTTTTCAAGTGATAAAACCGTTGAGTTAATGGCCAATGCGCGCCAAGCAGCGGCCGACTTACTGAATGCGCCAAGTGCACAAAATATAGTGTTTGGCCCTAACATGACCAGCCTTACCTTTAGCTTTAGTCGCGCTATTTCACGCGATTGGCAAGCCGGTGATGAGATTATTGTGACTAACGCTGATCACTTCTCAAATGTATCGTCTTGGCAGCAAGCAGCGCAAGATAAAGGCGTTAAAGTTCAAACAGCTTTAATTAACGAGACTGATTGCAGCTTAGATATGGCGCAGTTTGCAAGCTTATTAAACAGCAATACTAAACTGGTTGCGGTAACTTACGCTTCAAATACCACAGGTTCTATTAACGATATAAAACGTATTATAGAGCTTGCTCATGCTGTAGGCGCATTAGTGTACGTTGATGCCGTGCATTATGCACCGCATGAGCTTGTTGACGTGCAGGCCCTAGGTTGCGACTTCTTGGCCTGTTCAGCGTATAAGTTTTTTGGCCCTCACTTAGGTATGGTGTACGGTAAAACACAGCATCTTGAAGGTTTTACGCCTTACAAAGTAGAACCAGCTAAAGATGTAGCACCAGGCAGATGGGAAACAGGCACGCAAAGCTTTGAAGCGTTAGCTGGTTTTATTGCCGCTGTTGATTACATTGCTGCAATTAGCGAACTTGACGACAGCCACACACGCCGTGAAAAGTTAACTGCGGCGTTTGCTAAAACAAAGCAGCACGAAATGGCGCTGAGTGAGTACTTTTTAACGCGTTTAGTAAATTACCCGCGTATTAAGCTATTTGGCATTGATGACCTTGAGCGCTTAAACGAACGTACGCCTACATTTGCTTTAACCTTTGAAGGGTTAGAGCCGCGTGAGGTGTCTGAGTTTTTAGGCAAACAGCATATTTGTGTGTGGGATGGTAACTTTTATGCACAAGGCTTATGTCAGCAATTAGGCGTGCTTGATAAAGGCGGTGTAGTGCGCATTGGTTGTATGCATTATAACACTACCGAAGAGCTAGATAAGTTATTTGATTTATTTGATGAGTTATTGGGCTAAAGCCTTATCCAGCAAGTATTTTAAAAGCCATAAGTAAAAACCTTATGGCTTTTTTATTGGTTGATCACTTAGGAGCTAGCTCTTAGGTGTACCGTATATGTACTCTGCACGATTAAATAGCACCCATGACGTTAATATATATTTATCGTTCGAAACCGGCTTATTACCTCGATGGGTGTGCGTAAAGTAGCCAGGGGCAATGACCATAGTGCCTTTTTTAGGCGCAATTTTACGTTTTTGATAATAAAACTCTGTTTCGCCACCTTCCTCTACATCGTTTAAATAAAACATAAATAATAATACACGGTGCAGCGCTTCATTATGTTGTAGCTGTGGATACACTTCACTATGCCAGTAAGGGTAGCCGCCTTTATTTATTTCGTACTTTTGCGCCTGAATGTTCCCAAGTCTAAATATTTGCTGTACCAGAACAGAGAGTTGGGGTTTGCCCACTTCGTCAAAGTTATCCTGTGTTAAATCCACCACATCCCCCGTTTTTGGGTGGTAAACTTTTAAGCCAAATGCGCCAATTAACATAAAAAAGTGGGCTTCTACATAGTTAAAAACATGCTGTGCAGTGGTTTGCTGAATATGCTTTAATTGTTGTGCGTATTCTGGGTAAGCGTTTAGTTGTAGGTCGTGGCTGTCTTTCTTTTTTAAGTCCACACCACCAGAAGTTACACCTTGTTTTACATGCGGGCTGTTAGAAAATGTGGTAATAAAATTATCGCAAAAATCATCGCTTAACGCGTTATCAATAACGTGGATAAAGTCCGTCATGATTTACCTTTTTATTTAGTTATTATTTGGATTTTTATGTTTATTGAAAAAGTGATGCCGCGCTTTAGCGAAACAGATGCACTCGGACATATTAACAATACCGTACTACCAGTATGGTTTGAAGCCGCACGTGTCCCTATTTTTAAATTTTTTACTCCCGATCTAAACCCACACGACTGGAAACTGATCATCGCTAAAATAGAAGCATCGTTTGTAGGGGAGTTATTTTATGGTCACGAAGTCACTGTCAAAACCTCTGTAGAGCATATAGGAAATAGCTCTTTTACCATTAAGCAAGAGGCGTGGCAGCAAGGTAAATGCTGTGTTGTGGGTAAAACGGTATTAGTGCGTTATAACTTTAAAAACAAAGCTAAGCAAAATTTAAGTGAGGCAGAAGTCGCAGCACTTAACGAGCACCTAATTTAACTAGGTGTATGTACTCCACGCAACGAGGAGCGGTTATGTAAACCACAAGCGACAGCTGTAAATTTTTATAGCTGTTTTTTTAACGTAATTTGATTGAGTTACGCTCCTTACTTATATACTATTTATATTATATATTGTTGCACCGCTATAACAGGTACTGTTGAGCAGGTAGTTTATGGAGAATGAATGTGGCATCTACAACTGGCAATAAACCGTTAGAGGTGATAACGCTTCGCGATGGTAAAAGCTTAACTGCAGAAATATTGCCATTTGGCGCTATTATCAAAAGCATAAAGTTTAATAACCAAGAGATGACGCTCGCAGTGAGCGACCCACAGTATTATTTAGAAAACCCATTTTATTTAGGTGCAACAGTCGGGCGCTACGCAAATCGTATTGAAAACGCACATTTTGTATTATCAGGCACAGAGTACCAACTTAAAGCAAATAATGGCCCAAATAGCTTACATGGCGGCGAAAAAGGCTTTAATAAAGTACTGTGGCAAGTCACTAAACAAAACAGTAATGAAGTGGAGCTTTATTATTGCTCGGCAGATGGTGAAGAAGGCTTTCCTGGTCAATTACACGTTTGGCAAACCATAACCGCTTGTAACGGTGAGCTTATACTTTCTTATAAAGCCAAAACCGATAAAGAAACCCTCGTTAACTTTACCAACCATTGCTATTTTAATCTTGAAGGCAGCGAGAGCATTAACGATCACCTGCTGCAAATAAATACCGCAACCTATTTACCTATCGATAGTAACAGTATACCGCTTGCCCATCATGAAGATGGTTCGGGCAGTTGTTTTGATTTTACCAACCCTAAGCGCATTGGCGATGCACTGTGTGCACACCATGCGCAACTTAATGCCGGCAGTGGCTTTGATCATTGCTATATTTTTAGTGATGACAGTCGCTTAAAAACTATGGCTATATTAACCTCGCCACACACGGGTGTTAATTTAACCCTTAAAAGTACCCAACCTGGTATGCAGCTTTATACAGCAAATTTTGTAGGCTCCCCGTTTAAAGCCCGCCAGGCCGTATGCTTAGAGGCACAAAACTGGCCTAATGCAGCAAACAGAAGCGATTTCCCAAAAGCTAATTTATTGCCGGATGAAGAATATTCTCAGCAAATAATTTTTTCATTTACACAATAACGTACTAATTCCACTGTTAAATTAAAGAAAATAAAAAGAAAAATACACGTAACAAAAAGATAGCCATAATTAAGGAAAAGGTTGCACTTTTGCTCAATTTAAAGTATTTATATTATAAATAGTATTTGAAGCTATACACACCGCACAACAACAAAATGACTACACACAATCAGGAGTTTTTAAAAAATGATAATTAACAATAAGTTATCGTTCAACAAGAAAACCGCACTCAGTATTGCTATTACAGGCATATTGGCAAGCGGTAACGTTGCAGCTCAAGGCGCTGAAGGCGACACACCGACAGTAGATAAAGATGTTGAGGTTATCGCAGTAACGGGTATTCGCAGCAGCTTACGTTCATCAATGTTAGATAAAAAAGCATCTAATGTTGTAACCGATGGGATTAAAGCAGAAGATCTTGGTAAATTTCCTGATTTAAACGTCGCAGAGTCTTTGCAACGTATCACAGGTGTAGCCATTGACCGTAGTGGTGGTGAAGGGCAAGCAGTAACCATTCGTGGTTTTGGTCCACAATTTAATACGGTCCTTGTAAATGGTCGTCAAATTGCAACAGACAGCGCGGGTCGTGAATTTAACTTTGATGTATTAGCAGCAGATCAAATCACCGGTGCAGATATTTATAAAAGTAACAGTGCAACGCTTCAAGAAGGTGGCATTGGGGGGACGGTTAACGTAACCACAGCCCGTCCATTCGATTTTGGTGGCTTACACGTAATTGGTTCAGTAAAAGGTATGTACGAAAGCCTTTCTGAAGAAGTATCTCCATCGGCTTCATTTTTAGTAAGTAATACGTTTAACGACGACAAGCTTGGTGTGCTTTTTGCCATCACTAACCAACAACGTAAGCTGCAAAACAACCAAATTTTAACGGCGGGTTGGCGTGGTGGACAAACAATTTCAAACCCACAAGATGGCGTGTTATACGACAATGCATACATCCCACGTAACTGGGACCAAGTTGTAGATGAGCAAGACCGCGAACGTACCAATGCAAGCTTAGTATTACAATATGCACCGTCTGATGATATTACTATTACCGTAGATGGTTTAATTTCAAAATTTGAAGTGGACTCATCAGTGCGCGATTTAGCGTCTTGGTTTGAACCAGACCGCGTCGGTAGCGCAACAATCGACCCAGAAACGGGCACCTTACTTACCTTTACGCAAGAAGTAGGTTTAGGTAACGCCAGTGGCAACCCAGCAACCGACTTTGTATCGCACACACGTAACTCGCGTGATGTAACTAACAAAGCGTTTGGCGTTAACGTTGACTGGCAAGTAAACGAGTCATTAAAAGCAAAATTTGACGTGTCTCGCTCAACAGCTGAAAACGACCGTGCAGGTAACGACCGCTTTAACGTAGTGGGTATTATTAACAGCTACAGCTTTGATGGCACCGGTAGCGTTCCTACCGTACAGCATGATGGCTTTGAAAATGGCTCGCTGCCAGATGCAAGCCTTGCGCGTCTTCACTACAACGAAATTGGTAACCAGTTTACTGATGAAGATGAAATTACCGAAATTAAAGCCGATTTTGAGTACGTACCAGATAAAGGCCCAGTTGATCGCATTAACTTTGGTGCATATCGTCAAGAACGTGAAAAATCAAGCTTCCAAATTTTTGGTAGCCAATGTCAATTTTGTGGTTACGGCACTGAAGCACCACTTGATGAAATTGATTTTGAAGCGTATTCAGCAAGTAACTACTTCCCAGGTTTGATCGATACATTTTATAGCTACGACGGCGACAAAATGCTTGATTACCTAGCTGATCAGGGTTTCCCTGTTGAGCCAACACTACAAAATAACCGTTACACAATTAACGAAGATATCACTAGCCTTTACATGGACTTTACCATTGGTTTTGACCTAGCTGATATGCCAGTAACAGTTAACATGGGTGCACGTTACTCAGAAACAGATATTGAAGTAGCTGCTGTACAAAGTTTTATCAGTGATGTTATTCCTACCTCTGATGCCACTTTATTCCAAAATGTATTTGGCCCGGCAACAGACATTAAAGAAGGGACAAGTTACTCAAACTTACTTCCGTCGTTTAACGTTAAGCTTGAACTGCAAGACAACATGATTTTACGCTTTGCAGCGTACGACAGTATTACTCGTCCTACTATGTCACAGTTATCACCTGCGACCACGTTTAACGAGCCTCGTCGTCAAAACTTAACAGCAAGTGGTGGTAACCCAGCTCTTAAGCCGTTCCAGTCTGAAAACTGGGATATCTCTTATGAGTGGTATTACAACGACGCTAACTTATTTAGCTTTGCCGTATTTAGTAAAGAAGTGGATGACTTTATTGTTACCCTAACCGGCGACGAAACATACGACATGACTGACCGTACAGGCCCTGATTTTGCGTGTACAACCTGTACTGACCAAACCGATGCCGAGCTTAACGGTAGCTCAGAAGTTTACACTGTGAGCCGCCCACAAAATGGTGAGTCTGCAACGGTAACGGGTTACGAAATCGGTGTAACTCATATGTTTGAAAACGGCTTTGGTTTTATTGCTAATGCCACAGTAGTAGATAGCGACATTAGTGTTGGCTCTGATACTTCACAAACATTTGCCCTTGAAGGCTTAGGTGATTCGCAAAACTTAGTATTGTTTTACGAGCAAGATAATTGGCAGGCACGTGTTGCATTTAACAACCGTGAAGGCTTTTTACGCTTAGTTGATAACGGCTTTAACGGCGAACCAGTGAACGTAGAAACGTACGGTCAATGGGATATTAGTGCAAGCTACGACATCAACGAAAACTTCACTATTTTTGCCGAAGGCATCAACATTACTGAAGAAGAGCTAGTGCAAACGGGCCGTTTTGCTAATCAAATCTACTCTGTAGAAGATAATGGCTCACGTTACGCGTTTGGTATTCGCGGTACGTTTTAATTGATAGCAGAGGCAGCGATTGCCTCTTAGTTTTCATTGCAGTGCATAATAAGTACTGTTACTAATAAAGTTAGTAGCTAATTTGCACAAAATGAGACTAATTTAAACAAATGCCCGAAAGGGCATTTGTTGTCTAATCGGTTATCAATAAAGTACTCAAAGAGTAGTCCGTTATGAATAAAGCAATAAAAACAATCGCCGTAATTGGTGGCGGTACAGCAGGATGGCTGAGCGCTGCAATTATCGCTTCGTATCACCAAGGTAATAAGGGTGATGGCTTAAAAGTGATGTTGGTAGAATCATCTGATATTCCAACAATTGGTGTAGGTGAAGGTACCTGGCCCACGATGAAAAACACGCTTCAGCAAATTGGTTTGCGAGAAGTGGACGTATTTAAAGCCTGTAATGCCACCTTTAAACAAGGCGGAAAATTTGTAAACTGGACACATGGCAACAACGATTTTTACTACCATCCCTTTACGGTACCGCTAGGCTACGGCCGTATAGATTTAGCCCCCTATTTAGATAATGTTGAAAACTTTGCCCAGCAAACTAATTTTCAGCACGATATTTGCGAAGCAAACTTAGCGCCAAGAGGCATTGCACAAGGTGAGTATCAAGCTAATTGTAATTATGCATATCATTTAGATGCCGGTGCCTTTGCGGAACTATTAAAGCAACATTGTAAGAGCAAACTAGGCATTGAGCATATTATTGGCACCGTTGAACAGGTAAAGCTTGATGAAAGCGGGGCTATAAACACCCTTACCTTAAAAGATCAAACCCGCACCATAAACGCCGATTTATACATAGATTGCACGGGTTTTTCATCGCTGTTATTAGGCCAAGCCCTTAACGTGCCATTTAAAAAAATGGACCACGTATTATTTAACGACAGCGCCCTAGCTATGCAAGTCCCCTATGAAGAAGGCGATGAGTCACTGGCAAGTCATACCATTGCCACCGCACAAAATGCTGGGTGGATTTGGGATATAGGCCTAACGCATCGCCGTGGTGTAGGGCATGTATATTCAAGCAAGTTTTTATCAGATGAAGAAGCCGAACAAAACTTACGTAACTATTTAGGTGATGCCGCTAAAGGTTTAACCGCCCGAAAAATAAATTTTGAGTCGGGTTACAGAGAAAAGTTTTGGCACAAAAACTGTGTTGCAGTGGGGATGTCGGCAGGGTTTGTAGAGCCGCTTGAGGCAACCGCCATTATGTTGGTTGAAATTTCCTCTCGCTTTGTTGCAGAGCATATGCCAGCCGATACCCAAGTAATGCCCATAGTTGCAAAGCGCTTTAATGAACAAATGGATTATCGCTGGCAGCGTATTATCGACTTTTTAAAACTACATTACATGCTAACTAAGCGCCCAGAGCCTTATTGGCAAGCGCACGTACAACCGCAAAGCATTCCGCAAAGCTTACAAGAAGACTTATTGCTTTGGGGCGCACGTGGTCCACTTATTCAAGATTTTCATGGCGCATTAGAGCTATTTCCTGCCGCCAGTTACCAGTATGTTTTATACGGTATGGGCTTTAAGCCTGACTTTACTAAGCAAGCGTATTTGTACTCAAACGATGCGCAAGCAAACCAAATAATTGAACGTAACAGCCAGCTTACACAGCAGATGTTGCAAACGTTGCCGCCTCACCGTGCTTATATTGAGCAGTGGCTTGCGGCTAACCCAGTTTAAGGATGTGTAACTATGGCAATTAGTGAACTATCAAATACTCAACACCAAGCAATAAAAATTAACCCTAATGCGGGTGTTGAATACGCAAAAACACAGCATTTAGTCAATCTACGTGCAAACGAAGTAGCAAAAGCTGCCTGCGATTTACCTATTTTTTTAGCGCGTAATGCACACAACGGCAGCTACACTATTTCGGGCTTAACCAGCTTTAGTGCTGGGCAAAGTTTATTTGTGAGTAACAATCACTGGCAAGCGCTTTATACGCCTGTGTGCATGCAAGCCCAGCCGCTTTATTTACTCACTCGTGAGGCAAATAGCAGTGATTACTTTATTGCTATTGATGAGCAAAGCTCAGCCGTTAACACGCAGCAAGGCGAGCCGTTATTTGATGCCAAAGGCAACCCAAGCCTGTATTTAAGTGCGCAGCAAAAGCTACTAGAAAACGATTTAAAAAATGATTACCAAACGTATCAATTTACCCAAGAAATTGCCCGTTTAGGGCTTATCAAAAACATAGATATTGTTTTGCAGTTTGAACAAGGCGAGGCGCAAACTATTCAAGGTTTGAGCACTGTTGATGAAGATAAACTGCAAACTTTAGACAGCGATACCATTGCCAATTTACACAAACAAGGTTACCTAAGCGTACTTAACAGCATGCTTATTTCGTTGTTTCAGTTAAATGCGTTAGTAAAGCGTCATAACCAGCATCCTGAACTTATGCCATTAAAACAAATTAAGTTAGAACTAAGTCGAGATGCTCACGCACTGTAAGGTGCAATTTATTATTTAGCCTTCATAGGCTAATACGTTCACATAGACAGACATTGCGTTTAACGCGCTGGAGACACACACATGTCAGACAACATTTTGCAGTTGGTGGTTTTTTTCTTTGTAACCGCCTTAATTGGTGGGCTTACATATTGGAAGTGCCGAGGCCAAAACCGTAATAGTGGTGATAATCAAACAAAAGAGTATTTTTTAGCAGGCGGTGGCCTTACTTGGATGTTTGTTGCAGGTTCAATTACGCTCACAAATTTAAGTACCGACCAGCTGGTGGGCATGAATGGCAATCAAATGGCTTTGCTCGTGTGGTGGGAATTAGCGGCTATTTTAGGGCTTATTATTTTAGCCAAAGTATTTATTCCTGTTTATTACAAGTACAACTGTACAACCACCACAGAGCTGTTAGAAAAACGCTACAACAATAAGCATATTCGTGCTGTTATTGGTGGCTTATTCTTTTTAGGTAACGCGCTAATTTACATGCCTGCGGTTATATATTCTGGTGCGCTATTTATGCAAACCATGTTTAAAGTTGATATTCCGCTAATGTACATAGCGACCGCATTTGCATTGGTAGGCGCTATTTATGCATTTTTTGGAGGCTTACGCGCGGTTGCTGTATCAGATACTTATAATGGTTTATTAGTGTTAGGTATGGCAATACTGGTTGTATTTTTAGCGCTTAATGCGATTGATTACGACTTTAGCGACATTCCACAAGAGCGCTTAACACTTATTGGTGACGCTGACTCGCCAATCCCATGGCCTACGCTTTTAACCGGTATGATCTTTATTCAAATGTATTACTGGGGAACTAACCAAACCATTACCCAGCGTGCGATGGCTGCGCCAAACGTTAAAGAAGCGCAAAAAGGGATATTTGCAGCAGCGGGTATTCGCTTTTTAATTGTTCCGGCAATTGTGGTGTTACCGGGTATTATTTCGTACAAACTGTATGGCGACATTGGCGATGCAGCTTATGGCCGAATTGTAGGAGACGTAATGCCCGCATGGTTAACGGGTGTGTTTGCTGCAGCAATGGCAGCAGCCGTGCTTTCTACTTATAACAGCTTATTAAACTCTGCAACTGCATTATATGTGTGTGATATTCACGAAGCATACTTTAATAAAGAACCAAGTGTAGTAAAGCTAAGTGGCTACGTTACGTTGTTACTTACTAGTTTAACGCTTGTGCTTGTGCCTATTTACCAGCAAGCCGACAGCATTATTAACTTACTACAACAGTTAAACGGCTTATTAAGTATGCCTATATTCTCAATTTTTGTCGTGGGCTTATTGTTTAAAAATGTGGATGCGCGTGCAGGTATTGCCGCGGTTATTTTAGGTGTGGTTATGTATGGCATGCTGACATTTGAAAACTCGCCGCTACATACGGAACTACACTATATTCACTTAATGCCAATTACACTTATTGTTTGTGTAGCCTTTGCACTAACCGTTAATAAAGTGGTATTTGGTTTAAATGCACAGTGGTCAGGTAAATCTCCCGTTATTGAAGATACGCCCCAAGTGCACGCACCAAAATAACCAGCAGTAAAAAGTTAAATTACTTTTTATTAGCCAGTTAACACATTACTAAATCGGCCTAAGGTAACTTAGGCCGATTTTTATTTATTAAATTAACCTACACTACACGTAGAAAATCCACCTATCACTCGTTGCGACTTTGAGCGCTAACTACGTAGAGATATTACAAAATTGCCCTGGCTGAAAGTCTGCTAAATAAATATTGCTGAAGGTGTTGTTAAATTTTTTAACCTCAGTTTAATTTAATTACTGGTACAGCCAGTAATAATATTGGCTAAATTACAGTGTAAACACTATCTAAAAGTAATTTGTATGATATATACTATTATTTTAAAATCACTGACTGCAATTTGATGCAGTAAGCGGCGAGTAAGCACACAAATAATGTACTCGCGTATTAAACTCATCTTCATTAAAGAGGACAGGAGAATCATGGCTGATATTAAACCATTCTTTCGATTAGACAGCGCAAACTGCACCGTTATTTTCGACTGCCAGAGCAAAACCCCAGCGTTACTTTATTTTGGTAAGCGTTTATCTGAGCAAACAACTGAAACAATGCTAACTCAGCTTGCGACTCGTCAGGAAGTAAAATGTGCCGTGGTTGAAGAAGCACCTATTTCTCTTTCTCCGCTATTAGGTGAAGGTTTTACTGGTGCACCCGGTTTAGAGTTGAGCAACGACACAATTGCTTGGTCAGTTGGGCCAAAGCTTCAAGAAGTTCGTCAGCCTTGTGCGTCAACCCTTGAGTTTGTAAGCGTAGATGAGCTTCGCGGTATTGAAGTTGTGCACAGTATAACGCTTGATAGCCACACCGATGTACTAAGTGCGCACACGGTTTTAACTAATTTAAGTGATGCACCGTTAAGCGTTAATTTTTGCGCCGCACCCACGTTCCAATTACCCGATAGCATGAACAAGCTAGTGAGCTTTGAGGGACGTTGGTCAAACGAATTTCAACGCCAATCGGTTGATTTAGTGCTAGGCAGCTTTGTTCGCGAAAACCGTAAAGGTAAAACCTCGCACGATGTATTCCCTGGTTTACTAGTACACGCTGAAGGCGCAGGCGAGCAACAAGGTGAGTGTTACGGCTTTCATTTAGGTTGGAGCGGTAACAACAAGCTACGTGCAGAGCTACTACCTGAAGGGCGCCGTTATGTGCAAATGGGCGAGTTATTATTACCTGGCGAGCTTACCCTTGCCAAGGGCCAAACGTATCAAAGCCCAAGTATTTATGGCTCGTTTTCGAGCGACGGCTTTAGTGCACTGTCGCGTAACTTTCATCGTTTTGTTAAAGCTAACTTACTTAGCCAAGCACAGCGCGAAAAAACACGCCCAGTGCATTACAACACGTGGGAAGGCATTTATTTTGACCACGATGTAGACACGCTAAAGCAATTAGCCGACAAAGTAGCGCCATTAGGTGTGGAGCGTTTTGTACTAGACGACGGTTGGTTTAAAGGCCGCCGTGGTGATTATGCAGGCTTAGGTGATTGGACAGTAGATTACGAAATTTATCCAGACGGCCTATCGCCAGTGATTGATCATGTAAACAGTTTAGGCATGGAGTTTGGTATTTGGTTTGAACCTGAAATGGTAAACCCTGACAGTGACTTATACCGCGCTCATCCTGATTGGGTATTAGGCTCAGAAAATAACGAACAACTTAGCTTTAGAAACCAGCTGGTGCTTGATTTAACGCGTACAGAGGTTGTTGAATACCTATACAAAGCGATTGATGACATTTTAGTTGAATACCCAACAATTAAGTACATTAAATGGGATATGAACCGCGATATTAACCACGCGGGTAACTTCTCAGGCAAGCCTGCAGTGCATCAGCAAACACTGGCACTGTATCGTTTAATTGACCGCATTAAAGCGGCGCACCCAGGCCTTGAAATTGAAAGCTGCTCATCAGGCGGTGCCCGTGTAGATTACGGCGTGCTTGCACACACAGACCGTGTATGGACGTCAGATTCTAACGATGCACTTGACCGTCTTGAAATTCAACGTGGTTGTTCTTTCTTCTTTCCATCGTCGGTTATGGGTGCACACGTAGGACCGCGTGATTGTCATATCACAGGGCGTAATGTCAGTATTGAAATGCGTGCTGCGGTATCACTGTTTGGCCACATGGGTATTGAAATGGACCCACGGGAACTGACCGATCATGAATACAATGCGCTTAAAGCGGCTATTGCGCTACACAAAGAGCACCGTGACTTTATTCATGCAGCCGATTTGTATCGCCTCGATAGCGACGATTTATCAATTAACTTTGGTTTAATCGACGAGCAAAAATCAAAAGCGTTATTTGCGTATAACAGTGTACGCGAAACACCGCGCACTGCGCCTAATAAGCTTCGTTTTGTTGGTTTAGATGCAGATACGCAGTACACACTTAATTTAGTGTGGCCTGTTAAATTTGAAGAATACCGACCTTCGTCTATTGCCGCTGTTAACGGACAAACATTTACCGGTGAAGCGCTGATGGAATTTGGCCTACAAATGCCAATTTCATTCCCGCAAACATCGCTTATTTTTGAGCTTACTAAAGTATAGCAAGCAGCAAAAAGGGAGCTCATTAGCTCCCTTTTTAATTACTCGAAAAATTATTAATCGAGTTTAGATTCAATCAGCTCAAGCGCTTCTTCTAAAATAGTTTCTACTGCTTGTTTAGCGCGCTCTGGGTTACGCGATTTAATCGTATCTAAAATGTCAGCGTGCTTTGCAACGTCCGCCCCTGGCACACCTTTAATATGATTGGTATAGCGAATACTTACACGTAGCGCGGTGCTAATAAATTCTGTTAACTGCACAAAAAAACGGTTATTACTGGCCACTAAAATACTAGTATGAAAAGCAATATCTGCCTCTAATGGGTCATCTAAGCCTTGATCTGCATCGGCCATACGGGCAAGTGCGTTGTCTATTTCAGCAAGTTGTTCGGCGTTGGCATTTTCAGCAGCTAAGGCGGCAGCTTGTGGCTCAAGTGCTACACGTACTTGTGTAAACTCTTTTAATAAAGAAAGTGACGGTTTACTGCTTAAAATCCAGCGTAATACGTCGGTGTCAAACATATTCCAGCTGCTTTCTGGCAGTACGCGAATACCTTGCTTAGGGCGAGAAGATATTAAACCCTTAGCAGAGAGCATTTTGACGGCTTCGCGCGTGGCACTGCGACTCACATCGTATTTTACGCATAGGTCAGCTTCTGAGGGCAGGCCTTCGTTAACTGGGTATACGCCACGCACAATTGCAAAGCCTAAATCATGGGTTAATTGTTGTGTTAAGTTTTGACGAGGTTGGCTTTTCATTGAGCGGTATCCGAGTGAGTTATTGCTTTATTATATATCATATATCATATTAATGTACGAAAGGATATGTTATAAACTTTGCTAAAGGCAAGTATTTTAACACAGCTGTAATAGTAATCTCTTTAGCAAATAATTATAAGTACTAAGAGAAGCAGTTTGTATTATGGAGAAACGCATTTGAATAATCACGCTCAGTACCCCAGTATTTCTGGCAAAGTTGTTTTTATTACTGGGGGGGCTTCAGGCATTGGCCGAGCAATGGTAAAAGCATTTGCCGCTCAGTCTGCCAAAATAGCCTTTATAGATATTAATAACGACGCTGCTCAATCTCTTATTGCCTCATTGCCTAACGCTAAATTATGGTTTAGACAGGTTGATGTTACCGACTCAAATGCTTTGCAGCAATCTTTGGTAGATGCATGCGCTGAACTAGGGGCTATCAATGTTCTGGTAAACAATGTAGCCAACGACCGCCGCCAAGCCAGTGAAGATGTTACTGTCCAAGATTGGGACCAATGCCTACAAATTAACTTAAATCCGGCGTTTTTTGCCTCGCAAGTTGCTATGTCTTTTATGAAAAGCGAAGGCGCGGGGAGTATTATTAATTTTAGCTCTATCAATGCCATTATGGGGCAGCCGCAAATGGCGGGTTATGTTACAGCAAAGGCTGGCTTAATCGGCATGACTAAGGCACTTGCTCGCGATTATGGTGAGTTTGGCATAAGAGTAAATGCTATCTTGCCGGGTTGGGTTGCCACCGACCGCCAATTAGCCAGTTGGTTTACTAAAGAAGAGCAAGTGAAGTGGATGGAAGCCATGGCACTTAAAAAGTTAGTAACCCCTGAAGATGTGGCTAACTTGGCACTTTTTTTAGCTGCCGACGAAAGCAGTATGATCACAGGTCAAGGCATTAAAATTGACGGTGGGAGGCTCTAAGTTGCAGCACTTAAACCTTTTTATAGCCGTAGATTGGGGCACGAGTCATTTACGCGCTTATTTATGCAGCGTAAATACCACAGGGCAATTAACGCTAATTGCTCAGCGCGACGGCCCAGGTGTGATTAGAGATAAACAAAATTTTGAACACACTTTAATTGGTGTCGTTGCACCATGGACCAGTGAATACGGCGTTTTACCTATTTATATGGCTGGGCAAATCACCTCAAGTATTGGCTGGAAAGAGACCCCTTATTTGGCGTGCCCTATAAACCCCGAAAGCCTACTCAGTGGCGCAATTAACTTTGATTGCGCAGGTAATAAAGTCAGTGCCTTGCCTGGCACAAAGTGTACATTAAAAAACAATTTATTTGATGTAATGCGCGGCGAAGAACTGCAAATTTTAGGGTTTTTAAAACAAAATCCGACCTATCAGCACGGTGAGGTACTCATTTGTTTACCCGGTACCCATACTAAATGGGTGCTGTTAAAAGATGGCCATATTATCTGTTTTAAAACCGCAATGACGGGCGAATTATACGACTTGCTATGCCATCAAAGTGTACTTATTCCTAACGATTGTGAGGCAGGGGAGTTTGATTGGCATGCCTTTGAGCAAGGTTGTGAACTTACCCTAGGCAGTGACAGCGGTAATTTGGCGCATGGTATTTTTAGTGTCCGTACGCGCCAGCTTTCAAAAGAGCTAACCCCCGTGCAAGCCAAGGCGTATTTGTCGGGCGTGTTAATAGGTAGTGATGTACGCGCAGCACGCCATGCCAGCGAATGGCAATTAGTGAATAACTCTAAAGTGGTGGTTATTGGCACAGAGCAACTAAATACCTGTTTTACCCATGCGTTAAATTGCATTGGTGTGCAATGTTTAGAGTTTGACGTGAAAGAGGCTACGTTAAGTGGTTTTAACTACTTATTTAATAGTAATAAAACCAAGTAAATATAAAAAAGCCCCTAATATTGATTGTGCAATTATTGGGGGCTAGTTCTTAAATTAAGTAAGGGGGAAATTGGCTGTAGCCTGCTGTCAGGCTGTTTTAGCCCCTTGGTTTTGCGCAATATAATGATTAAGCGTGGCCACTTGCGCGTCATTAAAACGCAGGCCTAATTTACTTCTGCGCCATAAAATATTGTAAGCGTTGCCCGCCCATTCTTCGTTTAGTAAGTAATCGACTTCTGCTGCAAATAAGCCATGGCCAAAGTCTTGGCCTAAATCACTTAGCTGGGTTGCATTGCCTAAAATTAATTTTGCACGAGTCCCGTAGGTACGTACAAAACGTTTAAGAGTGATCTCTGGTAACCAACTATAAGCCGTTTTAAGCTCATTAGTGAGTGCTTCTACCGAGCTAAAATCGCCACCAGGCAGTGCGCTGTGTTTAGTCCATGCTGCACTCATTTGCGGGTAAAACTCTTCAAGTTTATTCACCGCAGCTTCGGCAAGTTTACGGTAGGTAGTAATTTTACCACCAAACACACTTAACAGGGGTGTGTGTTTGCCTTCGCTTGATAGCTCTAACTTGTAATCTCGCGTTACTTTTTGTGCATTAACTGACTCGTCATCAAGCAGTGGGCGCACACCCGAAAAGGTATGTACTATGTCTTCGCGCTTAATGTGGTTTTTAAAGTAGCTGTTAGTAATATTAATTAAGTAGTCGATTTCTTCATTGCTGATTTTCACATCTTGCGCTGCGCCTTTGTGTTCAACATCGGTGGTGCCTACCAGTGAGTAATCATCTTCAAACGGTATAACAAACACAATACGCTGATCTTTATTTTGTAAAATATATGCTTGTTTTTCATCGTGAATTCGCGGCACTACAATGTGGCTGCCTTTTACAAGGCGAATATTTTGAGGTGACTTTTCTATCAGGGCTTCGTCAAATAGTTTAGCAACCCACGGACCTGCGGCATTTACAATGCCTTTGGCTTTAATCGTCTGTTGCGACTTAGTTTGCGGTTGCTCAAGCGTTACCTGCCATTGGTTATCAATGCGTTTTGCACTGACACACTTGGTTTGCGTAGCAATGGTCGCGCCTTTATCTTGAGCGGCTAGGGCGTTTAAAATAACTAAACGAGAGTCATCAACCCAGCCATCTGAGTATTCAAACCCTTTTGTAATTGAAGGTTCTAATACGCTGTTTTCACCAAACGTAATGCCACGCGAACCAGCAAGTGTTTCGCGCTTAGCTAGGTTGTCGTACATAAATAAGCCAATGCGGATCATCCATGCTGGGCGTAGGTGCGATTGGTGCGGTAGCCTAAAGGTGAGCGGCCACATAATGTGCGGGGCATTTTTAAGCAGCACTTCACGCTCTGCAAGTGCTTCTTTTACTAATCTAAATTCGTAATGCTCAAGGTAGCGTAAACCGCCGTGGATCAGCTTAGAACTATTTGAAGACGTTGCACTGGCAAGGTCTGATTGTTCGCACAAAAGCACCTTTAATCCTCTGCCTGCTGCATCAGCTGCTATTCCAGTGCCGTTTACACCGCCACCGACGACAAGTAAGTCGTATTCGTTATCTGCTAATTCCACCGAGCTAACCTTTTTATTTGTAATATAAATAAGACATATAACATCATAAAGCGGCGGTTCTTATTTGACAATAGATAACCGCGCTTTTTGCGTGTTAATTTTTAATCCTGATCTTTTTAAAACATACAGCGTACAACGCGCTATTTAGCTGACTTTGTTTATGTTTGATAAGCCGCCAACTTTATTAGCGGCTAGTTTTTATTGCTGTTGGCAATCGTCACTAGATAAACGCACTTGCGCTACACAGTGCTGCCATTTTGCGTATAAATCATTACGCTCGTCAGCGCTCATTACTGGCTCAAAGCGACGGTCACAGGTCCACATTTTTGCTAATTGCTCCGTTGACTCATACACACCGGTTTGTAGGCCTGCTAAGTATGCTACGCCTAAAGAGGTGGTTTCGGTCACTGTTGGGCGCTCTACGGTTGCGCCTAAAATGTTTGATAAAAAGGCAAGTACCCAGTTATTTTTAACCATACCGCCATCAACCCTTAACACACTTGGGCGTAAGCCATCACGCTCCATTGCTTTTTGTAAGTCTTTGGTTTGATATCCAACCGATTGCAACGCCGCAGCCACAATGGTGCTAATGCCTGAGTCGCGCGTTAAACCTAAAATAGCGCCCCGTGCATTTGGGTCCCAATACGGCGCACCTAAACCTGTAAACGAAGGCACTAAAAATACCCCATGGTCGAGCGGTACATCTTTTACTAACGATTCGCTCTCGCCGGCATGGCTTAATAGTTTTAAGCCTTCAACAATCCACTGCATAGTGGCGCCTGCCATAAAAATACTGCCTTCAATGGCGTAAGTAGGCTTACCATTTAATCTATAAGCAACCGTAGTCAGTAAGCGGTTTTCAGAGGTAAGCGCTTTTTCGCCGGTATTAAGCATTAAAAAACAGCCCGTACCATAGGTGCTTTTCGCCATGCCTTGTTCAAAACATGCGTGGCCCACAAGGGCTGCTTGTTGGTCGCCGGCAATACCACATACACGTATTGGCGCGCCAAAAATATCGTCGCTGGTTGAGCCAAATTCGTCGGCTGAGTCCATTACTTGCGGCAGCATAGATTCAGGAATTTCGAATAAATCGAGTAACTCTTGATCCCATTGCTGAGTATGGATATTAAATAACATAGTGCGTGATGCGTTAGTTGCATCGGTACGGTGCTCTTTGCCACCCGTTAGGTGCCAAAGTAAATAGGTATCAACGGTGCCAAAAGCCAGTTCGCCTGCAAGGGCTTGTTCGCGTGCGCCTTCTACGTTGTCTAAAATCCAGCGTACTTTAGTAGCCGAAAAATACGGGTCTAGTAGTAAGCCGGTTTTATCGCTTATGGTTTGGCAAAGCTCGTCAGTGCTTAGGCTTTCGCAGTAATCGCTGGTGCGGCGGTCTTGCCACACAATGGCGTTATAAATTGGTTTGCCGGTTTTTTTGTTCCACACTAAGGTGGTTTCACGTTGGTTGGTGATACCAATGGCAATAATTTCTTCAGGCTTTACGTTTTTATCGGCTAGCACTTTGCGGCTGGTACTTAGCACGGTTTGCCAAATATCGTTAGGGTCGTGTTCTACCCAGCCATTTTGCGGAAAATGCTGCGAAAATTCTTGCTGTGCTGTACCAAAAACGTCTGCATCTTTTGTAAACAAGATGGCCCGAGAGCTTGTGGTTCCTTGATCAATTGAGAGTATGTATTTGGACATGATATTTATGTTATTTATCTTATCTTATATATGACTAGATTGCCTTTAACTAAGATTAATGGCAACGATTTTTTCTTAAAATAGCCGTTTAAAAAACAAACATACTGTTTTTATTTGCTAACTCTTTTAAATAACAGGTGTTTATAGCAGCATTATTTTAAGTCCGAGTGCGGCTATTTATAAAAATAGCCGCTTAAAGCTTAATATTACTTGGTGTGTGGTTTAGCTTGTTGCCAATCCATACCTGTAGAAAAACGATTATCAAACCCGTGCCATTGTGGCAGTGGCTTACCATCAACAATAGCTTGGTCGCCGTTTTGTGGTAAGTCTAGGTATTCACATTGGCTTGCAATGCCTTTTACATGGCAATCCATCATAGCAAGTACAAAGTGTTTGTTGGTCTCGTTTAGGGTGCGCATTGACCACGATGGCTCGTAGTAATGGCCTATATCTAACTCGCTGCTACGTTTGGCAATAGCAGGCGCAGGGTGCGGCGCAATATTATGGCGGGCGTTTTTGTAGGTAAGCATGTACTTATCTTTGCTGCCCGTTTGGTCATAAAGGTGTTTAATACCTTCATAGCCGGATATATCGTCTAAGCTGCCCGCTACATAAAGCGAAGGCACTTTTATGTTTTGCATAGCACTGGCATTAAATAAGTTATGTTGCCCGCCCCAAGGCGCAAAGGCCACCATAGCTTTTATGCGTGTATCTACTTGTGGGTTTTTATATTGCCCACCAGCACAGCTATTGAGTAATTGCTGTACTTGCTTAATTTGTGCAGGGTCTTTTATACCGGTAAACATGGCGGTAGTTTGCTCGTTAAAATCATAACAGCCACCAATCGTATTAACTGCGCCAAAACCACCCATAGAGTAACCAATTACGCCTGCGTTTTTGTTATCTACTTGCTTGCTGGCAAAGTTGTTTTGTTCATTAAAGTAGTTAAGTACAAATTGCTGATCGCGTGAGCGGTTAATAAGGGTACTAAAAAAGCCCGAAAACGGCGCATTTTTAAAATCAACATCGGCATTGGTTGAGTCGGTATGATCTATGGCTGCCACAATGTATCCGTGCGATGCTAAATGTTCGCCCAAGTAATACATAATTGTACGATAGCCGGTATACCCGTGCGAGAGCACAATAACGGGATAGTGCTCTTTGTTATTTATAGCTACATCGCGCATGGCATCAGCTTGTAAGGTAAACCCTTTACCTGTACGGGTTATGTCGCTGTAGCTGGTTAAGGGTGCGTTTGAACTGTTTGCTGCCGGGTACCACACTTCTACCTTTAAGGGGCGATCTTTTTGAGTTTGGGTTGCAGGGTCAAACTGTGCGGGATTTACTAAATCAAGCGTTTGTACGCCAACGCTGTAATTCCCTTTAGCAGCAAGCTCAGGAAGTACTTCGCTGGTTAAAGGTGGGTAGAGTTGCTCAGGCGTTTTTTGAGCTGCAAAAACAGTACTTGCTGTTAAGCAGCCAGTCGCTAGCAGCAAGGCTTTTGAAAGCGCCTTTAAAGTGTGTGTGCTTGTCATTGTGTATCCTTGTTGTGTGTATTTTTTATTATTAACCTAGCTCATGGGTTTCAACGCTATCACTGTATTTAAGCTGCCACTGCGCACGAAGCGTATCCATTATGTGCATTACCCGCAGGCTGGTACTCAGTGGTAATACATTGCTTTGTGTTTGTTGTTGTAAAATACATTCGCTAACGTGAGCAATTTCAAATTTAAAGTTTTCATCGTCATTAAAGCTAAAATCAAAATGCTGCACTTGTTGTGCGTTTAAATGAAGCTCTAACGACTGCGCACCGACAAAGTCAGCAATGCGAATATATCCGTGCTCCCCTAAAACAAAGGCTTCGGTAGGGCCACTTTGTTGTAATGCGCTACTAAGCTGTGCAAATTGCCCTTGGCCGTAATTTATAAGGGTTACACTGCGCTCATCTACGCCAGTTGTGCTTTTATGTACTAATGATTTAATTTGCTCAGGGGCTTTATTAAATACCACATCGGCAATTGATATAGGGTAAATACCTAAATCAAGCAATGCGCCACCTGCGGTCGCTGGGTTCATTAAGCGGTGCGAGTCAGCAAAGTTGCCCGCTAAGCTAAAGTTGGCATTCACACTGTGTACTTTGCCTATTACGCCCTCACTTAATAGCTGTTGCAGTTTTACTATGGCAGGTAAAAAGCGCATCCATACACCTTCCATTAAAAAGCAGTTTTGGTGCTCGGCTAACTGGCTAAGGGTAGTGAGTTGCTGTGCATTAACCGTAATGGGTTTTTCGCTGAGTACATGCTTATTGTGCATTAAGCATTGCGCAATGGTTTTAAAGTGTTGCTCGTGGGTATTGGCAATATAAATGGCGTCAATGTGTGGGCATTGCATAAGAGCTTGGTAGCTCTCATAGCCTTTAATACAATAGTGTGTGGCAAATTCATTTGCGCGCTGCTCGCTTGTAGATGCTGCGCCAATAAGCTGAGCATTGGCGCAATGCGTAATGCTTTTAGCAAAGGTGTGAGCAATATTGCCACACCCAATAATACCCCAATTAACCTTTGCCATGCTTATTCCTTAATGATGTTTAAAAAGACGTAATTTGTAATCCTGAACCTGCTGAACATACGTAAATGTCGGCATTTAAGTTAAAGCGTTCAAAGTAGTGCTGTTCAACCGCTGCTTTAATAAGGGGGACTTCTGCATCACGGCATAAGCATACAATCGCACCGCCAAAGCCGCCGCCGGTCATACGTACTGCACCGCGTTCGCCCATGGCTTCTTTACAAATTTCGACTAGGCCGTCGGTCGCTGGCACGGTTACTTCAAAGTAATGTTTAAGCGATTGGTGCGATGCCGCCATTAGCTCGCGCAGCGTATCAATGTCGTTATTTTGCAGCGCTTTAGTTGCTGCAATTACACGCTCATTTTCGCTAATTACGTGGTGTGCACGTTTGTACTCGTTTTCGCTTAATGCATCTTTTGTTGCTTCAAGCGTAGCCATAGTGGCTTTACGAAGTGTAGCTACGTTCATTTTTGCAGCTGCTTGCTCACAGTCAACACGACGTTGGTTGTATTCGCTATCTACTAACTTACGTGGGTAGTTAGAGTTAACAATAACAATGTTTAAATCATCCGGTACTTTTACAGACTCAGTGGCTAGGTTTTCACAGTCAATTAAAAGGGCATGACCGTTTTCGCCTTTTGCCGAAATAAGCTGATCCATAATGCCCGATTGGCAATGCATAAAGTCGTTTTCGGCCTCTTGGCCTAGTAATGCAATTTTTTCTTCGCTTAAACCTAGTTGTGCAATATGGTTAAACATACCACCAATGGCTACTTCTAATGCGGCCGATGACGATAAACCACTGCCTTGTGGTAAGTTACTGTCAATAAGTAAATCGGCGCCACGTAAAGTGTGGCCTGCACGCTTTAATACAAATGCCACGGCACGAATATAGTTGCCCCATTGCGATTGTCCTTCACTGATGTCTTCATCAACACTAAAGCTGTCTTTTTCGCCTGGGTAATTTAACGAATGCACGGTAATTATGTTGTCGTCGCGCTCTTTAAACATAACTTGAGTACGAAACTCTAACGAGCACGGAAATACAAAGCCGTCATTGTAATCGGTAAATTCGCCAATGAGGTTTACACGCCCAGGTGCAGCAGCAATACCTTGAGCAGGCGCACCGTACAGTGATAAAAAGTGTTGTTTAAAATCGTTAAGCGTCATCTGTGTGTCCTGCTGTTTTTTTGTAGTGTGTGGTACTGGCTGCTTGTAAAATAGAGGCAGCTGTTTCTGCGCTTAAATCGCGCTGGCTTTCGCCTAGCATTTCGTAGCCAACCATGTGTTTTTTCACGGTAGCAGAGCGAAGTAGCGGCGGGTAAAAATGAGCATGTAAGCGCCAATGTTGCTCATCAGAGCCTCGATTAGCGGGGGCATTGTGCCACCCCATAGAATACGGGAAGCTACAATTAAATACGTTGTCGTATTTAGTCGTTAATACTTTTAGTGCCTGTGCTAGGGCGTCTGTTTGCGCATCGTTTAGCTGGCTAAAGTTTTGAATGTTATCTTTAGTTACAAGCAGTGTTTCAAACGGCCATGCTGCCCAAAATGGCACTACAACAAGCCAGTGCTCGTTTTCAAATACGACGCGGGTTTTATCTGCTTGCTCTTTTTGCACGTAATCGGCAAGCATTGCGCTGCCATGCTTTTTATAATAAGCAAGCTGTTGGGTATCTTCGGCTTCTATTTCGGTTGATAAGTGCGAGTGAGCCCATACTTGGCCATGGGGGTGAGGTTGCGAGCAACCCATTATCTCGCCTTTATTTTCAAATACCTGAACACATTCATAGTGCTGTGCAAGTTCTGTGTAGTTGTCTTTCCAGGTTTTTACGACTTCGTGTAAGGCATCGTGCTCAAGCTCTGGCAGCGTTTTATTATGTTCTGGCGAAAAACAAATAACACGGCATTCGCCACTTGCTTCATCAGCAATAAATAAATCGCTGTCTGACGCTAAGCTTTGCGTTTGCTCGCTTTCATTAGGTGTCAGAGCGCCAAAGTCATTTTTAAATACATGGGTGTATTTGTAATCTGGATTGCTATCGCCATTTGCACGGGTGTTACCTGGGCAAAGTGGGCAGCTTTCATCGTGTTTTGGCAGTACGCTTTCGTTTACTGCTTCTGTTGCGCCTAACCACGGGCGATTATTACGATGCGGTGATACTAATACCCAACGCCCCGTTAGCGGGTTTTTACGTCTGTGAGTACTTTCTAATAAAGCCATGTTAACTCTCCAACCCACTTGGGTAATTAGTTTGCCAGCGCCATGTATCGTTTGTCATGTCGCTCAGTGTTAGTTCTGCGTGCCAGTTAAGTGTGGTTTGCGCTTTTGTGGCATCGGCGTAATTACAGGCAATATCGCCTGCACGGCGCGGTGCAATTTTATAAGGAATATCTTTATTGGCTGATGCGCTAAAAGCGTTGATCATATCAAGTACTGAATAACCTTGCCCTGTGCCTAGGTTATAGGCATGAAAGGCAGTATCTGTTTTGTGCTGCATAAAGGCTGCTACATGGCCTTTAGCTAAATCTAAAACGTGAATATAGTCGCGCACGCCAGTGCCATCTTTAGTGTCGTAGTCGTCACCAAAAATATTAACCACTTCACGTTTGCCTACCGCAGTTTGGGCAATAAAAGGCATTAAATTATTTGGAATACCATTTGGGCTTTCGCCTAATAAACCGCTTGGGTGAGCACCTACTGGGTTAAAGTAACGAAGCGCTATACCCATAAATTTGCTGTTAGCCTTACATACGTCTTGCATGGCTTGTTCAACCATAACTTTGGTCCAACCGTAAGGGTTAGTAGCGCGTATAGGGTGCTTTTCATCAATAGGGAGGTAATCTGGCTCGCCATACACAGTGGCTGATGAGCTAAATATAATATGGTTTACGCCTACCTCTTGCATGTTTTGTAGCATGCTTAATGTGCCTGACACATTGTTTTGGTAATAACGCAGTGGTTGCTCGGTTGATTCACCTACCGCTTTAAGCGCTGCAAAGTGAAATACAGCCTCTGCCTTGCTGTGTTTAAGGGCAAGTTTAAACTGCTGCTCGTCTTGAATGTCACCTAAAATAAACTCAAAACGAGTACCGGTAATTTTTTCGAGTTGATCAAGCACACGGGGGCTTGCGTTAGATAAGTTGTCGTAAATAACCGGGGTAATGCCTGCCTCATGAAGGGCAATACATGTGTGGCTACCTATATAACCCATACCGCCTGTAACTAAAACTTTCATGTGTTTTCTCGAAAAGTGTATTTATATGATAAATACTACTATTAAGGTAATTTAAAAACAATAGTTATGATTGCTCGTTATTTCAAATAAACGCTTAAAATTCGCCCTAGCAAAGGCACAGTGCTATGCCTACTTAATAAAGGTGCCTAGGTTTATCAATTAATTCTATAAACTGATTCTACTGAGTCACTAATTATTAGTCGTTAAAAGGGGTGCTAATATAAACAAATAGCAGTGAGTTAATGCCTGTGTAATTTGGCATTAATGCAATGGGCTAGTCTTAATAGAGAAGGATTGATCAACATGAAAAAAACAATTTTATTAACCGGTGCCACCGACGGTATTGGCCTAGAGACCGCTAAAATGTTGTTAGCGCAAGGGCATACTGTATTATTGCACGGGCGCAACCAAGACAAGTTAAAGGCTGTACAAGCAAGCCTAAACGCTGATTACCCGCAAGCAAGCACAGCGACCTACATTGCTGATTTAAGCGATATGGCGCAAGTAAACACATTAGCTCAGTCAGTGTTAGCCGACTTACAAAACGCGAATAAAACACTCGATGTACTTATTAATAACGCCGGTGTATATAAATTGCCTAATATCACCACTGTAGATGGGCTAGATGCACGTTTTGCAGTTAATACGTTAGCGCCTTATTTACTTACTAAAGCGTTACTGCCTGTAATGAACACGCAATCACGTGTGGTTAACGTGTCATCGGCTGCACAAACCAGCGTTAACTTTGACTCGTTAGTGGGCAAAAAGCCACTGTCAGATAGCGCAGCTTACGCGCAAAGCAAATTGGCTATCACTATGTGGTCGCGTCACTTAGGTTTAGCACTTAAAGGTAACGGGCCATTAGTCGTTGCAGTAAATCCTAAGTCGTTACTAGGTAGTAAAATGGTAAAAGATGCCTACGGGCTTGCTGGTGGCGACTTAAAACTAGGCGCCGATATTTTTTGCCGCGCTGCATTAAGTGACGAATTTAAAGATGCCACTGGCCTTTATTTCGATAACGATGCAGAGCGCTTTGCACCGCCGCATCCAGATGCGCTCAACCCGGATAAAAATCAACAGTTAGTTGATACGTTAGATAGCCTGCTTACTCAGCTAAATGTTGATAGCTAGTGGGCTATTAATGCGAAAAATTTTACTCATGCCTAATAAGACCTAGTCGTTTTTTATAAAGCCCATATGTGCTTTAAATGTTTTACCCTTTGTTGATCGTCAAAGAGTTCACCTAACGGTGAACTCTTTTTTTTGTGCAATATTACTCTTGCTGTAAACGCTCGTATAACCAGTCTTTTAATTCTGAACGCTCATGCTTTAGCTGATTCATTTGCTCGTCGCTAATGGGCGCATCTTTAAGCTCTAAAGTGCGTATTTCTTTATCTAGCTTGTCGTATTTATCTGCCTTTTTGGCAAATTCTGTATCGTTTTTATTTAGCTCTGCAATGGTATTTAGGTACTGTGGAAAGTCATTGGTCAGTGAGTGGTCTTCGCCTAACATAGTCGCTCCTTAGTAGGATAAATGAGTTATTTAAGTGAATTACTACCTTTTCATTTATTACTCTGGGGTTTACACAACCATAAATCAACCACAGCAAACCTAAATGGGTATAGCGCAACGACTGGGTAGGGTTTGCCTTAATCCCTATTTTTAAAAAGGATGGGAGATACCTAAACACTATTATCAATATTATTTTGAAACTGATTGTTTATTTAGCCTTATTATCATTTGTAAAGCGGGTGTCTACAATGAAACTTCACTACATAATGACTTATCAACAGATAACAGAGGCAATACCCATGAAAGCAATGATAATTAATAATTTTGGTGGCACTGAAGAATTTGTAGCAACAGAGGTTGCAAAACCACAAGTAACAGCAGGTAATGTGTTAGTTCGTATAGCGGCAACAAGCGTAAATACAATTGATATGATGATTCGTCAAATGGGTGCTGACTTGCCCTTTGCTCCAGAATTACCGGGCATTTTAGGGATGGACTTTGCAGGCACCGTTGAAGCTGTTGGCGAAGGCGTAACAGACTTTGCAGTAGGTGATGAAGTATATGGTTGTGCTGGTGGCCTAGGCGATTTACCCGGTACACTTGCTGAGTTTATTCTTGCTGATAAGCGCTTAATCGCTCACAAACCTAAAAACCTAAGCATGAAAGAAGCAGCCGCTATTCCACTTGTAGGTATTACAGCACTTGAAGGCTTAACACGTGCAAGTGTAAATGCAGGGCAAAAAGTATTAGTGCACGGCGGCGCAGGTGGCGTAGGCCATTTAGCAGTACAACTAGCTAAGCATTTTGGCGCTGATGTTTACTCAACGGGCGGTAATGCAGAGCAACTAGCACTAATAGAAAGCTTTGGCGCTACAGGCATAAACTTTAAAGACGAAACCGTAGAGCAGTATGTTGAAAAGCACACTAATAATGCGGGCTTTGACATGGTGTTTGACACCGTAGGTGGCGGTAACCTGACTAACTCATTTGCTGCAGCAAAGCTAAATGCTCAGGTATCTACAACGCTCTCTTTATTAGAGGTGGATTTAAGCCCTGTACACTTTAAAGGGTTATCGTTAAACGTAATCTTTATGCTTATTCCAATGATCCACGACTTTAACCGTCAAGACCACGGCGACAAACTTACTAAACTTGCACAAATTGTTGAAGCAGGCGGTATGCGCCCTGTACTTGACGAACAAGACTTTAGTTTAGAAGACGCAGCTAAAGCGCATGACCGCTTAGCAAGTGGCCAAGCCATGGGTAAAGTTGTTATTTCTGTACAATAAATTATACCAATCCGCATAATTAAGTGATCTATTTTGAGGATGGAAAAGCGTGTTGATAGCAAGGCAAGAAATTCGCTATTTAGTTGTTCTAAATGAGAATTTTTTAACGCAGATAGCGACACGTTTAGCCCCTAAAAATGACTAAGTATTATTGTGGATTGGTATCATTAAGGCCGGCATACTCGCCGGCTTTTTCTTTTGCGCCCGCCTGATTAACGTTTGTACACCCTTTTTTATAACTAAATATAAACAATAGTGCTTTTATTGATCGTATATAATTACGTTTTAAAATTAGTTGTTAATATTTTAGGGTCAAAGCAAGCGTTTATATGAAAATATTCACTAATAAATTTGCCAGTAAGGCTAAGCAATTTTATATCGGTATTGTGCTGGTAGGCTGTGTACTGTCTGCGATGGTTTATTATCAGGCAGAAACCATTAAGCGCACCTCATCGACCTTAATGGAACAACAAATTCCGGCGCTGCGCGATATTCGATTAATCGAAACCTACCTAGTAAAGCAAGAGCGCTTATTATATGAGTATTACGCAACGAGTAAGCGTGAACTTTATTTAATCGACTTTTTAGAAAACCATGTACGTATACTTGCGCTAATAAAAAACCTAGATCACAACTACAGCACATTAGCGTTAGAAAGCAGCTTAAGTGATGAGTTTAAAAGTGGTTTAGACTTAGCACTTAAATTACACGAAAACCTATCAAGCAGCAGCACTAGTTGGGATTTAGCCAGAGAACAACTAGAGCAACTCACTGAACTGCAAGCCCAAGTGATGGGGCACTTAACAAATGCAGAAACGATTATTTCAAATGCAGTTGATAGCGGCTACACAGACACCGAAAGCAACCTGCACACCACAGTCAATATTGTGTTTTTGTTTACGTTTGCCATAGTGCTGGTAAGCATTTATACAGGGCGTTACGCATCTAAATTTATAAAACTTAGTACCCGTAACGAACGTTTAGCGCTATTTCCAACGCGCAACCCTAACCCAATTGTGAGTTTAAGCGCCAACCTTGAGCTTAACTACTGTAACCCTGCCGCTATTGCTATGCATAAAGCGTATGTAAGCGATAAACACAGCACGCCCATTGCATTACTAAGCCCTAATATAAAGCAGCAACTAATAGACACTAAGCAGTCGGCTAGTCATGTTGAGCGCTTTTATACACAGCTAGATAACCATTACCTCACTTACCAAATACATTGGCTGCAAGAAATAGATGCCTTTGATATACACATACGCGATGTAACAGAGCAATTTGAGGCAGAGCGCTCATTAGAGTATTTAGCCTTTCACCATCCGTATTCAAAGTTGCCTAACCAAGCCAGTTTAGAAACATACACCAATGAGCTAATTTCGCTTGAGCAACCTTTTAGTTTAATGCTGATTGATGTAAGCCACTTTAAGCTATTGCTTGAGCAATATGGTTTATCGGGGGCTAACGAGTGTATAAATGCCTTTGCTATGCACTTATCGCGCAGCGCTAATAAATTTTCTCAGCAGTTAAAAAGCAAAAACAAACTGACCTTCTACCACATTGCCGATGCTAACTTTGTGGTTATTTATACCGAGCAAGATTGCTCAACAACCCTAGATGACTTACTCAAAGGCGTACAAAGCCGTTTAAGCCAAGCTATTAGCACACCGTACGGTGAAATGCGTATGAGCTTTAACTGTGGTGTAACACGCTACCCAACCAGTAATGACTATGAAACGCTTCTATTGCACGCCAATATTGCCTTAGAAGAAGCGGTAAAACGTAATATTCCCTACGCTTATTTTGATACCGAAAGCGGAGTTAAGCATGCCCAGCAGCTGCATATTGCTCGGCGTCTTGATACCGCCATTGAAAAGCAGCAGTTTGAGCTTTATTTTCAGCCTAAAATGCACCTTAAATCGCAAACCATAAACAGCTGCGAATGTTTAATTAGGTGGTTTGATGATGGGAAGTTTGTCTCTCCGGCGCAGTTTATTCCTATTGCCGAACACAGCGGGTTTATATTGCCATTAGGCGAATGGATACTTGATAGTGCCTTTGCCCAAGCTAAAAAATGGCATCAGCAAAACTTAAATATCCGCTTGGCTATTAATATATCTGCAAGGCAATTTACACAGCAAGGCTTTGTGCAAAGCATAAAACAGCGGTTGGCGCATTTTAACGTGCCCGCGCATTTAATTGAGCTAGAAATTACCGAAACCGCCATTATGGACGATGAAGAGTTTGGTATTTCAGTACTGCAGGCGCTGAGTACACTGGGTATTAGCTTATCAATTGATGACTTTGGAACGGGCTATTCGTCGCTGGGTTACTTACAGCGTTTTCCAGTTAATAAATTAAAAATAGATCAGTCGTTTGTGCGCAATATGGCCACTGACACACGCGATCAGGCTTTAGTGTTGAGTATTTGCCAATTAGCTAAAAACTTAGGGCTCGATATTATCGCCGAAGGCGTAGAAGAGCATGCCCAACTTGAAAAACTAAAAGAGTATAACTGCGACCTAATTCAAGGGTACTTGTTAAGCCGGCCAATACCTGCAAACGAATTTGAAGTGTTTTTAGCTAAAGGCGTAAGTTTTTAAGGTGTTTTGCTAATGTATGTTGGGGAATTATTAGTGATAGAATAGGCATTATAAATGCTTATACTGCTCATTATACAAGCCACACATGTGAGCAAAGGGCACTCCATTTTAAATAAGGTCGTTGTGTAATGCTGTTGATGATCGACAACTACGATTCGTTTACTTATAACCTAGTACAATATTTTCAGCGCTTAAACCAAGAGGTGCTGGTAAAGCGTAATGACGAAATATCGGTTGCGCAAATTAAGCAACTTAACCCCAAGCATATTGTTATTTCTCCGGGGCCTTGTACGCCAAACGAAGCGGGTGTGTCACTCAATGTCGTTGAGCAACTAAAAGGCATTTACCCTATTTTGGGGATCTGCTTAGGGCATCAAACCATAGCGCAAGCGCTAGGAGGCAAGGTTATACGTGCTAAGCAAGTTATGCATGGTAAAACCTCACCTATTGTTCATAATAATAAAGGGGTATTTACCGGTTTAGAAAACCCGCTTACTGTGTGTCGTTATCACTCGCTGGTGGTCGAAAAACACAGTTTACCAAGTGAATTAGCCACTACTGCGTGGAGCCAAACCGAGCAAGGTGAGTTTGACGAAATTATGGGGCTACTTCACACAGAGCTTGCTCTTGAAGGCGTACAATTTCATCCTGAGGCTATTTTAACTACTCAAGGGCTCGAATTGCTTGCTAACTTTTTATCTCGCTTCTAACCTTACAGTAACCACCGAATGGTAACACTTTACTGAATGGACTTTATGACTGAACTTGCGTCGCAAAAGCGAATAGCCTCCATGCTTGACCAGCGTGCTCACGATTTGCTGCTTGGCCATAGCTTTGCACATCAACAAATTGGCTTTATTCATACGCTAGAAATTGATTATGGTGAACCCATAAAGCAGCGCACTTTATTAGAAGTAGAAGTTGCCGCACAGCATAAACGCCAGCAAAGTAGTACTGCGCATCACAAGTACCGAGCACAAGCGAGTAAACAACTTCATAAAGTAATTGAAACAGCCATATTTAAGCAATTAGAAGATATGGATGCTGTTATTCAAAACACCATAGGTATAGAAGATAACGTGGCCACCATGCTAGATATACTAGCGGCTAAGTCGGCAAGTGTGGGGCGTTTAGAGCCATTGGTAAATGATTCTAGCTGGCTTGGCCGTGAATTAGTGTCATTAGTAAACCTGCCTTACTATCGAAAACAACGAAGTAAAAGTACCTCAGTAAAAGTAGACAGCCCCGCACTTGCACTGCGTTATATTGGGCTTGATAACCTGCAATTAGTTATCCCCACTTTTGCTGTGCGCCACTGGATGCCACATAGTACCGAGCCATTTCCATTATTAAAGCGCCGCCTTCGTGATGCTGCCATGGCTAATGCAATAGCGGCACAAAAAATTGCAGAGCTGAATGATGTAAACCCTATACATGCTTTTACACTGGGCATGCTAATAGATGTAGGGCGCATAGCTTTAGTGCGCTTGTACTTAAAAACGTTTGAACAGGTATGGCAACGCAAGGTGCAAATAGCACGCGAGGCACAACAAAAAGACTTACACACGGCCTTGATGGAATTAAAGCCCGATCCGTTATTTTTAACTACGTTGTTAAGCACTAAGTCGCTTGCGTTAAGTGCTAAAGTAATCCGCAAAATGGCTTTTAAGGCTTTACCGTTTAATCACGTGATGGCGCAACTTGCTCATGGTGTTGAGCAAAGTAGTGATGTTTTCCCCATGAGTGAGGTCATGCTAAAAGCGCGATGCTATTCGCAATACTTAAACCTAAAACAACATCAACTTATTGAGCAAGATGAAATACATGCGTGGTTTTCGTATCACGGCTTCACTAAAAATGAGCTAAAAGTCCTCGAAACAAGCAATTTTACCAACCTAGCTATTCAAATTGACTAAAAAGCAGCTTATTGGCTGGTCCTTATATCGGTAATTTGCGGCTGGTGGCGGCAAATTTTCATTAACTATTGAATTTTTTGTTAATTTTTTTGCGACTATTCATTCATTAACATCTTCATAAGTACCCCTTACTTTAAGCACTTAATGTAAGGCGCGACTCACTGCACAGGGGCATAACTCTTAAAAAGTGACATTTATTTTCTATGCAAATAGTTATTCACTATCTATGAAATAATATCCCAAGGCCTTTATTTTAAAGGCCTGCATGAAAGTTTTTAACGAGACAGCACCACAAATATCTGAAATAATGAGCGCCTGAAAATTGAACCACAAGGCAGTTTTACGCTCAACCTTTTGCTATTTAGTGCGTAAATATCTTGGTTACATTTATAACCAAACACCTATTTTGATGTTTTGTGTTGCTCACAATTAAGAGGAAAAAAAATGACAGTCAATCGCGAATTATTTGATCACGTAATGGTTCCTAACTACGCGCCTTCAAGCGTTATTCCTGTTCGAGGCGAAGGCTCTCGCGTATGGGATCAACAAGGTAAAGAATTTATCGACTTTGCCGGTGGTATTGCTGTTAACTGTCTGGGCCATTGCCACCCTGCATTAGTAGGTGCGTTAAAAGAGCAAGGCGAAAAAATTTGGCACCTATCAAATGTAATGACTAACGAGCCTGCGCTACGTTTAGCTAAAAAAATGGTCGATGCGACCTTTGCAGAAAAAGTTTACTTTGCAAACTCAGGCGCAGAAGCAAACGAAGCGGCACTTAAATTAGCACGTCGTTTTGCACTGGATAAATTTGGTGCTGAAAAATCACAAATTATCTCATTTAACAAAGGCTTTCACGGTCGTACTTTCTTTACCGTAACCGTAGGCGGCCAAGCTGCATACTCAGATGGTTTTGGTCCTAAGCCTGGCGATATCGTACATTGTGATTACAACGACCTAGCTGCATTTGAAGCGCTAATTAGCGACAAAACATGTGCAGTAATGATGGAGCCACTGCAAGGTGAAGGCGGTATTATTTCGCCAACTGACGAATTTGCACAAGGCGTGCGCGAGTTATGTACTAAACACAATGCACTACTTATTTTTGATGAAGTACAAACAGGTGTCGGCCGTACTGGTGAGCTATACGCATACCAAGGTTTAAACGTAGTGCCTGATATTTTAACATCAGCTAAAGCACTTGGCGGCGGTTTCCCAATTGGCGCTATGCTAACTACTACCGAGATTGCACAGCACTTAAAAGTAGGTACTCATGGTTCTACTTACGGTGGTAACCCTTTGGCATGTGCCGTAGCCGAAGCCGCATTTGACACTGTAAATACCCCTGAAGTACTAGCGGGTGTAAAAGAAAAAGCGGCATTATTTAACGAGCTTCTTAACGCGGTAAACGAAAAATACAATGTATTTAGCGAAATTCGTGGCCAAGGTTTATTAATTGGTGCAGCCGTTAACGAGCAATACAAAGGCCGTGCAAAAGAGTTTTTAGTAGCAGCTACCGAGCAAGGACTTATGTCGCTTGTAGCGGGTGCTGATGTAGTACGCTTTACGCCATCGTTAGTAATCACCGAAGCGGATATTCGCGAAGGTATGGTGCGTTTTGAAAAAGCAGTCGCAAGCGTAGTAAACGCTTAAGCGCGTTAAACCACCTTATTAAGGGCAAGCCTGCTTGCCCTGCATATTCTATTTACCGTTATTGATAAGGGAGCAAGCGGACTCATGATGATCCTTCGCCCAATCCAGCAAAATGATTACGCAGCGTTATTAAAAATTGCCCACGAATCGGGCCATGGTTTTACATCTTTGCCGTTAAACGAAGAGCTACTGCAAAAGAAAATTGACCATTCTGTAAGTTCATTTGCTAAACAAACGTCACAACCTGGTGACGAAGGCTACCTGTTTGTTCTTGAAGATACCGAAACCGGTGAAGTAGTGGGTACTTCAGCTATTGAAGCTGCAGTAGGGCTTGATGATGCGTTTTATCATTACCACTTAAGTAAAGTGATTCATTCATCACGCACGCTCGATGTATACAAAGCGGTTGATATTTTAACCCTATGTAACGACTACACCGGCGCAACAGAACTATGTACCTTATTTTTGAAAGATGGATACCGTAAAAACTGTAACGGTAAACTTCTTTCAAAAGCGCGCTTTATGTTTATAAAACAACATGAGCAGCGTTTTGCACAAACAGTAATAGCAGAAATGCGTGGCGTGTCTGACGAAAATGGCAGCAGCCCGTTTTGGCAGTGGCTAGAAGAGCACTTTTTTTCAATGGACTTTCCAACCGCCGATTACCTAACAGGTATAGGCCAAAAAGTGTTTATTGCTGAGCTAATGCCAAAATACCCAATTTACGTAAACTTGCTAAGCAAAGATGCGCAAGCGGTGATTGGTAAAGTACACGACAACACGCGCCCAGCTATCGAGCTATTAAAAAATGAAGGGTTTACCTTCAACGGTTACGTGGATATTTTTGATGCGGGCCCAACAGTAGAAGCAAAAGTAGATAACATTGCCACAATTCGTAATGCGAAAGACTTTAAAGTAGAAATAGGCGAAGCGTCAGGCGATACCATGGTACTGCTCGCTAACGGCGAGTTAGAAAACTACCGTGCAACGGTTGCAGCGCTTAGCTTTGATGAGCGTGCAAGCAGCCTTATTTTATCGCAAGCAATAGCTGATGCCCTACAGCTTCAATCGGGCGACACCGTAAGCGCAACCCCAGTTTAATTAAGGAGAAAGTATAATGACTCATCCTGCACAATTTATTAATGGTCAGTGGTCACCAGGCCAAGGCAATGCATTTAATTCAGTAAACCCTGCGAATAACGACGTTATTTGGCAGGCATCTTCAGCGACTGCAGAGCAAGTAGATAGCGCGGTTAATGCAGCGCGCGAAGCATTTTACAGCTGGGCTGATAAAAGCTTTAACGAGCGCCTAGAGGTAGTAAAAACCTTTGCGGCAACCCTTAAAGAGCACAGCGAAGAGCTTGCTGTGGCGATTGCGCAAGAAACGGGTAAGCCGCTTTGGGAAACGCGTACAGAAGCGGGCGCTATGGTAGGTAAAATTGCCATTTCTGAAAAAGCATTTTTAGAGCGCACCGGCGACGTTGAAAACGCTATGCCAGTAGGGCGTGCGATGATCCGCCATAAACCACACGGTGTAGTGGCTGTATTTGGCCCATATAACTTCCCTGGGCACTTACCAAATGGCCACATTGTGCCAGCGCTTTTAGCCGGTAACACAGTCGTATTTAAGCCATCTGAGCTTACGCCAATGGTAGCAGAGCTTACCCTTAAACTTTGGGAAAAAGCGGGTTTACCTGCCGGTGTAATTAACCTTGTTCAAGGTGAAGTAGAAACAGGTAAAGCCCTTGCTGCGCATAAAGGCATAGATGGTTTATTCTTTACCGGTTCTTCGCGCACGGGTCATATTTTACATGAGCAGTTTGCAGGCCAGCCAGGTAAAATTTTAGCGCTTGAAATGGGTGGCAATAACCCACTAATTATTAAAGATGTGGCAGATACTAAAGCCGCGGTACACGATATTATTCAATCGGCGTTTATTTCAAGCGGCCAACGTTGTACTTGTGCACGTAAAGTATTTTTACCTAAAGGCCAACAAGGCGATGACATTTTAGCAAGCCTTATTACGGCTACTAAAGCCATAAAAGTAGGCAACTACGATGATGAAGATCAGCCATTTATGGGTTCTATGATCTCAGCTGCAGCTGCAGCAGGCATGGTTAAAGCACAAAGCGAGTTGGTTGAACTTGGCGGTGAAGTACTAGTAGAGCTTGAGCACACAGCTAATACGGGCTTTGTAACGCCGGGTATTATTGAGTGTTCAGCAATTAGCGACTTCCCTGATGAAGAGCACTTTGGCCCATTATTAAAAGTGTTCCGCTTTGATGACTTTGACCACGCAATTGATAAAGCTAACGACACCAGCTTTGGTTTATCAGCAGGTTTATTAAGCGACAGCGAAGCCGACTACAATCACTTTTTACGTCGTATTCGTGCCGGTATTGTTAACTGGAACCGCCCAATTACAGGTGCATCAAGTGCAGCCCCATTTGGTGGTATTGGCGCATCGGGTAACCACAGAGCCAGCGCATATTATGCAGCTGACTACTGCGCATACCCTGTTGCCTCGGTAGAACTTGAAAAAGTAACGATGCCAGCAACACTAAGCCCAGGCTTAAAAATAGATTAATTACTAGTCTATTTGTAGTTATAAAGAATGAGAAAAGCAGCTTAGGCTGCTTTTTTTGTATTGGTATCGTGCAAAGCTAGTAATTAGTGGCGCTTTCTGCTTAAATCTATGCAATTAGTTATTCAAAGGTGAAAATCACAATGGTTTTAGACAGGCAAGGGTACGATGACTTGATCATGTATCTAACTCAAAATTTAGCGTTATTTGAGAAGCCAGGCGAAATCAAACCCGGTGCGCCAACCGTTATGGAGCTCATAGAAGACGTTATAGCGCAAAACGTGATGCTAATTTGTGAACAGCATACCAATCTTAATACCGAGCAACGCAGCCAAATAGTGCGCGAGGTAGACGGTATTGTTTACGACTTACAAGAAGTACTAAGCAGCATAACCTCTCAGCCCGTTACGGTTGAACAGCACGCATTTATAGACGAGTTTGCTGGGCTTATTAAAAATCTATTTGATAACGCGGTCACACAAACCGCTTAACGTTACCCGTTAACACAGCGCAGTGTGACCTAATTGCTGCGCTCCTATTACTTCTCGCCTTATTAATAACACCACTAAATTTAATCTCAGCGTTCACGTATCGTTGCAGATTGTTATACAATCAATAAAACTTTTTTTAGAGATAATCACATGCAAGCAAATGTAAAATGGGTTGAAGGCGACACCTTTATTGGCCGTTCAAATTCTAATCACAATGTCGTTTTTGATGCTGGTAGCGATAGCGCTGCACCAAGCCCTATGGAAATGGTACTTATGTCGGTGGGCTGTTGCTCGTCGGTAGATGTTGTAAGTATTTTAAAAAAAGCCAAACAAGATTTTTCGGATGTGCAAGTTCAGCTAAGCTCTGAGCGCGCAGAAACAGCGCCGCGTGTATTTACTAAAATTAACTTACACTTTGTTGTTACAGGCAATAATGTGTCGGAAAAACACCTCGCGAGGGCGGTTTCTCTCTCTGCTGAAAAGTATTGTTCTGTTGCTTTAATGCTTGATAAAACAGTAGAAATTACCCACAGCCACGAAGTTGTGCAAGAACAGGTAAAATAACGCTTTTTCCGTGAGGAAAATTCGTATAAAATCCGCGAACTTTTCATTCTGCAGGTGCAGATTTCACTAATTTATAGGTTGGTTTATCATGAACAAACCCTTCGATAAACTTAAACTTCATGGCTTTAATAATTTAACCAAAAGTTTAAGCTTTAGTATTTACGACATTTGCTACGCAAAGACCGAGCAACAGCGTAAAGAATATATTGAATATATCGACGAGCAGTACAGTGCAGATAGACTAACCGACATACTAGGCGATGTTGTTGATATTATTGGTGCTAACATTTTAAATGTGGCGCGCCAAGATTATGAACCACAAGGCGCAAGTGTGACTATTTTGGTGTCTGAAGAGCCGGTAGAAGAGCAGCAAAATTACGATGCTGACGAAGCGCCAGGCCCATTACCCGATTCTGTTGTTGCGCACCTAGATAAAAGCCACATTTGTGTACATACCTACCCAGAAGCGCACCCTGATGATGGTATTTGTACATTCCGTGCTGATATTGAAGTATCTACCTGTGGCATTATTTCGCCACTTAAAGCGTTAAACTTCTTAATTCATAGCCTAGAGTCAGACGTAGTAACTATTGACTACCGTGTACGTGGTTTTACTCGCGACGTAAACGGCGTTAAGCACTACATTGATCACGCTATTAACTCGATTCAAAACTTCATGACAGAAGATACCAAAGAAGCGTACCAAATGATGGACGTGAACGTGTATCAAGAAAACCTGTTCCACACTAAAATGATGTTAAAAGAAACCGACTTAAACACTTACCTGTTCGGCCTATCGACTGATGAGTTATCGGATGAAGAAGAAGAAGAAATTCGCTCTAAGCTAACCCGCGAAATGCAGGAAATATTCTACGGTCGTAATTTACCAGACGCAGAATAAATTAGTTTAAAAGCAATTAAATTGTATAAAAAATGGCGCTCAATGAGCGCCATTTTTAATGGGGTATTTATAGCAAATCGCTTAATTAAGCATGCTGTAAATAAGCGCACATACGGCCAGTGAGCCCACAGCAAGTACAAACAAGGTACTTAAACGGTTGCGGTATTTACTCAGCGCAGGCACTTTGTACACGGCAATCATAGGCATAATAAATAAAATCATCGCAATGATAGGGCCAGAGAGCTGATCCATCATGTCTAAAATGCTTGGGTTTTTAACCGCGCAAAACCAAATAGCAAAAAACATAATGAGTACGCCAATTTTGTCGGCTACTTTTGCGCTTAAGCTCGTTTGCTTAGTTACCAAACCGGTAAAGCTTTCGCGTGCTCCTAAAAAGTGCCCTAAAAACGATGAGGTAATAGCAATAAAGGCAACCAGCGGTCCAAGGGTCGCGATATACGAATTACTAGTAATATTAGCAAGGTAAGATAAAATCGATACGTTCGCCGCTTTAGCAGTAGCCATTTGCTCGCTAGTAAGCGAAAGCACGCACGAAAACACAAATAGCAGTACAAATACAATAAGTAGTAAACTAGTGCGCTTTAAAATAGCCTCAGCCTTATTAGTGGCCTGATCGCCATAATGCCCACGCTGCACGTTCACAAAGCTTGAAATAGCCGCCGCATGGCTAAACGAAAACACAATGATAGGAATAGATAACCACAGCGTTTTAGTAAAGCTGCCTGCCTCTGGGAGGCTCATATCTGGCATTTGCCAGCTGGGTATTAAATAAAGCGATAAGCAAAATAAAATACCCACAAGCGGATACACCAAAATAGCGAACGCGCGAAGCATTAAGCGCTCGCCGCCCATCATTAGGCTAATCATACCGGCAACTAATACACCCGAAAGCAACACCCGAGAAGGTGACTCAAGGCCCATTTGGTTAACCATAAAGCTGTCAACGGTATTGGTTAAGCCTACGCCGTAAATAAGCAAAATGGGAAATATAGATAAAAAGTATAATAAAGAGATTAACCTACCTGCCGTTACACCAAAGTGCTCCTCAACAACATCAGTAAAATCTGAATCTTTGTTTTTAGACGACAACACAAAGCGGGCTAAGCCACGGTGTGCTAAAAAGGTCATTGGAAAGGCTAAACAGGCTAAAATAATTAGTGGCCAAAAACCCCCAATACCAATATTAATAGGTAAAAATAAAATGCCCGCGCCAACGGCGGTACCAAAAAGGCTTAACGTCCACTGCGTATCGTGCAGGTTCCATTTAGAAGTAGGTGTGTGTTCACCTGTTTGTGATGCATTTGAAAGCGTTGCATCTTGTGATGGTGTCATGTGTGTGCTCATCCATTATTTAAATAATAATCGCGCGCAAGAATATAGTTTTTAGCTAAAAGTTTCATGTTTTGAGGCATTTTGTAGACTAATTAATTAGACGCCGTAGCAGCAAAAGTGTCATGAATACGAAACAGCGCTGTAAAAATAAACAAATACCCGAACCAGCACAGTTGTAGGTTGGGTAGAGCGAAGCGAAACCCAACACGCCTATAGTGTCATTCAAGCGTTAAAGCAAAAATAGGCGGTTGTAATAACGTAAAAATAGGGGAGCCATTTTTTATTGATTGCAACTAATATCAAAGCTTGCTCACAAAACCTGTTAAGTCGCAGCCATTGAGCCGAACTTCATAGGAGGTTTATACTAAACTCCGTTATACTTCCCGCAATTAAATATGCCAAACGAAGTAAACAGGCCGCTAACTGCAATGAGCAAAGACATTCTTTTTCATACTATTTTCCCGCACGAAACCAGTAAAATATGGGTTGTATTTGTTCATGGCGCAGGGGGGAGTTCGGCAATTTGGTTTCGCCAACTTAAAGCCTATAAAAAAGAATATAATGTATTGCTGCTCGATCTTCGTGGTCACGGTAAATCAAATAACTTAGTGCAAAACTTTGTAGATAATAATTACTCGTTTAATAAGGTCTCTAAAGACATTATCGATGTGCTAGATCATAACAACATCCCTAACGCACACTTTGTTGGTATTTCACTGGGCACCATTTTGATTCGAAATATTGCTGAAATTGCGCCGCAATATGTTTCTAGCATGGTGCTAGGTGGAGCGGTTACTCGGTTTAATACGCGCAGTAATACCTTGGTTTATTTAGGCAATACGTTTAAACACTTATTGCCTTATATGTGGTTGTATCGCTTATTTGCTTTTATTATGATGCCGAAAAAGCGCCATAAAGAATCTCGACTTTTGTTTGTTCGCGAAGCAAAACGCTTGTGCCAAAAAGAGTTTATAAAATGGTTTAAACTAGCCATGGACGTAAACCCCTTAATGCAGTACTTCAAAGAAAAAGACATTGATATACCCATTCTTTACATTATGGGTAAAGAAGATCATATGTTCCTTGGCCCAGTTATAGAAATGGTAAAGCGCCACAAAAATAGCGTACTGCAAACTATTCACCAATGTGGCCATGTTTGTAACGTAGAGCGCCCTGACTTATTCAACCAGCACTCGCTTGCTTTTATCGCCGAGCAAAACCGTTAAGGATGTAGAAGGGGTAAGGTCAGCTCTTTCTTTACCCTTTCGCCCAAACTCAAAATAAGACCTGTCCAGAAAGAATGCTGAAAGAATAAAACTCCATTTTTATATTAAAACGTAGGTTGGGTAGAGCGAAGCGAAACCCAACATGCCATAGCGTCATGCGATTAGTAAAGCCAAGAGAAGCGGCTTTATTTATTAAACAACTTATTCAATAATGTTCAATTGATATACACTGGCAAGGTAACGTATTGATAAGGATATTAAGTTGTCGCAAGTTAAAGCTCTTCCCATTACAGCCACACGCTGGCTTTCTCTTTTATTGTGCGCAATTACCGCCGCTACAGTTACTGTATTTTTAAGCAAAGCCGGTTTTGTACAAAAGGCGTATTCAAGTTTAGGCGCTATTTTAAATGCTAATCCGGTTTTGCATTACAGCAGCGCATTTTTAGCAGGTATTGGCATAAAGCTCCTGCTTGATAAGTTTTATATATCGCACCCCAAACGCAGTATTGGATTTAACTGGCGATACCCGCCGGCGACAATTGCTGTATTAGCGTCATTACTTTTGACTGCTTTTTACATGCTAAGCGCAGCACCAAAATTTGATGAAGCTGTGTTATACGCCCAAAGCTTTATGGGCTTAAAATACCTAGCGCTTGCGTTTATTGGCACGCTTATAACTATCATTTATCAGACAAAGCTTTATACCAAAAAGCCAATTTTTACTGCTGTATTAGTTGCTCTTAGTTTGATTTACATAGTTTTTGCTGTAAGCCTAGGCGATATGGCGCCTGCCTTTAATGTCTTTATGTACCTAGCTGCTAGTTATTTGATTTTAGCGATTTACTTATTGTTTGGTGAACACAGGCAGAGTAAACAGCAGGGTTTTACATCTGAAGGTGAACCTGATGAAGCTAAAGAAATACATGAACTAAAAACTTTAGAGCACTTTAGAGAATGGTTTAAAGATGATTCGACTATTAAAAGCACAGAGGAATTAGAACCCGACTTACAGGTGTATGCAAAGCGTATCAGCAAGCGGCTGCAAAATGGTGGTAATAAAGATGAAAAGGATTTAGCACAACACATAGCGCTTTGTGGGCCTTATGGTTGCGGAAAAAGCAGTATCGTCGAAAGTATTGTGAATGATTTAGCAAAAAACTCTCAAAAAGAGAGTACTTGGATACACAGCGATATATCAACGTGGGGCGCAGCCAGCGGCAGTGTTGCGCATGTGATACTCAGCAATATTATTGATGATATAAGCCAGCATATTGATATGTGCGCCTTTCGTGCGTTACCGAAGCATTACACTGAAGCGTTGAAATCTGGCGGCAGTGTATTTCAGTTTGCATCTACGTTACTCGCAGGCCCCGTTGATATTGAGGGAAGTTTTCAAAAGCTAAATGATGTTCTTTATGCAACCAACCACAAATTACTGATCACTTTGCAAGACGTAGATCGTGGTACAGGCGATGAAAACGAAAAACGCTTAAATGATATAGCAGCACTGTTGGATAGATTGAAAAATCGAGATTTGAGTCATATCAATTTTATCGTTGCAATGGGAAATGAAAATGAGGTTGCTGCTGAAGTGATTTCAAAAGCAACTGATTATAGAGAGGATATACTTCGAGCCGATTTGTCAGCGGTAATAAATTCCTTTATTCAAGTAAGTCTTAAAGAGGCATTGCACCATAATAAAGTTATTATTTTATCTAATAACATGCCTAAAGTGGTACTGAACCCTAATAGAATAGAAGATAACCATTCGGTACATGTATTTTGCAAGCGTTCGGAATTTATAGAAGCTTTGATAAAGAGAAATAACTTATTTATTAAGGAAGTTAATGCTCTAAAAGCAGTAATTGTTTCAATTAGGCAGCTTAAAAAAATATTAAGACGAGTTGAGCAAGCGTGGGTCCCTGGTAATTTGATGGGTGAAGTGAACTTTTTATCCTTTTTAATGGCTTGTTCTTTAAGGGAAGTAAAGCCTACTTATTTTAGTGCATTTGAGAATAGCTATGATTATCTTGTGAAAGTAGGTTCAGGCAATGTTACACCTATAATTAAAGATGTAATGAAGATCGAGGAGCCAATTTACTTTAAGTTTTTTGCAACAATGTTAGGGCTAATTACTAGAGATTATAAAGAATCAACTAATGATAAAGAGGCATTGAGTCAAGATGCCAGTAATTTTGAAGATGGAGATGAGTTAAATAAATTCCATTTAAGCTTTAATAAGGCTTTGATACCCACCCAGAGCTTAGGTGTTAGTGATCCTAATGCTAACTACCTGCAAAAAATTATAAAAGAGTCTCCTTCAAAAAAAGAGGTGAATGAACAAACTATATTTTCAAGAATTCGTGATGGGAACGAACTCCAAGCATTAGCTAAAGAGTTGTGTTGTGATGAACGCTATCAATTAGTTTTACTGCGCTTTAAAGATATTTTATTTAAAAGGTCATCGTCATTTACAGATAGAAGCCTTAACAAAGTACTTTTTGACTATGTTTCGACTGAAGTTAAAAAAAATAAATATCAAAATGCTGAGAACTTTAAAGAGCTTTTTACAAGGCTAGTTATAAAAATATTGAATAGAGATAACTTTCAGAGCGTGATTAAAGAGGTCGCTGCAATTAATGATATTTATTTACTTTCAGCTATATTTATAGAAATAAAAAGAGAGGCAGAGAGTCCTAATTCCTCTGAGTTTATAGAAGTTTTAGAGAAACAAGATTTTTCATCTATCGCTTTGGACTTACTAGAATATAAAGTTACTTATGAAATACTGTGTATTATATCGCAAATAGAGAATGGGTTTACCGCGAAACCAGGTAAGAAACATTTTCGTGATCCAAAATATGAGTTTTTGTTAGCTATTTTGAAAGATAAAAAAGACGACCAATCGCTAAAGATATTAATAGAAGTATTGTCCACAGATTCTAATCAAGGTCTGCCTAGTATAGGTTCAGTAGTGAATTCATTAGAGCAAACAGTTAAGTTACGTTTTATTGATAGGTTGAAAAAGTTAAAAAATACAGGTTTCGATGAGGATAAAAGAGATAAAGCGATAAATATTTTAAGTAGAAAAACTTTAAATTAGTTTATAAACAGATGAGCCATTATCTTTGCTTGTGGTGATGCAAAGTGTCTATGTTTACTTATTAAAATGATGAGGAAGTATATTCGTTGGGTTTCGTTCCACTCAACCCAACCTACGGTGTCTAGGTTTACATCGAGCTGCTCGTGGCTAACAGCTCGAAGCTCTTAGCTTTTACTCTTCAACCGCACTAACAATAAAATACGGATTCAAATACTCATCTTTAGTGTTATATAAAAGCGGGCTGCCATCGAGCTTAGTCACTTTAGCACCGGCTATTTCGGCGATTGCATGGCCTGCGCCCGTATCCCATTCACAGGTTGGGCCTAAGCGTGGGTAAATATCAGCGCTGCCTTCGGCCACTAAACATAATTTTAGTGAGCTGCCTTTTGACACCATTTCAACGTCTTCAAAGCGTTTTACAAACTCGGCTAAATCAGGTGATGGGTGCGAGCGGCTGCCTACAACACGTATTAGGCCTTTATTAGGTTTGGTGGTTACTTTAAGCTCAATGCGCTCATCGCCTTTGTCTTTAAACGCACCAATGGCTTCTGCAGCAAGGTACGATACGCCAAGTGCGGGCGCATCAACTACAGCCAGTACAGGTTTACCGTTTTCGATAAGCGCTATGTTTACGGTAAATTCGCCGTTCTTTTTAATAAACTCTTTAGTGCCATCGATGGGGTCTACTAACCAGTAGCTTTTCCATGTTTGACGAATATCCCAGCTTATATCAGCGCTTTCTTCGCTAAGTATAGGTGTGTCGGGGGTGAGCTGTTTTAACCCTGCCACAATCACTTTATGAGCTGCTAAGTCGGCGTCGGTTACTGGGCTTTCATCGGCTTTGTATTCAACGTTAAAGTCCTTTTCGTAAATCCCCATTATGGCTTGGCCTGCTTTGCGGGCAAGGATGAGGGTTTCTTCTAGTAGCTCGGTTTGGTTCATTGGGGTTAACCTATAATATGCTTTTGTTTTAGATACGTTATCAGTTGTGTAACCGATTGGTCTAGGGTGTTTTTACTGGTATCTAAAATTATTTCTGGGTTGTTGGGTATTTCGTAGCTTGAGTCGATTCCGGTGAAGTGTTTTATCTCTCCTGCGCGGGCTTTTTTGTATAAGCCTTTAGGATCGCGGCTTTCACATACATCAAGCGGGGTATCTATAAATACTTCAATAAACTCGCCGTTGTCTACTAAGTTACGCACCATGTCGCGCTCTGCTCTAAATGGCGATATAAACGCGGTAAGCACTAATAAGCCTGCATCGGTCATTAGTTTTGCGGTTTCGCCAACGCGGCGTATGTTTTCAATACGATCTTCGTCGCTAAAGCCTAAGTCTTTACATAGGCCGTGGCGTACGTTGTCGCCGTCAAGCAGGTAGGTGTGCGCGCCTTGTTGGTTAAGCGCTGCTTCTAGTGCATTCGCTACAGTGCTTTTGCCAGAGCCAGAAAAACCGGTAAACCATAAAATAGCCGGTTTATGCTTTTTTTGCTCACTACGCTGTGACTTGGTGATTGCGTAGTTATGCCAAACAATATTTTCATCCATAGTGGTGAGTCTCTTGTACTTTAAGCGCCCGTATTAAAAAGGAAATACGAGCGGGATCAGGGTTAATACCGTGATTGAATAAATAATAGAAAGGGGCAAGCCCATTGTTATGTAATCTTTTAAGCGGTAGTTGCCCGCACTATAAACCATAAGGTTTGTTTGATACCCAAATGGTGATATAAAACTGGCCGATGCGCCAAACGCTACCGCCATAATAAAGGGCAGAGGGTCTACATTAAAACCCACGGCTAGCGAGTAAGCTACAGGGAATGAAAGCGCAGCTGCGGCATTATTAGTAATAAGCTCGGTGAATAATACGGTCATTAAAAATATGGCGATAAACGCGCCATACGGGCCAAAATCGCCTAATACCATAAATAGAGCGCTTGATATTTGCCCGGCAAGTCCGGTTTCTATCATTAATTTAGCAAGCCCTATAGCACTGCCTACGACGGCAAGTAGTTCAATGGGAAAGCGACGTTTTACTTCGCTAAGTTTAACTGTGCCGCTAAGCAGTAAGCCAATAAGTAACACCAGTAGGCCTTTTACTAAGGGGACTATACCTACAATGCTTAACCCTAATACCGCGGCAAAGCCTGCCAATACAATATTAGACTGCTTAGGTTTTAAGTGTGTTTGTAAATCAAACCCCGATATATACACAAATTCGCGGTTTAAATTAGGTAAAGAATAAAAGTTTTTACCTGGGGCGAGTATTAAAGAGTCGCCAGCTTGCAATTGCACTTGCCCAAGGCCGCCTTGTAAGCGGTCGTGCCCGCGGCGAATGGCAATAACCGCGGCATGAAACTGCTCTCTAAAACGGGCTTCTTTTACGGTTTTGCCAATAAATTTAGAGGATTGACTTACCACTACTTCCACTAGGTGTTCTATGTCTTTTTCGTGGTTGTCGTGCACTACTTTTAATCCGTCAAAGCGCCTTAATAAGGGAACAGATTTAATGTCGCCAACAAACAGTAGTACGTCGTTTTGTCTAATAATTTGCTGAGGTGTTACTGCGTATATACGCTCATCGCCACGAATAATTTCGGCGAGGAATAAATCTTTTAATTCGCGTAGGCCGTTTTCTTCTACGGTACGGCCAATAAGCTTAGAGCCTGCCTGCACTTTACCCTCTAAATAAAAGGGAATAACCTCTTGCGCGTTTTTGCCGTTGTCGGGCAGGTATTTGAGCATCACTAAAATAGTAACAAGGCCCACACTTAATGCGCCAATGCCTATTAAGGTAAAATCAAAAAAGCCAAGTGGTGCCATGCCGGCATCCACAGCAAAGCCGTTCACTATTAAATTGGTTGATGTACCAATAAGTGTAATGGTGCCGCCTAATATAGCAGTGTACGACAGCGGTAAGAGTAGCTTTGAGGGTGAATGATTTGGGTTGTCTTTTATGGCGGTAATAAGCGATGCAACCACCGCGGTGTTATTAGTAAACGATGACAAAAAGGCGGTAGATAAGCCAAGTTTGGTAACCGATTTTACTAAGCTTCCTTTAGATAGTGATTGCGATAGTTTTTGAATTAAAGTGGTTTTTTCAATCGCAATTGAAACAAGTACTAATAACACTAAGGTAATGAGTGATGGGTTTGCGTAGTTTACTAACATGCTTTCAAGGTCAATCAGGCCTGTTAAATAACCCGTACCAATAGCACTTACAAATAACCATGCTGGATTAATGCGGGTGCCAAAAAGGCACCCAACTAAGGTAAGCATAATGCCTGTTAAAACGAGCTGCTCTACCATGCTTTTATATTCCTAACAGACATTTTTATACTTACAGTTTTGAAATATCAAGCGCTTGCCAATGTGGGAAGTGCTTGCGTACTAAGCTATTAAACTCAATTTCAAAGTCGCTGAAATCGCTGTTTTGTTTTTCGCTTTTTAGTACTTGCTCAATCATACCTGCGGCAACCGTTAAGTTAGATAAACGGTCGATAAGGATAAATGAGCCAGTTTCGTGGTTGTTGTGATACTCGTCAGCTAATATTGTTTCGCTTAGTTCAAGCGTGACAATGGCAATTTCGTTTAGCTGAAGTGAATCGGCTGTGCCGTGCTCTAAGGTATTTACATCAATAGTGTGGTCAATCTTTTTAACCACGGCTGATGTATTTTTGCTACCTAGTTTAATGTTGTAGCTTTTACCTAGTACCAGCGGCTCTTCGTGCATCCACACAAGTTTAGCTTGTATAAGGTTAGTAACCGTTGCACTTGAACTTTGCGGCACAATAACATCGCCGCGGCTAATATCAATTTCGCTATTTAGGGTAACGGTAATTGCTTGGCCGGCTTCTGCGTGATCTAGGTTGCCATTAAAGGTCACAATTTCTTTTATGCTTGATGTTTTACCCGACGGTAATACTTTTATTGCATCGCCAACTTGTAACTTACCTGATGCCAATGTGCCCTGAAAACCACGGAAGTTTAAGTTAGGGCGCACTACATATTGCACTGGTAAGCGTGCTTCAAAGCCGGTATCGGTTTCGGCCGCTGGTGAGTCTTCTAAAAGCTCAAGCAATGGCTTATCTGTGTAATAAGGCGTATGTGCAGAGCGTGTTACTACGTTGTCGCCTTTAAGCGCCGACATAGGTACAAACTTAATGTTTGATACGTTAAGCTGCTCAGCAAATTTAAGGTAGTCGGCTTTAATTTTTTCATAAACGGTTTCGTCAAAATCAACGATATCCATTTTATTAATTGCTACCACAAACTGTTTAATACCGAGCGAGTCACAAATAAAACTATGACGCTTAGTTTGTACTTGCACACCGTAGCGAGCATCAACCAAAATAATAGCTACATCGCTGGTTGATGCGCCTGTTACCATGTTGCGTGTGTATTGCTCGTGCCCTGGGGTGTCGGCAATAATAAACTTACGCTTAGCGGTTGAAAAATAACGATATGCTACGTCAATAGTAATGCCTTGCTCACGCTCAGCTTGTAGGCCATCTACAAGTAGCGCTAAGTCGAGCTCTTCGCCTGCGTTACCCACTTTTTCGTTATCTTTGTGAAGGGCAGCTAGCTGATCTTCATAAATTTGGTGGCTGTCGTGCAAAAGGCGGCCAATCAGTGTTGATTTACCGTCATCTACGCTACCACAGGTAAGCATGCGTAATAAGCTTTTATCTTGTTGGCGTGCTAGGTAGGCGTCTATGCCAATTTCTTTTACTTCGTTAATGGTGTCGTTAGTATTGGTAGACATTAGAAATACCCCTCACGTTTTTTCTTCTCCATTGAGCCTGCTGAGTCGTGATCGATTACACGGCCTTCACGTTCAGATGACGTAGATAGCAGCATTTCTTCAATAATTTCTGTTAGGTTGCTGGCTGTAGATTCAACTGCACCGGTAAGTGGATAACAGCCTAAAGTACGAAAACGTACTGACTTCATTTGTGGTACTTCACCCTCATTAAGTGGCATGCGCTCATCGTCAACCATTATTAGGGTGCCATCGCGCTCTACTACTGGGCGCTCTTTCGCTAAATAAAGCGGAACCATTTCAATGTTTTCTTGGTAAATGTATTGCCAAATATCAAGCTCAGTCCAGTTAGATAGTGGGAACACACGAATGCTCTCACCTGGGTTAACTTGGCTGTTGTAGGTATTCCAAAGTTCAGGACGCTGGTTTTTAGGGTCCCAACGGTGGTGTTTATCGCGGAACGAGTAAACACGCTCTTTAGCGCGAGATTTTTCTTCATCGCGGCGTGCGCCACCAAATGCAGCATCAAAGCCGTATTTATCTAACGCTTGCTTTAAGCCTTGGGTTTTCATTATGTCGGTATGTTTACCTGAGCCATGCTCAAACGGGCTAATATTCATAGCCATGCCTTCTGGGTTTTTGTGTACCAGCAGGTCAAAACCGTATTCTTTTGCAAGGCGATCGCGAAATTCAATCATTTCACGAAACTTCCAGTTGGTGTCTACGTGTAATAACGGAAACGGAATTTTTGCAGGGTAAAATGCTTTACGCGCTAAGTGCAAAAGTACCGACGAGTCTTTACCGATTGAGTAAAGCATTACTGGGTTCTCAAACTCAGCGGCGACTTCGCGCATGATTTTGATACTTTCAGCTTCAAGTTGCTGAAGGTGAGTTAAAGCCATTGTTAGTCGTCCTACTAAAATGATTAAAAGTGATTAAGGTAAATATAATTATGTATTTGATACACCAGTTAGCGGCTGAGCAAAGCTACTGGTTTGCTCGTTTTGGCTAAACCACGCAAGCTGCGAGTGAAGAGCGGCTACTTCGCCAATAATAAGTAAGGCTGGCGATACAACACTGTTGCGCTCTATTAAATCTGCCAGCTCACCCAATTGCCCTGTAATAACACGTTGGTTTTTACGCGTGCCGTTTTCTATTATGGCAACGGGTGTAGTTGCACTGCGGCCATGTTTTAACAGCTGAGCTTGTATATGTGGCGATTTAATAACGCCCATATAAATTGCTAAAGTTTGATGCGCTTTAGCAAGCGATTGCCAATCAAGCTCTTGGCCATCTTTTTTACAGTGCCCCGTTACAAACTGTATAGCTTGTGCGTGGTCGCGATGCGTAAGCGGAATACCTGCATATGCACTACAACCTGCAGCTGCTGTAATACCTGGCACTATTTGATAATTCACGTTATTGGCAGCCAGTACTTGTACTTCTTCACCGCCACGGCCGTAAATAAAGGGGTCACCGCCTTTAATGCGGCACACTTTTTTGCCTTGCTTGGCAAAATCAACCAACATTTGGTTGGTATCTTCTTGGGCTACACTGTGATCGCCTAAACGTTTGCCTACGCAGACTAAATCGGCATCACGGCGTACTAATTCCATAATTTCATCTGACACTAAGTAGTCGTATACAACAACGTCAGCTTGTTGCATTAATTGCAGTGCTTTAAGGGTTAAAAGCTCAGGGTCGCCAGGGCCTGCACCTACTACATACACTTCGCCCTCTGGCTCTGCTTTGGCATCAAGCATTTGCTCTAGCTGCGCTTGTGCTGCACCGGTATTACCGGTTTGTACTTTGCTCACGACTGATGAATCAAACACGCCTTCCCAAAACTGGCGGCGGTCGGCAAAGTGTTTAAAGCGCTGTTTTACTTTATCTCTAAAGCTGCCAACTAAAGTAGCCAGTGGGCCAATGTGTTGTGGGATTAACGTTTCGAGCTTTTCACGTAAACGCCGTGCAAGTACTGGTGCGGTGCCTGCACTTGATATAGCAATGGTGATTGGGTCGCGATCTACTATTGATGGGAATATAAACGTACATTTAGGCTGGTCATCAACCACGTTTACAAACACGTTGCGCGCATTTGCAAGCTCAAATACATTATTGTTTACTTCGTCTAAGTCTGTGGCTGCTATAACCAGCATTTTGCCATCAAGGTGCGACTCATCAAAATAGGCATCAATAAGCGTTACTTCATTGTTGTGTGCATGCTCTTTTAGTTCATCACAAAACCAAGGTGCCACTAAGGTTACATTTGCGCGGGCTTTTAAAAACGCGCGACATTTGCGTAATGCAACCTCTCCACCGCCAACAACCAGCACGGGTTTGTTGTCGAGTTTGGTAAAGATAGGTAAATACTGCACGTGGTTAACACCTCTAAGTTAAATCTAAAATAAAACGCTATTGAGCAGATGGCAGAATATAGCGCGCATTAGTAAGTAAAAAATAATTAAAACCAAGTTTATATAACCAAAAGTTATAATGGGTGGTCGTTTTAGGTTTAAGGCTTAATCTATAGGGGATTAAGGCGAGTTACACGCACAATACTGTGCTTATAGTGTTTGGTTATGAGCTATAGCGAGATTACGTTAATTTGTTACTATGATACTAAACCTAATTTATCGCCTACCTAAAGGGGTTACTGATGACTGAACAACTCAACGACGCACACTTAGCGGTTTCGTTAATGGACCTGACCAGCCTTAATACAGCTGATACTTCAAACGATATTCAGCAGCTTGTAAATAGTATAAACCCACAATTGGGCACACCGGCTGCGGTATGTATTTACAGCGATTTTGTAGATGATGCAAAAATAGCATTAGCTGCGCGCAAGCTTAACCATGTAAAAGTAGCAACGGTTACAAATTTTCCGAGTGGTGATGCGCCACTGAGCGATGTGATAAACGAAACGCTAATTGCTATTGAGCGTGGTGCAGATGAAATAGATTTAGTGATCCCCTACAAAGCGCTTATTGCGGGTGAGCACAGCAAAGTGCTCGAGTATGTAACTCAAAGTAAAAAAGTCTGTGGTACAAAAGCGCAATTAAAAGTAATTATAGAAAGTGGCGAGCTAAAAACTGAAGAGCTAATAGCTAAAGCAACTAACTTAGCGATTCAAGGTGGGGCTGATTTTGTAAAAACCAGCACAGGTAAAGTAGCTGTAAATGCAACGCTTGAAGCCACAAACGTGATGCTTAATACTATTAAAAAATCGGGTAAAGTAGTGGGCTTTAAAGCCGCTGGCGGTGTTAAAACTGTAAGTGATGCAAGTGAATACCTAGCACTTACACGCTCAATAATGGGCGAGGATTATTTACAAGCCGCTACATTTAGGTTTGGTGCCTCAAGCTTATTAAGCAATGTATATAAAGTATTAGAAAAATAACTAAGGACATAGAATGAAACCAAGAAATTCAAGGATGCAAACGCTGGTTAATAACCTTGCTAAAGGTGCCATTTTGGCCGGGGTTGTTGGGTTTGGCTTAACGGCATGTACTAACCCAAGCACGCCAGCGGGTGAAGAAGGGTATGTGTACGAAAAACCGCGTATATTCGGTGAGGGGGGCTATCAAGGCACCATGAAAGGCCCTGCAAATTATGGGGTGTCGTTGCTTCGCAATGAGGTTGTAAATATTGATATGCGACCAAATACGTATACTGAGGCATTTCAAATACTGGCCAATGATGACTTAAATATTCAGTTTGATTTTCATGCAGTAATAGGTATTCAAAGTGGCTCAGTTAAAACGGTTGTAGAAGAGTACGGCGCAGAGAATTGGTATAAACGCTTTGTGCGTGAAACATTTAGAACCTATGTGCGTGACATCGTGCAAAAGTACGACAGTGGTGAGCTGAAAACCAACCGCGAAAAAATAGCGCAAGAAGTTAGCCTGCGTTTACAAACTTATTTATCATCAACGCCCTTTAAATTAGCAAATGTAGTAGTGGGAGATATTAATTACCCTGCTATTGTGGCTAACGCTGTAGAGAAAAAACTTGCTGCGCAGCAACTACTAGCAGAAAAAGAAACACAAAAAGAAATAGCCCGCAAAGATGCTGAAATAAGAGTGGAAGAAGCAAAAGGTATTGCCCAAGCCCAAAAAATTATTAACGCAACGCTCACAGCAAATTATTTACAACATGAAGCTATAAACGCTCAGGTAAAAATGGCTGAGTCGCCAAACCATACAACCGTTTATATTCCAGTGGGTAACAATGGCGTGCCGCTAGTAAAAGGCGCTAATTAAGCCTAGGGACTTGGGTAGCTAAATTATAGCTACCCAAGTTGCTGTTACTAAAAGGCTTTAAACATACTACCTAAGCTATCAAGACCAGATTTATTGCTTTTAGCTATACATTCAGAATCGTCTAAAGACTTTTTAGTAGCGGCATCAGCAAGCCCTGTTACGTCGAGTTTATTCTCTTGTTGATATTCTCGAAGTGCAATGACTGTTTTACGGTCGTATTCTACGTCTTGCGTTTCAAATTCTTCGTAGTTGGGCTGGTTTCTTAGATAGCCTAAACACACTAAGTTTAAGCGTGACATGGCTAAGTCCATTTTTTCATAATGAGGCATTCTATGATTTGGTACCTTTATATCATCAACAGGTTTGCTTGCTGCTTTTACTTTACTTACTTTTAGTGGCGGTGGGGCTGTGTAACCCGATGCTAATGTGTTATTGCTGTTGTAACGGTAGTAAGTATCAGGAATTTTTGTTTCCAGAAACTCTACTGCTTTGATGATAACTTCACGAAGTGCTTTTTCTTTAGGTGTGTCAGACCAGCCGCTTATATTGCCACCTACCAATGAACCACCAAAGTTTGTTGCGGCGCCTGTAAAATCGAAATCGGTACTGCCGCCCTCTACACTTGTGGCTGCTAAAATACGTGATGTGCGAGTATCTATCAGGCGTAAATCTATTGCCATATGTGTGCCTGAAAACCCTGCTGATACAGAGCTAAATACATCACCAATAAAGCCGCCTGAACCAACACTGCCACCGGAACTACCATCATCAAACTCTGTTACGGCCGCAACAACAACAATTTCAGCCCCTTCAATTTCACCATATGCTGCACCCGTTGTAGCGCTTACTCTACCTGAGGTTGCTAGATCTTGTTCAGACAATACGGCATCTAAAGCTTGGCGCTCCAATACTATAAAACGGTTAGTTGTAACAAGCGCCGTTGTAAGCTGATCAGCCATTCCTTCGCCAATTTCTTTTCTCCACCACCTTGAGTCGTTCGATTTATCGGTAAAGCGTGCAACAGCTATTCGTGCTTTGGGCCCATTATATTGCTCTTTAGCTACTGTGTTTATGTTGGGAGAATTTTGACCTGAAGTGACATTTGTTGATGTACTTTGACAAGCGCAAAGTGCGCCTGTTAATAGCGTAGTTAGCAGTAATTTTTTAGGCATTTTTAACATATGACTGTCCTTAATTAATATGCTTAAGGGAGAATGTGTTACTCCCTTAATGTTTATATATTAATGTTAATGTATTTAAATCAATAAGTTAAAAATAGTACTGAAACGAAAATCTTAGTCACACACACGAACTTTTGTATGTTTATCGCGAAATTGTTTAGGTGAGACTTGGTACTTTGCCTTAAAGCACCTAGCAAAATAACTTTGTGAACTAAACCCCACTTTTTGTGCTACCAATCCAATGGCAAGGTCGCTTTCGCTCAATAGTGATTGAGCGAGCTCTAGGCGTGTATTTCGAATGTAATCACTCGGGGTTAAATTGTAGAGTGCTTTCATTTTTAATTGTAAAGCCCTTGGGCTTAAACATAGCGAATCGGCAAAGTCTTCAACACTAAACTCTTCGTTATAGTAATTTTCTTTTACGACTGTTTTAACTCGTTCGGTAAACTCATAATCTTTACTTTGTACCATTTGTGGGTCGAGTTTAACTGATGCTGATAAGGCCGGTAGCTGCTTTTGTAAGTGTTGGTTAAGAACTTCTCTGATTGTTAAAAGCCCTTGAACGCGACTAAGTAAAAGTTCAGGTTCAAAAGGTTTGCTTAGATAGTCATCTGCGAGTAAATCTAAACCTTTTAACTTGCTGTTTGTATCGGCTTTTGCTGAAAGTAATAGAGTAGGAATATGGCTTATAGCTATATCGTTGCGCAGTGCTGAAATAAATTGATAGCCGTCCATAACAGGCATCATGACATCACTAATTATTAAATCAGGCATTTCTTTTTTGCATAAGACTAGGCCGTCTTCACCATTATGTGCGCTCATACACTTATAGCGCTCAAAGAAAATAGAGGTAAGCAAACTTCGCATTTCCTCATTATCTTCAATAATTAGGATCTTATGCTTATTTAAAGGCTTTATGGACTCTTTCATAGGAATATAGCGCGTTACAGAAGGGCACGCAGTAGGTAATGAAATCGTAAAACAACTGCCTTGGTCAATTTCGCTTGTTACAGCGACTGTACCCCCATATTGCTGCGTTAATTGTTTTACGAGCGCTAAGCCAATACCATTGCCATGTTGTTTTATAGGACTGACACGGGTAAATCGTTCAAAAATACGCGCCTTATCTTGTGGCTTTATACCTACGCCAGTATCAGATACAGAGATAACAACTTCCTTATTCTCTTGCGAAAGTGTTAACGATACGTGCCCATTATTTAACGTGTACTTTTGTGCATTACTTAAAAGATTAGTAATAATTGAAATTACATGCTCATGTTCCATGGTTATATAGCACTCTTGCGAGGTTAAATCTTTATATTTAAATTCAATTGCCTTTTGCTCAAATAAAGGCGAAAAGTCTTCAATTATTTGAACAATAAGTGGCTTTAATGGGTAAGGTGAAACATGCTGGATCATTGTGCTTGGGCGCTGACTTAATTGTAAAAGCTGATTTATTTGATTTAATAACTTTTGAGTGTTGCGGTGAATCATTGCCAGTTTTTGTTGGGTATCGTCATCAGTATGACGCTTTTTAAGAGTTGCTAGAGGCGCCATTATTAAGCTTAAAGGGGTTTTTAGTTCGTGACTTACGTTATCTAATAATTGTGTTTTTAAATGGCTAAGCTCTTGCTCTTTTTTTCGTTCTTGTTCTGCTACCTTTGCTCTATATTTTAAAGCGATAATTAACCAAGTTAATGCAAGTACAATTAAAATGTAACTTGCATAAGCTACTTTGCTTTTCCACCATGGCGGAACCACCGTAATGTTAAGCACGGTTTTATCGTTGCTCCAGTGACCGTATTGACTTTTCGCTTTTAAAATTAATTTGTAATTTCCTGCAGGAAGTAAGGAGTAATTCACTTGCCTTTGGCTTTGGTCTGCATATATGAATTGTTTGTTAAGCCCTTTTAATTTATAGGCATACTGATACTGTGAGGGGGCTGCGGCACTTTTCAGTGCAGAAAACTTAAAACCAACCACATCTTCTTTTTCTTTTAGAAAAAGCTCACTGGTATAGTTTATCAGTTTAGGAGTTAACTCTTTACTTTTACTGTATTGCGCGGATGATGTTGGCTGGTTATAAATAAGTAAATCGGTAATAACAGGCTGTGGTGGTGATGATGAGAGAGAAAGTGATAACGGATCAAACTGATTAAAACCATTAATGCCACCAAAGAAAAGTTCGCCATTGGCTGCTTTGAAAGCGGCTCCTAAAATAAAGGAATTATGCTGCACCCCATTAGCGGGTAAAAAATGCAGCATCTGTTTCGTCCCATCAGAGTAGCGAGTTAAGCCTTGATTGCTACTTAGCCATAAGTTGCCACTATTATCTTGTTTTATTGCAAAAATATTTTCATTAATTAAACCGTCAAATTGAGTTATTTTTATTATCTTATTCGTCGCTATGTCTAATTTGTTTAACCCGTTAAATGTGCCTACCCATAGAGTGTTTTTGTCCTCTAAATATAAAGAAGTAACCATATTATGGGTAATACTATTAGGCTCATTTAAATGGCTTTTATAGTGTGTAAATGTTTCGTCATTTATAGAGAGCTTATTTAAACCTTCTCGCGTTCCTACCCATACAACATTATTGTGAGTGTCATATGTAATACTAAAAATAGTGTTATTTGAAATGCTATTAGTTTGTTTATCGTACTTAAAATGCGTTACTTCAAGCGTATCAGGGTTAAATCGAGTTAAACCATTATTGCCGCCAAGCCATAAATTGCCACTGTCGTCTTCAGTAATGGCATATATGCGATTGCTGCTAAGTTTATGGCTTTGCACAGTAAATGAAGAGAAACTGTCATCAATTGGATTATACAGCAACAACCCCCCGCCATATGTACCTATCCAAACACGCTGCTTGTTATCTTCATAAAGGCTGAAAATATTACTATTAGTAAAACCTTTGTCCTGTGCGTTATCAACTTTATAACGGTTAAAGCCTTTTGGTGTCTGTTTATTTAGCCCATCGCGTGTACCTATCCACAGAGTATTGCGGCTGTCTTTGAGTATGGCCCTTACGAAATCATGTGATATAGACGTTGGGTCATTGGGCAAATGTTTTTGGTGGCCAAACTGGGATTGTTTTTTGTCATACCGATGCAGTCCATAACCATCTGTGCCTATCCAAATGATTCCTGTTGGGTCTTGATAAAGTGATAAAAGATGGTCATTGGCTAAACCATGTTTTTCTGATGGCGAGTAGGATACTTGTTCAAATTTGTTGTTTGATAAAGAGGTAAATGATTGGCTGAATAGGCCCTGTCCATAAGTGCTAACTAATAAGGTGTATTCATCATCCAATAGTATATCTGTTACCCAATGATCTTTTAATTGTTCAATATGATGAAATTCAGCGGTCGTGGGGTTAAACGAGGCAAGGCCCATTTTACTTCCTAATAATATTTGGTTATCAGGGGCGTTTTTCAAACGCCAAAGTTGTTTAGGACTGTTGGCTATGAGTGTAAACTTCTCAGTTATAGTATCGAACTTAATAAGCCCTATATTACTTGCCAACCAAAGAGTATTTTGTTGACCAAACATTATGTCTTTAAATTCGATATTTGCCTGCTGTAAGTTTGGATAGGTAAATAGCTTTATTTTATTTGTTTTTGTGTTTAATTGACTAAGCTGGCCTTTATCATGACCAATCCAAAGTGTTGTTTTGTCTTGTGAGGTGATTGAAAAAATAGCTGAGTTGCTTAGGAGAGGTGCAGAAAACTGATTATATACTTTGAATTTACCTGTTTCAGTATCCAATAAATTTAACCCATTTGCAGCTGTAGAAAACCATATGTACTTGTTTGAAAAGTTAAAACAATCAGTAATCCAGTTGCCTGAAATACTATTTTGGGATGGGTCAAATTTATAATGCTTAAATTCGTAGCCATCAAATTTGTTTAATCCCCCTTGGGTGGCAAACCAATAAAACCCCGCGTTATCTGTTGTGCTGCAGGTGATGGAGTTTTGCGATAACCCTTGTTCGCTTGTGTAAGTATCGAGATAGATAGGTTTTGCAAAAACACCACAATGGCAGAGTAAAAGAGTGCAAATAATTTGATATTTAATAACTGTTAGAAGTGTGTTCACGGATATCCTATCGTGGTGTATTTCCCTAAAATTAGTACAATCATAAACGGCTTTTTAATCAATGTTAAGATGGATTTATTAGTGCATTAAAGAGATTTTGCTAAGTGGGTATCTTTTAGGCTTGTGTTAATGATTTGCGTAAGTATAATAGGCATCCACTTTGCAGGGGCGTAGTTCCAATTGGTAGAACAGCGGTCTCCAAAACCGACGGTTGGGAGTTCGAATCTCTCCGCCCCTGCCATTTTTACTCATAAGTTGAGTAAGTCTGGGGTTAAAAATCGGTTTAAATAAGTCTGTTTTTAAGTTTAGATTTTAATGGATTAACCCTGCCGTTGTGTAGGGTTGTTGTGTCTGTAGTTAAGGTAATAATATTATGAGCACGAATGTAGAAACACCATCAAGTGCGATGGAGTCGGTAAAGTGGTTAGTAGCAATCGCGCTACTTGCAGGCGCAGTTGTTGGTAATCACATGTTTGCAGATCAGTCTGTATTACTACGTGCAATTGGCGTTGTGGTTGCTATAGCAGCAGGTTTAGGTATTGCCTCGCAAACCGCTAAAGGCCGTGACTTTTTAGCATTTGCTAAAGAAGCACGCATTGAAGTACGCAAAGTTGTTTGGCCAACGCGTCAAGAAACTACCCACACGACATTAATCGTAATGGTTGCAACAGTGATTATGGCGCTTATCCTTTGGGGATTAGATGGCATTTTATTCCGCGCTGTAGGCTTTTTAACTGGATTGGAGATCTGATCCCATGTCGGATGAGAACAAAGAAATTAAATTACGCTGGTACGTTGTACAAGCATTCTCTGGTTACGAAAAGCGTGTAGCGCAAACGTTATCAGAGCACATTAAAATTGAAGGTCTTGAAGAGAGCTTTGGTGAAATATTAGTACCAACAGAAGAAGTTGTTGAGATGCGCGCCGGTCAAAAGCGTAAATCTGAGCGTAAATTCTTCCCAGGTTACGTACTAGTACAAATGGATATGAACGATGCAAGCTGGCACTTAGTGAACAGCACTGAACGTGTAATGGGCTTTATTGGTGGTACGTCTGACCGTCCAGCGCCTATTAGTTCTAAAGAAGCAGAACGCATTCTTAACCGCTTACAAGAGAACGCTGAAGCACCTAAACCAGCTACATTATTTGAGCCAGGTGAAGTTGTTCGTGTAACTGATGGTCCATTTGCTGACTTTAGCGGTGTGGTTGAAGAAGTTGACTACGAAAAGAGCCGCGTAAAAGTGTCGGTACTTATTTTTGGTCGTTCTACACCGGTTGAACTTGAATTTGGTCAAGTTGAACAAGATAAGTAATTGATTAAAAAAGCTTCGCCATTATTTACTTAAATTTTGGCACGAAGCTTGAAAAAGGCCGCTGATTAACTTATAATCAGCGGCCTTTTTGTATTACGGCAAAAATTTATTTTTGCTCGCAAAAAGTACGAAACCAATTTTTAAACTGGGAAGCCGTTAGAGTACGCGTCCTCGCGCGCACAAGGCTAAGACCCACCAAATGAGGTATTTATAATGGCTAAAAAAGTTGAAGCTTTAATCAAGCTACAAGTTGCCGCTGGTATGGCTAATCCTAGTCCTCCAGTAGGTCCTGCACTAGGTCAACACGGTGTAAACATCATGGAATTCTGTAAAGCGTTTAACGCGCGTACAGAGTCTATCGAAAAAGGCGCTCCAGTTCCTGTAGTGATCTCTGTTTACGGTGACCGTTCATTTACGTTCGATATGAAAACGCCACCTGCTGCTTACTTACTTAAGAAAGCTGCTGGTATCAAATCAGGCTCAGGCCGTCCTAACACTGAAAAAGTAGGCACAGTAACTCGTGCTCAACTTGAAGAGATCGTTGAGACAAAACGAGCTGACCTTACAGCGGCTGATATGGACGCTGCGGTTCGCACTATCGCAGGTTCTGCGCGTGCGATGGGCTTGAACGTAGAGGACTAAGAAATGGCTAAATTAACTAAACGTATGCGTACTATCCGCGAAAAAGTGGAAGTAACTAAAGATTACGAAATCAATGAAGCAGTTGCTCTTTTAAAAGAATTAGCAACAGCTAAATTCGTAGAAAGTGTTGACGTTGCTGTTAACCTTGGTATTGACGCTCGTAAATCTGACCAGAACGTTCGTGGTGCAACTGTACTACCTCACGGTACTGGCCGTGATGTTCGTGTTGCTGTATTCACTCAAGGCGCTAATGCAGAAGCTGCAAAAGAAGCCGGTGCTGAATTAGTAGGCATGGAAGATCTTGCTGAGCTAGTTAAGAAAGGCGAGATGGATTTTGACGTTGTTGTTGCATCACCAGACGCGATGCGTGTTGTTGGTCAACTAGGTCAAATCTTAGGTCCACGTGGTCTTATGCCTAACCCTAAAACTGGTACTGTAACGCCTAACGTTGCAGAAGCAGTTAAAAACGCGAAAGCAGGTCAAGTACGTTACCGTAATGACAAAAATGGTATCATCCATACTACTATCGGTAAGGTTGATTTCACTGCTGAGCAAATCCAACAAAACCTTGAAGCTCTAATCGTTGCGCTTAAGAAGGCTAAACCTTCTCAAGCTAAAGGTGTTTACGTTAAGAAAGTAACCATCTCTACAACAATGGGCGCAGGTGTTGCTGTTGACCAAAACACGTTAAGCACTTCTGTAGCTTAATAGGTGTTTACATGGCGTGAAATTTGTACTATAATTTTGCGCCATTTTGTTGAATAATTTATTGTTTAACAAGTAAAGAATTCGGGTTGAAGTCCATAATTTCGCTAAGCTCTTGAGTGATGCGATAAATTGGGCTTCCGTCCAAGACCGTAGGCGGCTTCGGCCTTAATATTACCTACGTAGACGGTGTGAATCCCCAGATAGATTTTCCTAATCTCTTCTGGCTCTCGCCGTAAAAAGCATCTCTATCAGTTTTTTGGTAGGGAAGAGTAAAACAGGGAAGCCGAGTGTCGGCGACCCATTAAACCAGGAGTAACACCCATGGCTTTAAATCTTCAAGGCAAAAAAGCAATTGTTGCTGAAGTCAACGAAGCAGCCAATGGTGCTCTTTCTGCAGTTGTTGCAGATTCTCGTGGTGTAACAGTAGGCGCAATTACAGCCCTTCGTAAAGAAGCGCGTGAAGCTGGTGTATGGATGAAAGTTGTTCGTAACACTCTAGCAAAACGTGCTGTTGAAGGTACTGAGTTTGAATGTCTATCTGATTCGTTAGTTGGTCCAAGCTTAATCGCTTTCTCATCAGAGCATCCAGGTGCTGCTGCGCGTATCTTCTCAGATTTCGCGAAAAAGAATGAGAAATTCGAAGTTAAAACGGCCGCTTTTGAAGGAAATGTTGTAGATGCAGCAATGCTTGCTACATTACCTACATACGATGAAGCTGTTGCACGCTTAATGAGCGCTATGAAAGAAGCGTCTGCTGGCAAATTGTGTAAAACAATTGAAGCAGTACGTGTACAGAAAGAAGAGCAAGCTGCTTAATTTTAAGCTGTTTAACCTCCCTTTCGGTGTAAAATTTATTTGGACCTAGAGTCCGTTAATTATTAGGAAATTTGTAATGTCTGTAACTAAAGACCAAATCCTTGACGCGATTGCTGAAATGTCAGTAATGGACGTTGTTGCTCTTGTTGAAGCAATGGAAGAAAAATTCGGCGTAACTGCTGCAGCTGCTATGGTAGCAGGTCCTGCTGCTGAAGCTGCTGAAGAGAAAACTGAATTTGACGTAATCCTTACTGGCGCTGGCGCTAACAAGGTTGCGGCAATCAAAGCTGTACGTAGCGCAACTGGCCTAGGCCTTAAAGAAGCGAAAGCGCTTGTTGAAGCTGCTCCTGCACCTATCAAAGAAGGTGTATCTAAAGAAGAAGCTGAAGCACTTCAAAAAGACCTTACTGAAGCTGGTGCTGAAGTTGAGGTTAAGTAATCTAGCTCACGCTAGGTTCGCTGCCTGAGTAATCAGGCAAGGGCTGGTGATTATTTAATCACCGGCCTTTTTGCGCTATAGAGTTATGTATTCCTGTAGCTCAAATAAAATCTGATTTTCTCTTTACTTTCAACGCTTTATAGTTTGCTAGTGTTGCAGGGGCGGAGTTAATTAGAACAACAATTAAATGTTGTAAATCTTGGCATAGATGCCAGTTAAGTCTGTTCTTACAAGAACAGGTCGGGTCAAAGATCAGCAAGCTGAGGAACCCCATGGCTTACTCTTATTCTGAAAAGAAACGTATCCGTAAGGATTTTGGTAAACGTCCACAAGTTTTGGATATACCTTTCTTACTGTCGACACAGTTAGAATCGTTTAAAAAATTCTTAGTCCCAGACGCTGATGGCGATCATGGTTTGGAAGCAGCCTTCCGTTCTGTGTTCCCTATTAAAAGCTACTCGGGAAATTCTGAGCTTCAATACGTAAGTTATCGTATTGGTGAGCCAGTATTCGATGTAAAAGAATGTCAAATTCGCGGTGTGACTTATTCTGCTCCACTTCGCGTGAAACTGCGTCTTGTAGTTATGGACAAAGAAGCTCCAGGCACAGTTAAAGACATTAAAGAGCAAGAAGTTTACATGGGCGAAATTCCGCTCATGACTGATACCGGTACTTTTGTAATCAATGGTACAGAGCGTGTTATCGTTTCTCAGCTACACCGTAGCCCTGGTGTATTCTTTGATAACGACCGCGGTAAAACCCATTCATCGGGTAAAGTATTATATAACGCACGCGTTATTCCTTACCGTGGTTCATGGTTAGACTTCGAATTTGATGCAAAAGATAACTTATATGTACGTATAGACCGTCGTCGTAAATTACCGGCGTCTATTATTTTACGTGCACTTGAGTACTCTAGCGAAGAAATCCTAGATATGTTCTTCGACACCACTGCGTTTGAAGTAACTGACGGTAAAGTTCTTATGGAACTTGTGCCTTCACGTTTACGTGGTGAAACTGCCGCTTTTGATATCAAAGGCGAAGACGGTGAAGTACTTGTTGAAAGCGGTCGTCGTATTACGGCACGCCACATCAAGAGCATCGAGAAAAAAGGCATTAATCAATTAGAAGTACCACATGAGTACATCATTGGCCGTATTGTAGCTAAAAACTATGTTGATGAATCAACAGGTGAAGTTATTGCAAACGCTAATGACGAGCTATCACTAGAGTTGATGGCTGAATTGGTTAAAGCAGGTCACACTAAAATTGATACGTTATACATCAATGAAGTGGACAGCGGCGCTTACATGTCAAATACATTAAATATTGACTCATCAAGCAACCGTTTAGAAGCATTAGTAGAAATTTACCGCATGATGCGCCCAGGCGAGCCACCGACGAAAGACGCGGCTGAAGCCTTATTTGAGAACCTATTCTTCTCAGAAGAACGTTATGACTTATCTACTGTAGGTCGTATGAAGTTCAATAGCCGTGTTGGTTATGATACAGACACAGGTCCAGGCACATTAAGCAAAGAAGACATCGTAGCTGTTATGAAAGTATTAATTGCTATTCGTAACGGTCAAGGCGATGTTGATGATATTGACCACTTAGGCAACCGTCGTATCCGTAGTGTTGGCGAAATGGCTGAGAACCAATTCCGTGTTGGTCTAGTACGTGTAGAACGTGCTGTACGTGAGCGTTTAAGCTTAGGTGACCTTGACGCGATCATGCCACAAGACCTTATTAACGCTAAGCCTATTTCGGCAGCGGTTAAAGAGTTCTTCGGTTCGTCTCAGTTATCACAGTTTATGGACCAAAATAACCCGCTATCAGAAGTAACGCACAAGCGTCGTATTTCTGCATTAGGTCCGGGCGGTCTAACACGTGAGCGCGCTGGCTTTGAAGTACGTGACGTTCACGTAACTCACTACGGTCGCGTATGTCCAATCGAGACTCCTGAGGGTCCAAACATCGGTCTAATTAACTCGTTATCTACGTACGCACGTACAAATGATTACGGTTTCTTAGAAACACCTTACCGTAAAGTGGTAGATGGTGTAGTAACTGATGAAGTTGATTATTTATCAGCCATTGAAGAAGGTCAGTTTGTTATCGCACAGGCGAACTCAAACTTAACCGAAACCAATGAGTTTGTTGATGAACTTATCCCGTGTCGTCACAAAGGTGAATCAACCTTTATGGGCCGCATGGATCAGCAATATATGGATGTATCACCACAACAGGTGATCTCTGTAGCGGCAGCACTTATCCCGTTCCTAGAACACGATGATGCTAACCGTGCATTGATGGGTTCAAACATGCAACGTCAAGCAGTACCAACATTGAAAGCGGATAAGCCGTTAGTAGGTACTGGTATTGAGTTAACACTAGCGAAAGACTCTGGTGTAACGATTGTTGCTAAACGTGGTGGTGAGGTAATGTACGCCGATGCTAGCCGCATCGTTGTAAATGTAAATGATGATGAGCGTATTCCTGGTGAAGCGGGCATCGACATTTATAACCTTACTAAATACACACGTTCTAACCAAAATACATGTATTAACCAAAAACCAACGTGCATGGTTGGTGAACCGGTTACTCGTGGTGACGTGTTAGCAGATGGTCCTTCGACTGACTTAGGTGACTTAGCCCTTGGTCAAAACCTTCGCGTGGCATTCATGCCATGGAACGGTTATAACTTCGAGGATTCAATCTTACTATCAGAGCGCGTAGTTGAAGAAGATCGTCTAACGACTATCCATATTCAAGAACTACAGTGTGTTGCCCGTGATACTAAATTAGGTCCTGAAGAGATCACTGCAGATATCCCGAATGTGGGTGAGTCTGCGCTAGGCAAGCTTGATGAATCAGGCGTTGTTTATATTGGTGCTGAAGTTAAAGGCGGCGATATCCTAGTAGGTAAAGTGACTCCGAAAGGCGAGACGCAATTAACACCTGAAGAAAAGCTACTACGTGCTATCTTCGGCGAAAAAGCGTCTGACGTTAAAGACAGCTCTTTACGTGTACCAAACTCTGTAACTGGTACTGTAATTGACGTACAAGTTTTCACCCGTGATGGTGTTGAAAAAGATAAGCGTGCGTTAGAAGTTGAAGACATGCAGCTTCGTGAAGCGAAGAAAGACTTCAACGAAGAGTTCCGTATTCTAGAAGCCGGTGTTTTAGACCGTGCTCGCAAGCTACTAGCTTCAGCAGGCTTCGATGAAGACAACTTAGCGTCACTAAATGCTGAAAAGCTACTTACTCAAAGTCTTGCACAAGAAGACAAGCAAGCTGAACTTGAGCAACTAGCTGCACAGTACGATGAGCTTAAAGCTGAATACGATAAGAAGTTTGAAAACAAACGTCGTAAAATTACTCAAGGTGATGACTTAGCACCAGGCGTACTTAAGATTGTTAAAGTATACCTAGCTGTTAAACGTCGTATCCAACCGGGTGATAAAATGGCGGGTCGTCACGGTAACAAAGGTGTTATCTCGACTATCGTACCAGTAGAAGATATGCCATATGATGATAAAGGTCGTACGGTAGATATCGTACTAAATCCACTAGGTGTACCATCACGAATGAACATCGGTCAGATCCTTGAAACACATATGGGTCTAGCTGCACGTGGTATTGGTGAGCGCTTAGAGGAAATGATGAAGGAACAACGTGAGCTACATGAGCTACGTGAATTCATCAAGCAAGCTTACGAAATCGGTGAATCTCGTCAAGAAGTAGATATTGCTAGCTTCTCTGATGATGAAATTCGTCGTTTAGCTGATAACTTAAAAGGTGGTTTACCAATCGCTACTCCTGCATTTGATGGCGCTAAAGAAGACGAAATCAAAGACATGCTAGAGCTTGGTGGATACCCAAGAAGTGGTCAGGTTACACTCTATGATGGCCGTACTGGCGATCAGTTTGAACGTCAAGTAACTGTAGGTTACATGTACATGCTTAAACTTAACCACTTGGTTGACGATAAGATGCACGCACGTTCAACTGGTTCTTACAGCCTTGTTACTCAGCAGCCGCTGGGTGGTAAAGCACAGTTCGGTGGCCAGCGTTTTGGTGAGATGGAAGTATGGGCACTTGAAGCTTACGGTGCTGCTTACACGCTACAAGAAATGCTAACAGTGAAATCGGATGACGTGAACGGTCGTACTAAGATGTATAAAAACATCGTTGATGGTAACCATAAGATGGAACCAGGTATGCCAGAATCGTTCAACGTATTGTTGAAAGAAATCCGCTCACTGGGTATCAACATCGAGTTGGAAGAAAATTAAGCCAATTAGATGCTGCAGTTAACCCTGCAGCATCTGTTACGGCTGAATAGAATGTAGGGGCGAGGTTATCCGCCCTCAAGATTAACTCCGACAGGAGAGCTAAGGTGAAAGACTTACTTAAGTTTCTGAAGCAACAAAATAAGACCGAAGAATTCGATGCAATTCGCATTGGTCTTGCTTCACCAGACATGGTTCGTTCATGGTCATACGGTGAAGTAAAGAAACCTGAGACTATTAACTACCGTACTTTCAAGCCTGAGCGCGATGGCTTATTCTGTGCCCGTATTTTCGGCCCAGTGAAAGATTATGAGTGTTTATGTGGTAAATATAAACGCCTTAAACACCGTGGTGTGATCTGTGAGAAGTGTGGCGTTGAAGTTACACTTACAAAAGTGCGTCGTGATCGTATGGGTCATATCGACCTTGCGAGCCCAGTAGCACATATATGGTTTTTAAAATCATTACCGTCTCGTATTGGCTTAATGCTTGATATGACACTTCGTGATATTGAACGTGTTCTTTACTTCGAATCATTCGTAGTAACTGAGCCTGGTATGACAACGCTTGAGCGTGGTCAACTATTAGGTGAAGAAGAATACTTAGATGCGCTTGAAGAGCACGGTGATGAGTTTGAAGCGAAGATGGGTGCAGAAGCAGTATTAGACTTGCTTCGTGAACTTGATCTTGGCCAACTAATTGCAGAAATGCGTGAAGAGTTACCAACAATTAACTCTGAAACTAAGCGTAAAAAGATCACTAAGCGTCTTAAGTTAATGGAATCGTTCCACCAATCAGGTAATAACCCTGAGTGGATGATCATGACAGTACTTCCAGTATTGCCACCTGACTTACGTCCATTAGTACCACTAGACGGTGGTCGTTTTGCGACATCTGATCTAAATGACCTTTACCGTCGTGTTATTAACCGTAATAACCGTCTTAAGCGTCTATTAGATTTAGCTGCACCAGATATTATCGTACGCAACGAAAAACGTATGTTACAAGAAGCGGTAGATGCGCTACTTGATAACGGTCGTCGTGGTCGTGCAATTACAGGTTCTAACAAGCGTCCGCTTAAATCTCTTGCTGATATGATCAAGGGTAAGCAAGGTCGTTTCCGTCAGAACTTACTTGGTAAGCGTGTAGATTACTCTGGCCGTTCTGTAATCACGGTTGGTCCTACACTTAAGCTTCACCAATGTGGTCTTCCTAAGAAGATGGCACTTGAGCTATTCAAACCATTCATCTATGGCAAATTAGAGCGTCGCGGCATGGCTACGACAATCAAAGCTGCTAAGAAAATGGTAGAGCGCGAAGTAGCGGAAGTATGGGATGTACTAGACGAAGTAATTCGTGAACATCCAGTACTACTTAACCGTGCACCTACACTTCACCGTTTAGGTATCCAAGCGTTCGAACCTGTACTAATTGAAGGTAAAGCAATCCATTTACACCCATTAGTTTGTGCGGCTTACAACGCCGACTTCGATGGTGACCAAATGGCGGTACACGTACCGTTAACGCTTGAAGCTCAGTTAGAAGCTCGTGCACTAATGATGTCTACTAACAACATTCTATCTCCAGCGAATGGTGAGCCAATCATCGTTCCTTCACAGGATGTTGTATTAGGTCTTTACTACATGACGCGCGATCGCATTAATGCGAAAGGCGAAGGCATTGTATTTAAAGATCCTAAAGAAGCAGAAAAAGCATACCGTAGTGGTAACGCAGAACTTCACGCACGCGTTAAAGTGCGTATTAGTCAGTCAATCACTAACGAAGCAGGTGTTGTTGAAGACACTGTAACGCTTATCGACACTACTGTTGGTCGTGCAATTCTGTCTCTAATTTTACCTAAAGGTATGCCGTTTGAGTCAATCAACCAAGCATTAGGTAAAAAGCAGATTTCTGGCTTATTAAACGAGTGTTACCGTCGTCTAGGTCTTAAAGACACTGTTGTGTTTGCTGACCAAGTTATGTACACCGGTTTCCACTACGCAATGAAGTCAGGTGTTTCAATTGGTATCGATGACTTAGTTATCCCACCAGTTAAAGCATCAATCATTGAATCAGCTGAAGCTGAAGTAACTGAAATCAACCAACAATTCCAATCAGGTCTTGTAACGGCTGGTGAAAAGTACAACAAAGTTATCGATATCTGGTCACGTGTAAATGAAAACTTATCACGTGAAATGATGGCCAACTTGTCAAAAGACACGGTTATCAATGCTAAAGGTGAAGAAGAAGAGCAACCGTCATTTAACTCAGTGTTTATGATGGCCGACTCAGGTGCTCGTGGTAGTGCCGCTCAGATCCGTCAGCTAGCAGGTATGCGTGGTCTAATGGCACGTCCAGATGGTTCAATCATCGAGACGCCAATCACGGCTAACTTCCGTGAAGGTCTAAACGTACTACAGTACTTCATCTCAACGCACGGTGCGCGTAAAGGTCTTGCCGATACAGCACTTAAAACAGCTAACTCAGGTTACCTAACGCGTCGTCTAGTAGACGTTGCACAAGATTTGGTAATCAACGAAGATGACTGTGGCACAGAAGATGGCTTAACAATGAAACCGCTTATTGAAGGTGGTGACGTTGTAGAAGCGCTTCGTGAACGTGTACTAGGTCGTGTTGTTGCTGAGCCTGTGCTTATTCCTAATACAGACACTGTATTAGTAGAGCGTAATGTAATGCTTGATGAAAAACTGTGTGACCTTTTAGAAGAGCACTCAGTAGATGAAGTTCGCGTACGTTCTGTTATCACATGTGATAACGACTTTGGTGTATGTGCTAAGTGTTATGGTCGTGACCTTGCACGTGGTCATATCATCAACGCAGGTGAATCAGTAGGTGTTATCGCGGCACAATCAATCGGTGAGCCGGGTACACAGCTTACGATGCGTACATTCCACATCGGTGGTGCGGCATCAAGAGCATCAGCTGAAAACAATGTACAAGTTAAAACTGACGGTACGTTAAAACTACATAACGCTAAGTATGTACTTAATACCGACGGTAAGATTGTAATTACTTCACGTTCAACTGAAATCACTATCATTGATAGCTTCGGTCGTGAAAAAGAGCGTTATAAAGTACCTTACGGTGCGGTACTAACAGTACAAGACAATGCAGAAGTTCAAGGTAACGACATCGTTGCTACTTGGGACCCGCATAGTCACCCAATCGTTCTTGAGCATAAGTCAAAAATCTCGTTCAGCGATGTTGATGACTCAAATACGGAAGCACAAACTGATGAACTAACCGGCTTAACCCGTGTAGTTGTTAAAGACCTTGCTAAAGTAAATGCGAAAGAGCCTAAGCTTATCATCGAAAGTGAAGAGCGCGGCTTGCAGGAAACACGTCTACCTTCATTCACTACGATTGAAGTGACAGATGGCGTTACAGCAAACCCAGGTGACGTACTTGCACGTATTCCGCAAGAAGGTTCGAAAACTCGTGATATCACGGGTGGTCTACCACGCGTAGCCGACTTATTTGAAGCACGTAAGCCAAAAGATCCAGCTATCTTAGCTGAAATCACAGGTACAATTAGCTTCGGTAAAGAGACTAAAGGTAAGAAACGTTTAGTTATTACACCTGCTGAAGGCGATCATTACGAAGAAATGATTCCTAAGTGGCGTCAACTTAACGTGTTTGAAGGTGAGCAAGTGTCTAAAGGTGAAGTTATCGCCGATGGTCCTGAATCACCACATGACATCTTACGCCTACGTGGTGTGACTCATGTTGCTAACTACATTGTTAACGAAGTGCAAGAGGTTTACCGTTTGCAGGGCGTTAAGATCAATGATAAGCACATTGAAACAATTATTCGTCAGATGCTACGTAAATGTACCATCCTTGACGGCGGTGATACTGAGTTCTTAGCGGGTGAGCAAATTGAAGTAGCTCGCGTTAATATCGCTAATCGTGACCTTGAAAAACAAGGTAAGATCCCAGCGAAGTTTGAAATACAACTAATGGGTATTACGAAAGCATCACTTGCAACAGAATCTTTCATCTCAGCAGCGTCTTTCCAAGAAACAACACGTGTTCTTACAGATGCCGCCGTGAATGGTAAGAGCGATGAGCTTCGTGGTCTGAAAGAAAACGTAATTGTGGGTCGTCTGATCCCAGCCGGTACTGGCTTTGCGTATCACCAAGACCGTATGGCTCGCCGCAAGCAGGGTGAAGTTGTTGAAGAGCAAACAGTAAGTGCAGAAGAGGCAACTCAAGCACTAACAGATGCTCTGAACGCAGATTTATCTGGAAATCAATAAACTCTTATTAATCAACAGATTAATAAATCGTAAGGCAGTTATCTACTGTCTTACGATGAGTTTAGGTTGACAGGTTAAACTTTGCTCATTAAAATTCCGCCACCCATTTACTTGCATGTATGTTACAAGCTTGTAAAAAGGGCGGATTTTTTTATTTTTTTCAGTAGTAATTTTAATTTCAGGAGCTATTTAAATGGCAACTATTAACCAGCTAGTGCGTAAGCCACGTCGTAGCAAGGTTACTAAAAGTAACTCAGCTGCGCTTAAAGCGTGTCCGCAAAAGCGTGGTGTATGTACTCGCGTATATACAACTACACCTAAGAAACCAAACTCAGCGTTACGTAAAGTAGCTCGTGTACGTTTAACTAACGGTTTCGAAGTAACATCATACATCGGTGGTGAAGGTCATAACCTTCAAGAGCACAGTGTAATCCTAATCCGTGGTGGTCGTGTTAAAGATTTACCAGGTGTGCGTTTTCACACTGTACGTGGTGCACTTGACTGTGCAGGCGTTAGCGACCGTCGTCAAGCTCGTTCTAAATACGGTGCAAAACGCCCTAAAGGCTAATTGTTTTCCGTTAGTAAGGCCAAGCACTAAATATTATTAATTATTGTTTTGGGTGATTGTTCCAAAAGGACAAACCTGAATAAACCGGAGATACAAAATGCCTAGAAGACGCGTAATAGGTCAACGTAAAATTCTTCCAGATCCTAAGTTCGGATCGGAACTTCTTGCTAAATTCGTTAACATCGTAATGTTAGACGGCAAGAAATCTACTGCTGAAAAAATTGTTTATGGTGCGCTAGACGTGGCTGCTGAGAAATCAGGCAAGTCGCACCTAGAAATCTTTGAATCTGCACTTGATAACATCCGTCCACAGGTTGAGGTTAAATCTCGCCGTGTTGGTGGTTCAACTTATCAAGTTCCAGTTGAAGTACGTCCAGTACGTCGCAACGCATTAGGTATGCGTTGGTTAGTAGACGCTGCACGTAAGCGTGGCGAAAAATCTATGGGCTTACGTTTAGCTCAAGAAATCGTTGACGCTGCTGACAACAAAGGCACTGCGGTTAAGAAACGTGAAGACGTTCACCGTATGGCTGAAGCGAATAAAGCATTCGCACATTACCGTTGGTAATCTGTCCTTAACCTTTAAGAGGATCATATGGCACGTACAACTCCACTTGAGCGCTACCGTAATATCGGCATAGTAGCTCACGTAGATGCAGGCAAAACCACCACAACAGAACGTGTTCTGTTCTACACGGGTCTTTCTCATAAGATCGGTGAAGTACATGATGGCGCCGCAACTATGGATTGGATGGAGCAGGAACAAGAGCGTGGTATCACAATCACTTCTGCTGCAACAACGTGTTTCTGGAAAGGGATGGACGCGCAATTTGACGACCATCGAATCAATATTATTGATACGCCAGGACACGTAGATTTCACTATCGAAGTAGAGCGTTCTTTACGTGTACTTGATGGTGCGGTAGTTGTTCTTTGTGCTTCATCAGGTGTACAGCCGCAAACTGAGACAGTTTGGCGCCAAGCGAACAAATACGAAGTTCCGAGAATGATCTTCGTAAATAAAATGGATCGCACTGGCGCTGACTTCTTAACGGTTGTTGACCAGGTGAAATCTCGTCTTGGAGCAACGCCTGTTCCAATCCAGTTGCCTATTGGCGCTGAAGACGACTTTAAAGGTGTTATTGACCTTATAAAAATGAAAGCCATTAACTGGAACGAAGCGGACCAGGGTATGACTTTCTCTTATGAGGCAATACCGGCAGAACTTCAAGAGCTCGCTCAAGAGTGGCACTCTCATTTAGTTGAAAGTGCAGCTGAAGCCTCTGAAGAACTAATGGATAAGTACTTAGAAGGTGAAGAGTTAAGTGAAGCAGAAATTAAATCTGCCTTACGTCAACGCACATTAGCGAACGAAATTGTTCCCATTACGTGTGGTAGTGCATTTAAAAACAAAGGCGTTCAAGCTGTGCTTGATGGCGTTGTTGAATACATGCCTGCACCAACACAAGTGAAACAAATCCAAGGTATCCTAGAAAATGGAACTGAGGAAGAACGTCCAGCTGATGATAAAGCGCCGTTTGCTGCACTTGCATTTAAAATTGCAACAGACCCGTTTGTTGGCACTTTAACCTTTTTCCGTGTTTACTCTGGTACTGTTAAACAGGGTGACGCGGTTTATAACCCAGTTAAAGGTAAGCGTGAGCGATTTGGTCGTATCGTACAGATGCATTCAAACTCACGTGAAGAGATCAAAGAAGTTCACGCAGGCGATATTGCGGCAGCTATTGGTCTCAAAGACGTAACAACAGGTGAGACACTGTGTGATCCGAACTCTATTATTACGCTAGAGCGTATGGAGTTCCCAGAGCCAGTTATCTCTGTTGCGGTTGAGCCTCGCACAATCGCTGACCAAGATAAGATGGGTATAGCACTAGGTAAACTAGCCGCAGAAGATCCGTCTTTTCGTGTACAAACTGACGAAGAATCAGGCCAGACTATAATCTCTGGCATGGGTGAACTTCACCTTGATATCATTGTCGACCGTATGAAACGTGAATTCAGTGTTGAATGTAACGTTGGTAAGCCGCAGGTTGCATACCGAGAAGCTATCCGTTCAACTGTTGAAGTTGAAGGGAAGTTTGTACGTCAATCAGGTGGTCGTGGTCAGTATGGTCACGTCTGGGTTAAACTTGAACCGATGGATATCTCGGAAGATGAAGCGCCGACGTATGAGTTCGTTAACGAAACAGTAGGTGGTTCGGTTCCTAAAGAATTTATCCCTGCGGTAGACAAAGGTATCCAAGAGCAAATGTCTCAGGGTGTACTGGCTGGCTACCCATTACTTGGCGTTAAAGCGACTCTATATGATGGTTCATTCCATGATGTAGACTCGAATGAAATGGCATTTAAGATTGCAGGTTCAATGGCAATGAAAGCGGGGGCGCTTAAAGCTGACCCTGTACTTTTAGAGCCAATGATGAAGGTTGAAGTAATCACTCCTGACTCAAACATGGGTGATGTAGTTGGCGACCTTAACCGTCGTCGCGGCATAATCGAAGGCATGGAAGATGCAATAGGTGGACTTAAGCAAGTTAATGCCCAAGTTCCTCTTTCTGAAATGTTTGGTTATGCAACTGCTTTACGATCTGCAACACAGGGTCGTGCTTCTTACTCTATGGAGTTTTTGAAGTATGCTGAAGCCTCTAAACAGGTTGCAGATACAATAATTTCAGCTCGCGCTGTTATATGATTTTAGCTCGTCTGGCTCAATAGTGAGTCAGGCTTTAATTTCTTAATTAGGAATTTTTTAAGATGGCAAAAGAAAAGTTTGAACGCGTAAAACCGCACGTAAACGTTGGTACAATCGGCCACGTTGACCACGGTAAAACTACACTAACTGC